>JAYTVE010000452.1:0-3835 GCA_043744185.1 Gemmatimonadota bacterium | reverse complement strand
CCGGCGTCGACTACGACGCCCTCGTGCGCGCGCGCAACGACAGCCTGCGCCGCCTCATTTCACCCGCCGACGTGCGCTTCATGAGCGGCATGATCGGCCACCACGCGCAGGCACTGGTGATGTCGGCGTATGCACCGTCCAACGACGCCAGCGCGAGTGTGCGCACCCTCGCCTCGCGCATCATCAATGCGCAGAAGGACGAGATTGCGCTCATGCAGACCTGGCTCCGCGACCGCGGCCAGCCGGTGCCGACGGTGCCGCCTGCAGGCGCCACCACCGCACCGACTGCCGTGAGCCACGACATGGCCGGCATGAACCACGACATGGCGGGCATGAACCACGCCCTCATGCCCGGCATGCTCACCGACGCGCAGCTCGCGCAATTGGCCGCCGCGCGCGGCGCAGAGTTCGACCGGCTCTTTCTGACCTACATGATCCAGCACCACAAGGGCGCGGTCTCGATGGTGCTCGACCTCTTCAAGACCGACGGCGCCGCGCAGGACGAACTCGTCTTCAAGTTTGCCTCCGACGTGCAGGTCGATCAGGCAACCGAGATCGCACGCATGGAGCGCATGCTCGCCCTCTTCTCCGCGCGCTGATCGCTCGCACCACGCTCGCTGTCCGCTTCCGTTCGACCTCGTCCCCCACAGGTCCCCCCCATGTCCGCTCAGGTAGTTCACTCGACCACCCGCGCCGTCACGCTCGCGGCCACGCTGCTGCTCGCCAGTGCATGCGCCAGCATGCGAGGCTCGTCCGCTGACAGCTTCGGCCCGCCCTCACCCGATCCGCGCGTCGGCCTCAAGGCCGGCCTCATGAACGCCGAAGAAGCGGCGTGGAACCTGCGCGTCGTGAGCAAGACGCCGCCGCCGCCCACCTTCGCCGGCATCACCAACTCCGATCTCGCGTTCAAGGGCACGTACGTCATCCAGGGCAACTACAACGGCTACCAGATCTGGGACATCGCCGATCCAACCAAGCCATCGGTCGTCACGGCGTATGTGTGCCCGGCCTCGCAGTCGGACGTGTCCGTCTACAAGAATCTGCTCATCGTTTCCGGTGAGGGCCTCACGGGCCGCATCGACTGCGGCGCGCAGGGCGTCAAGCAGGCGGTCAGCGGCGAGCGCCTCCGCGGCGTGCGCATCTTCGACATCACCGACATCAAGAACCCGCGCAACGTCGGCAACGTGCAGACGTGTCGCGGCTCGCACACGCACTCGATGCTCGTGGACCCGAAGGATCCGGAAAACATCTACGTCTACATCTCCGGTTCCTCCGGCGTGCGCCCCGAGGGCGAACTGCCCGGCTGCGTGAGCGCCACCCCCGACAAGAACCCCAACTCGGCGCTCTTCCGCATCGAAGTCATCAAGATTCCGCTCGCGCACCCTGAGCAGGCGCGCATCGTGAGTTCGCCGCGCATCTTCAACGACCTCATCGGCCCGCCGCACCACGGCCAGGCGCCGGATGACATCGCCGAGGTGAACAAGGCCAAGGCGCGTGGCGCGTTCGTCGTGGCCATCGAGAACGAGTCGTTCATCCTGCCCGACCAGTTCGCGGGCATGCTGCTCGACAGCGTGGTCAAGGCGCGTGGTGGTGCCGGCCGCACGGCAGCCACTGCAGCGGACAGCGCCACGCTCCGTGCGAGCGTGCAGTCCATCGTCGAGAAGCGCTTCGGCGTCGATCCCAACGAGAAGGGTCCGCGGCCCGGCCCCACGCAGTGCCACGACATCACGCTCTTTCCCGGCATCGGTCTGGCTGGCGGCGCCTGCGAGGGCTACGGGTTGATTCTCGACATCTCCGACCCGGCCAACCCGAAGCGCCTTGCCGCCGTCTCCGACTCGAACTTCTCGTACTGGCACTCGGCCACGTTCAACAACGACGGCACCAAGGTGCTGTTCACGGATGAGTGGGGCGGCGGTGGCGGCCCCAAGTGCCGCGCGTCGGACCCCAAGGAGTGGGGCGCGGATGCGCTCTTCACGCTCGAGAACGGCAAGCTCACGTTCAAGAGCTACTACAAGATGATGGCGCCGCAGACCTCGTTCGAGAACTGCGTGGCGCACAACGGCTCGCTCATTCCGGTGCCGGGGCGCGACATCATGGTGCAGTCGTGGTATCAGGGCGGCGTGTCGATCTTCGACTGGACCGATGCGAGCCACCCGCGCGAGATCGCGTTCCATGATCGCGGCCCCGTGGACTCCACCCGCATGGGCAACGGCGGTACCTGGTCCGTGTACTGGTACAACGGCGTGATGGTGAGCTCCGAGATCGCGCGCGGCCTCGACATCTTCGAGCTCACGCCGAGCGCGTGGATGACGCAGAACGAGATCGACGCGGCCAAGAGCGTACATCTCGACTACTTGAATGCGCAGGGTCAGCCCAAGTTCGTGTGGGCGGCCTCGTTTGCGGTGGCACGTTCGTACGTGGACCAGCTCGAGCGCCTCAAGGGGCTCGGCGGCGGCCGCATCGACGCCATTCGCGGTGCACTCACCGCCGCCGAGCAGGCGACGGGGGCCGCGCGTGCGGCGGCGCTGACGGCGCTCGCGGCACAGGTGGATGGTGATGTCGGGTCCGCGCAGGACGGCGCCAAGGTGCGCACGCTGGCCGGTGCGCTTCGCGATCTGGCCTCGGCCAGCCGATAGCACGACGACGACGCCGGTGCGCATCGCAACTTCCCGCGCACCGGCCCGTACGGAGATGACGTGAGCGCCCCCGTCATCTCCGTGCAGCAGTTGCAGAAGCGCTACGGCGCCACCATTGCCGTACGCGACGTCACGCTCGACGTGCAGCCGGGCGAGATCTTCGGCCTGCTCGGCCCCAACGGCGCCGGCAAGACCACGACCATGGAATGCCTGCAGGGATCGCGCCGCCACGATGGCGGCACGATTCGCGTGCTCGGACTCGACCCGCAGAAGGATTCCGTGGCGTTGCGCCTGCGGATTGGCGTGCAGCATCAGGAAGCACACCTGCAGAAGCGCATCAAGGTGTGGGAAGCGGTGGACTTGTGGTCATCGCTTTATGGCGGCTCGGTGGACGCCGATGCGTTGCTGACGCAGCTCGGCCTCGACGAGAAGCGCAACGCCTGGTTCATGACGCTTTCCGGCGGCCAGAAGCAGCGGTTGTTCATCGCGCTGGCGCTCATTCACGAGCCCGAGCTGGTGTTTCTCGATGAACTCACCACCGGACTCGACCCGCAGGCGCGGCGCGCCATCTGGGAGCTGGTGCTGGGCATCCGTGCGCGCGGCACGACGGTGTTCCTCACCACGCACTTGATGGAGGAAGCCGAGCGGTTGTGCGATCGCGTGGCGATCATGGATCACGGACGCGTCATCGAGGTGGGCACCCCCGAGGCGCTCGTGCGTACGCACTGCCCCGAGCACAGCGTGGTGTTCACGAGCGACGATCCGGTGGACGATGCGCACCTGGCGAACGTCGGCGGCCTGACCTCAACCGCGCGCAACGGCGCCACACTCACGCTCACGGGCACGGGTGATGACTTCGTGACGAACGTGATCGCGCTGGTGGCGCGCGAGGGGCTGCGCGTGCGCGGCTTCCGCACCGAGCTGCCGACGCTGGAAGATGTGTTCCTGACACTCACCGGCCGCGCCCTGAGGGATTGACCACGATGCTCAAGGGTTTCTGGAAGCTGACGTGGGTCGAGGCCAAGGTCTTTGCGCGCGAGCCGATGGGGCTCGTGGGCTCGCTGCTCATTCCGGTCATCTTGTTTCTTGTCCTCGGGCGCTCGATCGGACTGAGAAAGCCCGAGGTGGCCGCGGCGCCACCGTTCAACGTGGCCATCCTGTCAGCGCTGCTGATTGCGATCGGCGCCGTGCTCTCCCTG
>JAYTVE010000451.1:0-13611 GCA_043744185.1 Gemmatimonadota bacterium | reverse complement strand
CGGTCGGCCACCGCCGGATGCGCAGCACCAGCGACGTGCCGGTCCACAGCACCTGATACCCGTAGGGATCATCGTGCAAGTCGATCACGATGCGCGTGCGATCGCTCGCCACCTGCTCGAACCGCACCGCCTTGAGCAGCGCATCGCCACCCGGCACAATCACGTTCTCGCTCGCGCCCACGACGCCATAGAGGGTGAGCACCAGCTGCCGATTGTCTTCCGTAACCAGATACGCCGGCCGATCCCCCACCTGTACCGCGACGTCGACCCACCCGGCGTCTGCGCGCGCGCGAATCGTCCCCGTTGCACGTCGCGGAAACGCCGAGCCACCTGGTAGCGGGGTGATGTCGGCGTCATCCACCCAGATGTCGAGCTGCTTGTCGAGCCGCACGCGCACCGCGCTGCCGTTGCGCCCGCTCATCGGCAGCACCGTGCCCGGCATGAGCAACCAGCGATACGTACCGCCCGGCGTGGGGCGGCCCACGATCGCGGCATCGGTGTCGCCACCGATGCCGGGCGCGGCCTTGAGCGCCCCCAGCTGGAAGTCGTCGTCGTTCACGACCTTCACGGTCGCGAGCGGCACGGAAACGGAATCACCATTGCGCGACACGACCAGTCGCGCCTTGGCCGAGGCGAGCGCGCGCGCTGGTACGTCACCGGCCCACGCCGTGCTGTCGAACCCGGCGATACCGCGCAGCGCTCCAATCACACCGCCATTGCGGAGCGGGTGCGCGGTGCCGGCCGAGTCGCGCACGAAGACGTTCGCGTTGGTGGGCGCGCGCATGCGCACGGTCACAGGCTCGGTGCCCGGCAACTGCAGCGTTCCGCGCGGACTCACCGAGCCTGCATCGATCTCGAGCTTGCCGGAGTTGCTCAGTTCGACGCGCGGCGACGGGATTTTGACCGGCAACACGAGGCGCGCTGTATCAACGCCCAGCACGGCCATGAGGCGGTACGACGCGGTCGGGTTGCCCGTGCGTGCGGGCGTTCCCGGCGGCACGGGCATCCATCCAATGAAGGCGCCGTTGGGCTCGACGCGCACCGGCTGGTCGTTGATCCAGAGCTGGGCGTCACCGTTTCCCACGGAACCGAACAAAAAGTTCGAGTCGCGCGCCGTGAGTTGCTGATTCGCGCTGGGGTAGGTCACCCGGAGCTGCAGCGCACCGGTGACCTTCGGAATGGCCGGCAGTGGCGGCGGCACCACCGGCACCTCCTCCACCTTGGGGTCCGGCACCCGTACCACCCCCCCGGGAGCGGGCGCGGGGGCTGGCAGTGCGGCTGGAGTGGGAGTGCCGCCGCAGGCGGTCACAATTGTGACCAATCCTATTCCGTACCGTCCAAATAGACGCATGCTGTCATTCTAAAGCGGCGGCGGGACGCGCACCACGAAGGGCGACCGAGGGCAGTTAGCCTCCCACGCCGCACGGACTTGCGTTGCCGCCCCCCGCCCCGATTCCTATATTCGCCCAACGTCCCCGCGCGCTCTGTGTCCCGAGGCCAAACCGCTTGCTGACCTGTGCCTTCTGCGGCGCTCAGAATGAAGCTGAGTCGAAGCATTGCCAGGACTGTGGCAAGGCGCTGACTCCGTCAGTGGCTCGGGTCATTCCTGCTGTGCGCGGGATGTCGCCAGCCGGCGGTGCGCAGGTCATGGCGCCCTCGCGCCCCTCGGGCGCCACCTCCACCTGTCCGTCGTGCGCGCGCCTCGTCGGCGCCACGCTGCCGTTCTGCCCCCTCTGCGGCAAGCCGACCGGCTTCAACCTGCAGAGTGGCCCTTCGTGCAAGGTGTGCGGCTCGGGCTACCGCATGGGTGACAAGTTCTGCGCTCGCTGCGGCACCAAGACCGACGCGCCGATCGACAGCGCGGCCACTGTCGGCGGCTCGACTGCCGTGTTCTCCGCGCGCGCCACTTCCGCCGGCCCCAAGCTTGCGCTGCTGGCCGAAGACGGTGAGGTGATGCAGACCTTCACTCTCGACCGTCCCGAGACGTCGCTCGGCCGCAATGACGGCGACATCCGCTTCAGCGAAGATGTGTTCCTCTCGCCGCTGCACGCGCAGATCTCGCATCGCGACGGCAAGCTGTTTGTACGCGACTTGGGCTCGCGCAACGCGACGTGGGTCTTCATCGACGCGCCGCACCGCTTGATGGACGGCGACGTGATGCTCGTCGGATCGCAATTGCTGCGCTTCCGCCGGCTCGGCTACCCGGGCCCGCATCCGCCAGAGGCCGACCAGACGCGTCGCCTGGGTTCGCTCATTCCGAACGCCGACGTGGCCGTGCTCGCGCAGCTGCGTGGCGACGGTTCCGTGCGCGACACGCTGCACCTCTCGCCGGGGCGCAACGTGCGTCTCGGGCGCGAGCATGGGGACTGGGTCTTTCCGTACGACCAGACCATGAGCGGCCGGCACGCGGAAGTGAACTCGCAGGACTCCGACTTCTACGCGCAGGACGCGGGCAGCCGGAACGGCGTGGCCATCGCGGTGCGCGGCGAGCGACAGCTCAACAAGGGAAGTCGCATCCTGCTCGGTGACCAGATGCTGCGCGTGGAGAGCCTGTGAGCGAACAGAAGGTCTGCCCGACGTGCGGCACCGAATACCCGATGTCGGAGCGGTTCTGCCCGCGTGACGGGTCCGCACTCCGCTCGCAGTCCAAGCAGAACGACTTGGTCGGCACGGTCATCGCCGATCGCTACCACGTGATCAAGAAGCTCGGCGAAGGCGGCATGGGCGCCGTGTATCTGGCCGAGCACGTGAAGATGGGGCGCAAGAGCGCGATCAAGGTGATGAACCCCGGCATGCACCAGGATGCCGACGCGATTGCCCGGTTCAACCGTGAAGCTTCGAACGCGAGCCGGCTGAACCATCCGAACATCTGCGCGATCTACGACTTCGGCGAAACGACTGAGGGGCTGATCTACCTCGCGATGGAGTTCATCGAGGGGAAGTCGCTCACCGCCCTCATCGAGGAAAACGGCGCGCTGCCCGCGCAGCGCGCGGCGAGCATCGTGCACCAGGCCGCCGATGCGCTGCAGGTCGCGCACGACTACGGCATCGTGCATCGTGACTTGAAGCCCGACAACATCATGATCACCAAGGACCGCAATGGGTCCGACGTGACCAAGGTCGTGGACTTTGGCATCGCCAAGGCGAGCTCGAGCGACGCGCAGAAGGTGACCAAGACGGGGCTCGTGGTGGGCACTCCCGAGTACATGAGTCCTGAACAGCTCGCGGGCGACAAGCTCGATGGGCGCTCGGACATCTATTCGCTCGGCCTCGTCGCCTTCAACTGCTTTACCGGCACGCTCCCCTTCCCGAGCAACTCGGCGCAGGAAGCGATGATCATGCGCCTCACCGACCAGCCGAAGACGCTGGCCGAGATGAAGAGCAATGTGGCGTGGCCGGCCGAGCTTCAGCTCGTGATGGACAAGGCACTGCAGCGCGACGCGGTGCATCGCTACGCGAGCGCGGCAGAGTTCGGGCGTGACCTGTCGAAGGCGGTGGAGGGGATGCCCTCGGCGGCGGCCTCGGCCGAGATGGGGACGATGGTCATGGGGGCGCAGACGGCCGCAGTGCCCGGCGCCATCCCGGCCACGCGCGTGGCGAGCAAGGCGGACGTGCCGGCAGCATCCGCGCCGACCGTTGCGCAGGCGGCGCTGAGCGCACCCTCCGCCGCGGCCCGGACGCCGACCGCTCCGGCAGCGGAGGAAAAAAAGGGCGGCATGGGGCTGATCGGGGCGATCGCGGCCGGGGTGCTGGTGGTGGGTGGCGGGGCGTACTTCGCGTTGACCGGCGGCGGCGGGAAGAAGGACCCCGCGGTGACGCCTCCGGGCGGTACGGGGCAGACGACGCAGACCGCACAGACCACGCTCACGCCCGAGCATCCGGGCGGGACGACGAATCCGACCAACCCGCCGACGAATCCGCCGACGGACCCGGGAACGAAGAATCCGGGGACGACCAATCCACCGGTGCCGCCGACCGGGACGAAGAACCCGGGGACGAAGAATCCGGGGGGGAGCACGACAGCGGGTGGCGTGAACCCGGTTGCGGAACTGAGCCGGCTCGAGCAGCTCGCGGAGCAGGAAGGCACTGCGAACGAGGCCGAGCGCGGCGTGAACGTCCTCATGCCCTCACTCAAGGCCGCCGACGACAAGCTGCGTGCGCAGTACATCCTCGGTCTCGCCATGTACAACAGCAGCACCCAGGTGACGGCCAAGGTCAAGCAGGGCTGTGCCTTGATCAGGCGGATCGCCCCGGCCACCAAGGGCAAGCCGTACGGTGAAACCGTCGAAGGCCTCCTGACGAATGGCTCGTGCAAGGACCTGTGAATCGTGACGCACGTCCTTCCGCCACGGACCGCAGGGTGTCACCTTTTGCCGTGCTGAACCTGCTCCCACCCCGTCTCCGAACCGCCTTGTGAGCTTCCCGGACGCGACAACGCCCGGCAGCGCCGCCAGTGACATCACCGTGAACGTCTTCGGACGCACGGATGTCGGGCGCACGCGCGAGCACAACGAGGACGCGTTTGTCGTCGCGGACCTGTCGGCCGACAACGCCACGCTGCAGCCCGAGGTCCGGACGCACCGTCTGGGCGATCGCGGCACGATGTTCATGGTGGCCGATGGGATGGGCGGCGCCGCCGCGGGCGAGATCGCATCTGCCATGGCCACGGACATCGTGCTCGCGGAGATGCGGAAGCGCTGGATGGGCTCGCCAGCGTCCACGGCGGACGGCTTCGCGACCGCGATCAAGCAGTCCACCGAGACGGCCAATCAGCGCATCCACCAGTTCGCGCTCGAGCACCCCGAGCACCGGGGCATGGGCACGACGGCGACCATCGCCGGCATTCTGGGCGACGCGCTCTTCCTCGCTCAGGTGGGAGATTCGCGGGCCTACCTGATCCGCGACGGGATCGCCCGTCAGATCACCAAGGACCAGTCGCTCATCCAGAAGCTGGTCGAGGCGGGCGAGCTCACGCCGGAAGAGGCGGAGCAGAGCGAGCGTCGCAACATCATCCTGCAGGCGCTCGGCCCCGAAGCGAACATCAAGGTCGACCTCACGGTGCAGCAGGTGCGGAAGGGCGACACGCTCGTGCTCTGCTCCGACGGTCTCTCGGGTCAGGTGCGGACGGAGCAGATTGCCGAATGCGTCGCGACGCTTCCCGATCTGGTGCAGCTCTGCAAGCAGCTGATCGACCTCGCGAATCATGCAGGCGGCCCGGACAACATCACGGTGGTGGCCGCGCGCTTCGAGGGCGAGGGGCTGGGCCACGTGAGCGCGAACGACGCCGTCGGCCACCGCAACTATCGCTTCAGCGGCGAGGCGCGCCCGACGATGCCGCTCGGCTCCGGCGAGCTGCCGCCCAACGCCACGGCCGAGGTGCGCGCGCCGATCGTGCGTGTGGACACCATGGCCCCGACGCCGGTGCTGGGCATGCCAGTGCTGACGGAGGAAGAAGCGAACCGCCCGACGCCGCGCGCAACACCAGCGCTCAAGGGGCCGGACCTGAGCGGCGCCACCGCGCTCATGAAGGATGCCGGCGGCGGCGGCATCATGATGTGGGTCGGCATCGCGGTGGCCCTCGCGATCGCCCTCGCGGCGTGGTCGTTCTTCCCGCGGAAGTAGCATGGCGCTCGCGCTCTCGGTGCGCACCGGCGCGCTCGCGGGACGCTCGTTCACATTCGATCATGCGATGATCTCCGTCGGGCGCGCGCCCGGCTCGGATCTGCAGTTCGACAGCCAGCACGACATCGACGTTTCGGGGAAGCACGCCGAGATCGTGGTGATCGGCTCGCGCGTGGTGATGCGCGACTTGGGGAGCACGAACGGCACGTGGATCAACGGCGTGCGACTCGAGAGCGACAGCGAAATCTTCGACGGCGACGTGATTGCATTCGGCGAGCACGGGCCGCAGGTGATGGTCGCTCAGACGGGGCGCATGCGCACGGGCGATGCGGCGCCGCGCCCCTCGGCCCCGGCGACCCGCGTGTCGAGCAGCATGGGCGCACCGCCTCCCCCCGCATTTGTGCCCTCGCCGCCATCGGCGCCCGTGGTGCCGGCAGTGACGCCGCGCAGCACGCAGATGCGCATCGACGCGGCGGTCGAGAAGAGCACCAAGAAGCTGCAGTACACGATGGTGGGCGTGGCCACCGTGCTGGGGCTCTTTGCCGTGGGCGCATACGCGTACGGCAAGAAGCAGTCGGACGACGCGATCAGGGCACTGCAGGCGCAGGTGGACTCGACACGCGCCGTGTACGGTTTGGCCATTGCCGATGCCAAGGGCAAGGCGATGGGACTCGACACGGTGCTGGCGCGCTTCCAGCGCGAGAACGAGCGCCTGCGCGAGCAGATCGGCCAGGGCGGCGACGGGGCGCACGTCGAGGAGCTGAAACGTCAGCTCGACGATTCGCGGCGCCGCGGGCAGCTGGTGATGGACGCCGCGAAGGTGGACTTCAGCGTCATCAACGAGAAGAGCGGCAAGGCGGTGGCGCTGCTCATCGTCGAAATGCCGGACGGCTCGCGCTCCGCCGCCACGGGTTTCTGCGTGAACGAGAAAGGCATCGTGATCACGAACCGCCACGCGGTGCGGGACGCGGCGATGAACTCGCCGACGCGCATTGCCGTGCTCTTCAACGAGACGGTGGGCTGGATGCCGGCGCATCTACTGCGCACCTCCGAGGGCGACGACGATCTGGCGGTGCTGCAGGTCGACCGGCCGGGTCCGTTTCCCGTCGTGGCCGGCATTGCAAGCGCGAGCGACAACACGAAGGTGGGGCAGCCCGTAGCGCTGATCGGCTTTCCGCTCGGCATCGACGCGGCGCAGGACGGTACCGGCACCAAGATTCGCGCCTCGGCTTCGCTTGGCGTCGGCACCGTGAGCAAGACGCTCGACCGCCTCGTGCAGATCGACGCCTTTGCCACGCACGGCTCGAGCGGCAGCCCGGTGTTCGACGCGCGCGGCTTCGTGGTGGGCGTGG
Source organism: Gemmatimonadota bacterium (assembly GCA_043744185.1). Taxonomy (GTDB): domain Bacteria; phylum Gemmatimonadota; class Gemmatimonadetes; order Gemmatimonadales; family Gemmatimonadaceae; genus JACPPC01. The sequence continues at coordinate 6,637 of JAYTVE010000451.1, read as the reverse complement.
TCTATGGTGGCCCGACCGAAGCCGCCGGTCGCATCGTGTACGCGGTGCCGGCGTCGCGGCTCAACGCGGAACTGGCCAAGTAACACAGCAGCGCGCGAGGCACGCCGCGTGGCAGCGCGACGCTACCGCCCGCGCCTGAGCACGAGCCACCGCGCGGCAGCCGCCTGCATCCCGGCTTCGCCGCCCCATGCGCACGCGATGCACAGGTCGCCCGGAATCGAGCGGGCCCAGCGCGGATCGCCGAACTGGAAGATCATCGCCTCACGATTGGCGCGGCGCGCGGCGAGACTCAGCTGGTCCACCTTCTGCAGCGTCGCCTCGGTGTAGCCGGTGCGCCCCTTCCCGGCGCGCACTTCCCCAAAGAGCGCGATCACGAACGTCGATCGCGCGCTCGGCGTCGGAAGCTCGACGAGGCGTGCCTGCACACCGGCGTCGCGCAGCGCGGCGAAGAGTGGCTCGCGAGACGGACGGTCGGCGGCGTCGGCATCGTCGTCGATGATCGCGATTTCAACGGGGGCGCGCACGAGCGGCGGCATGCCGCGCCCGATGTGGATGACGCGATCGGTAAGTTGCACCCCCCACTGGATGTCCGACGTGCTCGGCTTGCGGAAATCATCCGGCGATGACGACCATTGCGCCCACTTCCGGCGGCGGCGAAGTGAACGCTGCACCGCCGCCTGGTCGAGCACGTGCTCGTCGACGGCCGCCGTGAGCGCGGCGAGCGTGCCGTCGAGATCGCGCGGTGCGAGCAACAGGTCACATCCGGCGGTGGCCGCCATCACGGCGGCTTCGCCTTCGGTGGCACCGTCGAGCACGGCGGCCATGCCGAGCGCATCGCTCACCACGAGGCCGTCATAGCCGAACGCGGTGCGCAGCATGCCCGTGAGGAGATCCTTGCTGCACGTGGCCGGCGCGCCACTCTGGTCGAGCATGGGATACGCGATGTGCGCGGTCATGAGCGCCGCCACGCCGCAGTCCATGGCGGCGCGGAAGGGCATCAAGTCGCTGTCACGCAGCTCCTCCTCGCTGGCGTCCACGCGCGGCAGCATGAGGTGCGAATCGACCAGCGCGCGTCCGTGTCCCGGGAAGTGCTTGGCGGTCGCGAGTACCCCTTCGCTCTGGCACGCTTCGATCCAGATGCGCACCGTCTGCGAGACCGCGAGCGGATCGGCGCCCGCCGCGCGCGTACCGACGATCGGATTCTCCGGGGAGAGATCGAGATCGGCCACGGGTCCGAGGATCCAGTTCACCCCGAGCGTGCGCGCTTCCTTGGCCGTGAGGCGCGCGGCGCGGCGGATGGCGTCGGCATCCGCGAGCGAGGCGAGCGCTCCCAATGGCGGCAATCCGACGCAGCCCGTGAACTGCTGACCGGCGCCACGCTCCAGGTCGCTCGCTATGAGCAGCGGGGTCTTGCTGCGCTTGCGGAGGTCGCGCGTGAGGGCGCGCAGTGCTTCGGGTTCGCCGCCGTAGATGACGAAGCCGCCGACGCCCACGCTCAGCGCGCGCTCGATCAGCGCCTTGCTATCGGCGTAGCCGGTGCCGGCGCGCCAGTGAATGGCGGGGACGAGCAGTTCCGCGAGTGCGACGTTCATGCGCGGATGGACGGTCGCGGAGGTCACTCGGTCACGCGGGGGTGAGAGCGCCGAGCACGCGAGGGCCGCGGGCACCGGTGGCGCCGGGCACGTTGCCGGGGCGTCGCTGCAGGTGAAGCCAGCCCATGAGGGCAAAGGCGACGGCTTCCTTGGCTTCGCCGTCGAAGAACAGTTCGTCGAAGTTACGCACGGTGCGCGGTGCGAGTGCGGTGGCGAGCGCGGCCATCATCGCCGGATTGCGCGCGCCGCCACCCGAGGCGACGACTTCGTTGACGGGTTCGGCGACAAATGCGTCGAAGGCGTGCGCAATAGAGCGCGCGGTGAGAGACACGGCGGTGGCCACCACGTCTTCGGGGGTGCAACCGCTGCGCGCGCTCATGCAGTCGGCCCAGAGCTGATCGGCATACGCGGCACCGAAGCGCTCGCGGCCGGTGGTCTTGGGCGGCTCGATGGCGAACCACGGATCGGCAAGCCGACGGCGCACGACGCCATCGATTGCGGTGCCGGCGAGTGCGAGGTGCCCGTCGATGTCGAACGGCAGGTCGGGGCGCGCGTGTCGAGCCACGAGATCGACGATGGCCATGCCGGGACCGGTGTCGAGCGCGCGAATGGATTCGAGCACGCCGCCGGGTGGCACGACGGTGAAGTTGGCCATCCCGCCGAGGTTCTGGAGAGCGCGCCAGTTCGTCGGGTGGCTGAAGAGCATCGCGTCGGCGATGGGCACGAGCGGTGCGCCTTCGCCACCGGCGGCCATGTCGCGCACGCGAAAGTCGCTGATGACATCCACACCCACGTGCTCGGCGATCACGGCCGCGTTGCCGATCTGCCAAGTGGCGACGCGCGGCTCGTGCCAGATGGTCTGGCCGTGCGAGCAGATGGCGCCGATCTCTGCACGCGCCACGCCCGCTTCGGCGATGGCGGTGATGGCCGCCTGCGCCAAGCGACGCCCGAGGGAGAAGTCGAGCGCGGTGAGCTGCGCGAGCGTGGCGGCGCCGGACATCGCGTGCTCGAGCTCGGCGCGTTCGCTCGGCGAGTAGGCGCGATGGGTGAAGCCGATGAGTTGCGCGGCGAGCGGCGGCTCGGAGAAGCGAACGACGGCGGCGCTGATGCCGTCGAGGCTCGTGCCCGACATGAGGCCGATCATGATCGACTTCACGGGCGTACCGGCGGGGGGCATGACGCGCTCACGCGCTGCCAACTGGCGGCGGCCGGTTGATGACGCGACGGATGACGCCGGCGCCCTGCTTGATGACGGCGTCGGCGGCATCGGCATCGAGGCGCAGCGCGTTCATGACGATGGCGCGCTTGACCAAACCACCCGCGCGCGCGAGGAGCGCGCGTGCGGCATCGCGGTCGATGCTGCAGACCTCCATGACGATGCGCTCACTGCGGTCGGTGAGCTTCACGTTGGAGGCCTTGAGGTCGACCATGAGGTTGCCGTAGGTCTTGCCAATGCGGATCATCGCGCCGGTCGTGATCATGTTGAGCACGAGCTTGGTGGCAGTGCCCGCCTTGAGGCGCGTCGACCCGGTGACGACTTCGGGGCCGGTGACGGGGACGATGGCAACGTCGACGCTCGCCAAGTAGTCGGGCGGCGGCGGCGTGCAGGCAAGCAGACCGGTCTTGGCGCCGCGTGCGCGTGCGCGCGCGAGGGCCCCGCGCACGAAGGGCGTGGTGGCGCTGGCGGCGATGCCGATGAGGACGTCGTGCACGGTGAGCCCGGCCGCATCGATGGCGGCGGCGCCGTCCTCAGGGCGATCCTCGGCGCCTTCCTGCGAACGCGTGAGCGCGGCGGGCCCACCGGCGATGATGCCCTGCACCATCTCCGGATCGACGCCGAAGGTGGGAGGACACTCGCTCGCGTCGAGCACGCCCAGGCGCCCGCTCGTGCCGGCGCCGACGTAGAAGAGCCGTCCGCCGGAGCGAAAGGCGGCTTCCACCAGCACGATGGCGAGCGCGATCTGCGCGCGCTGCGAGGCGACGGCGCGCGGCACGGTCGCGTCTTCCGCCGCCATGAGATCGACGATCTCCAGCGGCGTTGCGAGGTCGATGGCCGCCGAACGCGGGTTGCGGTGCTCGGTAATGCGGGGATCGCGCTCGGAAGGCACGGGAGCGGGGTGTGGGGCTGTGCGCGTGGGCACCGCGCGTAGTTCGTTTGGCCGAGGCGTGGCTGTGGTGCCCAGCGGCCACGGGCTAAGTTACCGGAGGCCCTTCCGGCGCGCCAAGCATGCGCGTATCCCGCGTGTCACGCGGGCGGTCCGGGTCCATCCCAAGCCGCTCCGGGAGCCCTGCCCTCGTGCATCGCCCGATCGTTCTGGCCCTCCTCGTGCTCGCCCCGCGCCTCGCACCGGCGCAGATCCTCAGCCTTCCCGGGTACAGCTCCGACGCGGGCACCTGGATCGGCGCGGGGGCATCGCTGCTCAACGCGACCGGCCTCCGTGACGACTCGCGCGGCGCCTACTGGAACGTGGCCAGCGTGACCGGCTACCGCGTGGCCATCGACAAGGCGTATGGCGGCGGCGCCACGCTTGGCGCCACGCTCACGTGGAGCAACCCCAACATGCTCGTGACCACGGGCGCGACGGGAGTGTGCCCAACCGGGTGCCAGGCCTCGGCCAACTTCCAGCATTACCAGCTGACCTATCGAAACGGCGAGGCCAAGCGCGGCATCAACTCGGTGGCCGAGCTCGCCGCAGGCGGACTGCGCATCGCGGATGTGCGCGCCGGAGGGGTGCAGGTGTCGCCCGACCGCACCCTGCTCACGCTCGAGGCTGGCGCGGGACTCGCGCTCGTGACGAGCGGGTCGCTCCAGTTTGAACTGGTGCAGGAGTATCACTGGATTTTCTCCGGCGGCGGGTTCAGCGGCGCGGCCACGCAGTGGGCGACGCGCCTCGGCGTTCGCGTCGGCTTCGGCAATCGCAACTGAGCGAGCGGCGACGGATGATTCCCTTTGTGCGTGCGATCTGGCCAGGTCGGGCGTCGGCAGTCTTGCTCGCGTTGACGCTCGCGGCGTGCGCGCGCGGCGGCACATCGTCCAGCGACGCGGGCGTGGCGCCGTCACCGGGGGCGGTGGCGCAGGGCCTCGCGCCGGTTCCGGGCGCGCCCGATTTCGTGCCGGAGGCGCGCGTGCCGCTGATGGCGCAGCCCGAGTGGCGCGTGTCGGCGGCCGGACGCGTGGCCGAGGGCGCCGAAACGATGGTCGTATCCAACTCCACTGTGGCGAGCGAGGCGGGTGACGAGATCCTGCGCGCGGGCGGCAACGCCGTGGACGCAGCCGTAGCCACGGGGTTCGCGCTCTCCGTGTCGCACCCGATCGCGGGCAACATTGGCGGCGGCGGCTTCATGGTCATTCGTCTGCCGGATGGTCGTGCGTATGCGCTCGACTATCGCGAGACCGCGCCCGCGGCGGCGACGCGCGAGATGTTCGTGGGTTCAGACGGCAAGGCTGATCCGGCGCGCAGTCGGGATGGGCACCTCGCAGCCGGCGTGCCCGGCGCCGTGGCCGGCATGGCGGATGCACTCAGGCGCTTCGGCACGATGCCGCTCGCGCGCGTGATCGCACCGGCCATTCGCCTGGCCGAGCAGGGGTTCGTGGTGGACTCGATGCTGACGCTGAGCATCCGTCGCACTTCAACGCAGCTCAAGAAGTGGAACGGCGAGCTGTTCTTCCGCGCGGATGGCGCGCCGCTTGAGCCGGGCGACACGCTCAAGCAGCCCGACCTGGCGCGCACGTTGCGCCGGATCGCCGAGCGCGGCGCGCGCGAGTTCTACGAGGGTGAAACGGCCGACCTGCTGGTGGCCGAGATGCAGCGTGGGGGCGGCATCATCACCAAGCGCGATCTGGCGACCTACGAGGCCGTCTGGCGCGAGCCGCTGCGCGGGCGTTTCAAGGGGTACGAAGTGATCACGATGCCGCCGCCGTCGGCCGGCGGGATCGTGCTGCTCGAGACGCTCAACGTCGTGAGCGGCGTAGACCCGATGCCGCCGTTCGGCTCCGCGCGCTACGTGCACCTGATGGCCGAAACGTTCCGGCGTGCGTACATCGAGCGGAACACGCTCGTGGCCGATCCTGATTTCGTGAAGGTGCCTGTGGCGCGGTTGCTGGCGCCGTCGCACGCGGACTCGCTGCGCGCGACGATCGACATGACGCACGCGAGCGCGACGCCGGCCACGCTGCCGCCCGTCGAAGGCCAGCACACCACGCACTACATCACGGCCGACAAGGCGGGGATGGTGGTGAGCACCACGACCACCATCAACGACCTGATGGGAAACAAGGTGGTGGTGCGCGGCGCGGGGTTTTTGCTCAACGACGAGATGGACGACTTTACGGCGGCGCCCGGGCAGCCCAACCTGTTCGGGCTCGTGATGGGAGAACGCAACGCGGTGGCGCCGGGCAAGCGCATGCTCTCGAGCATGACGCCAACGATTGTCGTGTCGCCCGATGGCCGGCCGTTCATGGCTACCGGCGGCGCGGGCGGCGCGCGCATCAGCACGACGGTGACGCAGCTCGTGCTGAACGCGCTCGGGAACCGGATGGGCATTGCCGACGCGATGCGCGCGCCGCGCTTCCACCATCAGGCATGGCCGGACAAGCTGCAACTCGAGAAGGGGGGCTTCAGCCAGGCGGTGCGCGACTCGCTCACGGCCATGGGGCACGCGATCGAGGAGGCGGGCCCGATCGTGAATGCCATGGGGCTCATGCGCGTGAACGGGAAGTGGCAGGGCGTGCCGGAGCCGCGGCGCGAAGGCGGCGCGGTGGCGCACTAGGTGGCGATGGCCGAGGGCCGCCAGCGGCCGAAGCACGAGGCCGGACTGCGCGCACTCACGCGCGTGCTACCGTTCTTCCGGCCGTACCGCATGCAGCTCGTGTGGGGGCTCGTGTGCGTGGTGATCGCGGCGTGGTCGGCGAGCGCGATCCCGAACCTGCTCTCGATCGGCATCGAGGGACTGCGCGCGGGAGCACCGATTCGCGATGCGTGGCGCATCGGCGCCGTGATGATCGCGGTGACGCTCGGCACCGGCGCGCTCCGCTACCTCATGCG
>JAYTVE010000450.1:0-3847 GCA_043744185.1 Gemmatimonadota bacterium | reverse complement strand
GATCGCGGGCCGCGCACTCGCACCTGTGGGTGCCATGGCCGATGCCGCAGAGGGAATCGACGCCGCTCGGCCGTCGTCGCGCCTGCCGATTGCCGACGCGGGCGATGAACTGGGGCGGCTGGGCTCGCGATTCAACGAAGTACTCGAGCGACTGGACGGCGCGCTCGCGCAACAGCGGCGCTTCCTGGCCGCGGCGGCACACGAACTGCGCACGCCCATCGCCCGGCTTCGGGCGACGATGGACTTGGCGCACGCGGAGCCGGATGCCGAGGCACGGACCGCGCTGCTGACGCAGGCCGAGGCCGAGGTCGGGCGGCTTGGCCGGCTGGTGGATGAGCTGATGCAGCTCGCGCGCGCGGACGCGCAGGCCAATGAGGTACAGCTGACCGACGGCTTCGTGGACGACGTGGTGACTGACGTCGTGGCCGCATTCGGACCCGTAGCGAAACAACAGGGCATTTCGCTCGAGGTCGAGGCGCTCGAGGAGGCGCCGGCGCGCCTAGATGCGCGGCTGGTGGACCGGCTGGTGGGGATTCTGCTCGACAACGCGCTGCGCTACACGCCACGCGGGGGGCGGGTGAGCGTGCGCGTGGAGCGGGTGGATGGCGCGGCCCGCCTGCGGGTTGAGGACACGGGCATCGGCATCGCGCCTGAGGAGCGGGCGCGCGTGTTCGATCGGTTCTATCGCGGGGTGGATGCGCGGCAGCTGGTGCCGGGCGGCAGCGGACTTGGACTCGCAATTGCCAATTGGATCTGCGAACAACATAGCGCCACTATAGCAATAGTATCAGATCATCACGAGATGGGAACGACCGTTGACGTCGTCTTTCCATCTGTTCGCGAGGCTGCGCTCGCGTCACCAGAGGCGTTCGTTCCCGGCAAGCCGTCCCAACCGCAGCGTTCATAGCCGGTTCATCATCGCGCGCTAGCGTGCGGTTCATGAATCGCACTCGCTCCCTGCTCTGCCTCGCCATACTGGTCGCCGGACCTGCGCAGGCACAACTCCCCACGGCGCCGCGGACCGCCATGCCGGCGCCGACGCGCGCCGTGTCGCTCGACGAAGCTGTCGCGATGGCCGCGCAGCGCGCGCCGCTCGTAGCCTACGCCGCCGGGCTTCGCGAAGCCGCGCGCGGCCGGGCACGCGTCGACGGCGCCTTCCCCAATCCGTCGATCGAGTACCGGCGCGAGAACGATCGCACGCCGCTCCAACCCGACATCTTCGTGACGGCCACGTTGCCGCTCGACATCACCGGACGCCGGCTTGGGCTGCGTGCGGCGGGCGGTGCACTCGTGGCGCGCTCGGCAGCGGACTCGGCCGCGCTGGCACGCGATGCGATGGTCGACGCCGCGCGCACCTGGTGGCGCGCCGCGCTGGCGCGCGAACTCGTCGTCATCGCCCGCGAGCAGCAGGCGGCGCTCGAAGGCATTGCCGCGTTCGACGAGACGCGGCTGCGCGAGGGGAGCGTGGCGCCGGTGGTGGCGCTCCGCGCGCGTCTCGAGGCGGATCGTGCGCAGGTATCGCGGGCGGGTTCCGAGAGCGAGGCCGCTCGCGCAACGGCCGAACTCGCACGCGCCCTTGGCGTGGATGGCGACAGCGCAGTGGAGCCGACGGCGATGCCGCTCGAGGCGCCAACGACGATGTCACCGGCGATGGCCGACGCGCTGCGCGACGCACGGTCGCGTCGACCCGAACTGGTCGCGCGTCAGCGCGCCGTTGAAGAAGCCGGACTGCGGCTGGGCGCCGAGCGCCGCGGCGTGATCGGCGATCTCGCGCTGATCGGTGGCACGAAGCGCACGAGCGGCTACGACGGCGTGCAGTTCGGCGTGAGCGTACCGCTGCCACTGTTCAACCTCAACGGCGGCGCCCGGCAGCAGGCGCTCGGCGCCGTGCAGCAGGCCGAAGCCGACCTGCGCGACGTTCGCAACCGTGTGACCGCCGAGGTGACGGGGGCGGTGCGCGCGGTCGAAGCACAGCGCGCCGCGCGGGCCGTACGCGCTTCCCAGATGGGCTCGCGCGGAGCGGAGATCGCACACATCGCTGAAGTCGCCTATCGCGAGGGTGGCATCTCGCAGCTGGAACTGCTCGAAGCCCGTCGCGCGAGTGCGGATGCGCGCGCGGCGGCACTGCGCTGGCTCGTGGACCAGCACCTCGCCCTGCTCGACCTGCGGCGCGCGACCGGCGCGCCCATTCTGGAGACTGCCCCGTGAGCCGCATGCATCCTGCTCTGACCTTGCCGATCGCGCGCGTCGTACACGCTGCCCTTGTCGTGACTGTGGCGCTCGCGCTCGGCGCGTGCGGCAAGGCGCCAGCCAAGACGAACCCGGTTGATTCGCCGGTCGACACGGCCCTCCTCTCCGCGCAGGCGGTGACGCTCGGCGGCTTCGGCGTGGACACGGTACGCACGCTGCCGTGGCGCGAGTCGTTCGCGGTGCCGGCGCGCATCATTCTCGATCCGAGCACGACGCAACCGCTCGGCGCTTTTGCCGAGGGGCGCGTGACGCGCGTGCTCGTGCAGCCCGGCGACTTCGTGGCGGCAGGGCAAGCGGTGGTGCTCATTCACAGCCACGAGATGATGGATGCGCGCGCGGCGATGTCGCGCGCGGACGCAGGACTCTCCGCGGCGGACGCGATGGCGCGTACGGCTGTGGCCGCGGGTGCACGCGCCGAGCGGTTGTTCGCGGCCAAGGCGCTCTCGCAGGCGGAGCTCGAGCGTGCTCGTGCGACCGCTGCCGAGGGCGAAGCGGAACTGGCACGCGCCAAGGCGGAACGCGCGCGCGCGGATGCGATGCTGCAGCATCTGTCGGGCAGCGGTCCCACGCCGGCCGGTCTTGACGAGCACGAGGTGGTGGTGCGTGCCCCACAGTCGGGCACGGTCATCGCGCGCAATGTGCAGCCCGGGAGCGTGGTGCTCGTGGGGCAACCGCTGCTGACCATCGGTCGGGTGGACGGCCTGATGTTGCTGCTCAACGTGCCCGAGCAGGCGTTGGGGGCAGCGCGCTCAGGCGCGGACGTGCAGTTCAGCGTGACGGCGTATCCGGGCGATGCGTTCAGTGCGCGCGTGGTGCGCGTGGCGCCGGCGGTCGATTCGCTCACTCGTACGGTGGAGGTGTGGGCGGCCGTGTCGGACAAGTCGCACCGGTTGCGGGCCGAAATGTTCGCGAACGCATCGCTGATTGGGCCCGCGGGGACGAGCACGATCGTGGTGCCGGCGGGCGCGGTGCAGGCGCTCGAGGGCGACACGGTGGTGGTGATCACCGAGCAGCGCGGCGAAGGGATGTGGCTGCGTGCGATGCCGGTGCGCATCGGTCGACACAATCCGATGGTAGCCGAGGTGCTCGCGGGGGTTGATCCGGGCACGGCGGTAATCGTGCGAGGTGCCGCCGTGGCCAAGGCGGAATTGATCAAGCGGCGTGCCGCATCGGGGGGCTGAGCCGTGGACGACCTGCTCAGGTTCGCGCTCACCTATCGTCGCACCGTGATCGGCGGTGCGCTCTTCATCGTCGCCGCCGGGTTGATCGCGATGTCGCGCATCCCGTTCGATGCGTTTCCCGACCTCACGGGAACGCGTGTGGACGTGATCGTGGTGGCGCCGGGGATGGCGCCCGAGGAAGTGGAGCGGCTCGTGACGTGGCCCGTGGAGCAGTCGCTCATGGGGTTGCCGGGCGCGGAAGGAGTGCGCTCGACGTCCAAGTTCGGCCTGTCGCTCATCACGGTGCCGTTCAAGGATGGTACGGACACGTACTTCGCGCGCACGCTCGTGCAGCAGCGACTCGGTGACGCGAAGGGATCGTTGCCGGCCGGCGTGGAGCCGGTGATGGCGCCGCTCTCGACGCCGATGGGCGAGCT
>JAYTVE010000449.1:0-3852 GCA_043744185.1 Gemmatimonadota bacterium | reverse complement strand
CATTCGTACCTCGTCTACGGCCCGCTCGCCAACGGCGCCACGGCCTTCATGTACGAAGGCGCGCCGGACTGGCCCGAGAAGGATCGCTTCTGGGCGCTCTGCGAGAAGCACGGCGTCACGATCCTCTACACGGCGCCGACGGCCATTCGCGCCTTCATGAAGTGGGGCGACGAACACCCGAAGAAGCACGACCTCACGCGCCTCCGCCTGCTCGGCTCCGTCGGCGAGCCGATCAATCCCGAAGCGTGGATGTGGTATCACGACGTGATCGGCGGTGGGCGCTGTCCGGTCGTGGACACTTGGTGGCAGACGGAAACGGGATCGATCATGATCTCGCCGCTGCCGGGGGCCACGGTCACCAAGCCGGGCTCCGCGACACAGGCGTTGCCGGGTTACTCGGTGACGCTCCTCGATTCGGTGGCCAAGGAGATCGGCGTGGGCGGCGGCCTGTTGGCCGTCACCAAGCCATGGCCGTCGATGCTGCGCACGCTCTGGGGCGACGACGCGCGCTACGTGAGCACCTACTTCTCGAAGTGGGATGGACGCCCCGATCTGTACTTCCCCGGCGACGGCGCCAAGCGCGATGCCGATGGCTACCTCTGGATTCTGGGGCGCGTCGATGACGTGCTCAACGTGAGCGGCCACCGCATCGGCACGATGGAAGTCGAGAGCGCGCTGGTCGAGCATCCGGCCGTGGCCGAGGCGGCGGTGGTGGGCCGCACTCATGAACTGAAGGGTCAGGCCATCTGCGCATTCGTCACCGTGCGTGAGGGCCAGCACACCTCGCTCGCACTTCGGGACGAGCTGCGCGAATTCGTGGCGATGAAGATCGGCGCGCTCGCGCGTCCCGACGACATCCTCTTCAGCGCCGACTTGCCGAAGACGCGTTCCGGCAAGATCATGCGGCGCTTGTTGCGCGACATTGCCGAAGGGCGTGCGCTCGGCGACACCACGACGCTCGCGGATCCGAACGTGGTGGCGGGACTCAAGGCGCAGTACGAGGCGCAGGAGTCGTAGCGCCCCGCGGTGACGAACGCACGAACGGCGCGATCCCGATGGGGTCGCGCCGTGTGCTCATACGCGGCGATCGAGTGCCTCGCGCTCAGCGGGCGAACAGACCGGCGACGTCGATCTCGAGCGGGGCGTGCGACGCGCTGGGACACCAGCGCAGACGCTCTCGTGCAATGCGCGCCACGCGAGCGGTAGCGCTCCAGACCTCGATTGCCCGCGCGTGCGGATCCACGATCCAGTACTCGCCACTCCCGATGCGCTGATAAAGAGCGCGCTTCACGCCGCGATCGCGCGGCCCGGATGTCGGCGAGATCACCTCGACCACGAGCATCGGAACGAGGTCAGCGCCCGAGTCCGGCCGCCGTCCTTCGACGAAGGGCAGCACGAAGAAGTCGGGCTCGACCCACGTGCGCTCCGTGCGCATGATCCCCGCGCGCGGGAACACCGCGATTCCGAGCGACTTCCCTCGGAGATAGTCGTTGACCAGCTCAAAGAGATCCCGCGAGATGAACGCGTGCGGCCATCCCGGCGGCGGGCTCACGTACAGCACCCCGTCGATGATCTCGTACGAGTTGCCGTCGTTGTCCGGCATGAAGTCGAGGTCCGCGATCGTCCAGATGCGGTCGTCCAAGAGCGCAGGCATGGACATAGTGTCGTCTGCTTCGGGGGGAGAATGCAAGTGGTCATGACGCGCAGTGTGTCACGACGTCCGCCGAGGTACTGCATCGTTTTGTTGCAGTGCCGCCCATCACGTTGCGGCTGGCGCGAACCGGCCGCGACTCGCATATAATCCGTCATGGGCGTCCTCGACCGACTCTTTCCCGACAAACTCTTCCGTCACCGCCTCAGCGATGCTGCCGAGAAGCGGATGAAGTTCGCCGTCGCGCGCGCCGAAGAAGCGATCATCGAAACGCACGTGAAGAACGCGCTGCTCTTCATCGAGACGCTGGCCGGTGAGCTATCGTTCGACCGCGCGATCGACACGTACATCCGCGAGATGGCGATCCCGGAACCGCTGGCAAGCACGGTGGCCACGCGCACATTGGTGGGACTGAGCGAGACACTGCCCGAGGCGACGGAGCCGACGGCGGGCGAACTGCTCGATGATCGGCCGCCACTTCGGCTGGACGAGACCGGCCGCGGCGAGGACGACGGCCCAGTGGTTCGCCGCATCGGATGAGCACGACGAACGAGGGGGACGCCGGCTGGCGTCCCCCTCGTCACATGCGCGCCTGCCGCTCGTGCTATTGCGGCTTGCCCTTGTTGGCCGCCTCGGCCTTCTTCATGTCCGCGAGCACGGCGTTGACTTCCTTGCGGAGCGCGTCGTACGTGAGATTGCCCGTCATCATCCGATCGTTGATGTAGAACGTCGGCGTACCGTTCACGCGGCGACGATCGCCTTCGGCGCGGTTGGCCTCGATGTTCAGCACGAACTGCTGCGAGTCGTAGCAGCCCTCCCACTTCGGCACGTCGAGCGCGAGTTCCTTGGCATAGCCGAGCAGGACCTTGCGCGGGTCGCCGGTGGCCTGCGTGTTCCATTCGAGTTGGCCGTTGTAGAGCCGGTCGTGCATCTCCCAGAACTTGCCCTGCGCGTTGGCGCAGGCGGCCGCGTGCGACGCCGCCATCGTGTTGCCGTGGATCTGCGTGAGCGGATAGTCGAGGTAGCGAACTGCCACGAGTCCCGAGTCAACGAGGCGCTTGCGCACGTCGGGCTCGGTGACCGCGGCAAAGAGGGCGCACTGCGGGCACTCGAAGTCACCGAATTCCACGATCTGCACCGGCGCCGTCGGATTGCCGAGCAGGTAGCCCTCCGCCTTCGTCGCGGCGAGCAGCGCGGGGTCCACCTTCTTGGGGGCCGCGGCGACCTTCGCGCGTGAGGCCATGTAGCCAAGAATGCCGGCGCCGCCGATGAAGATGGCAATGATCGCCGCGTAGAAGACGGGCGATGGTCGGGACTTGTTCGCTGCTACCACTCGGGTCGATCCTCGTCGTCAGGGGTCCAGCCCAGGGTCTGCCACGTACCATCGACCGGTGCCTCGGCATCGGCCACGATGCGGCGGTTTTCCGCGACCTCGGGGGTGTCGTACGTGATGCGCACTTCGTAGTGGAACAGTTCGCTCTTGATATCGCCCACGAGACGCATCAGTTCCGGCGCTCGCTCGAGCAGCTCACCGCGGTCGCCGAGCTCCCGAATCCGGTCGGCGAGGGCCAGCAGCATGCGCTCCAGCTGCCTCGCCCGCGCGTCGTTGTAGGTCTGCTCGCCGTCTGCCATGGTTGCCTCCGGTGACGCGAACGCTAACGCCACGGCGGCAGGGGCGACAAGGCGCGAGGGGCGCTAGCATTCCCCTCCGTGCAACCCGATCGCCTGCGCATCAATGTCGGTCCCGGCTCCCTCGCCGTCACGCGGTACGGCCATGCCGATCGCGCGGTGCTGCTGCTGCACGGCTTCCCGCTCTCGTCGTTCACGTGGCGCCAGGTCGCACCCGCGCTCGCGCGCACGGGGTGGATGAGCCTCTGCCCCGACCTGCTGGGTCACGGCGAATCCGATCGGCCGCTCGACGCGGAGCTGGGCGCCGTGGCGCAGGCGGGTTGGATGCGCGAACTGCTCGGGGGCCTCGGCGTCGGGCGCGTCGCGGTGGTGGGGCATGACCTCGGCGCGCTCGTTGGGTGCGCGTTGGCCGCTATCGCGCCCGAGCTCGTGTCGCACCTCGCGCTCGTCTCGCCGCTCGTGCCCGAGTCGCTCCCTCCCGAGGACGTGAGCCTCATGCAGCGCGAGACCGGCCGCATCGCGGTACGGCTGGCGAGCGAACTGGTGGGCGCCGCCGAGTTGCTCGACCCACT
>JAYTVE010000448.1:0-3861 GCA_043744185.1 Gemmatimonadota bacterium | reverse complement strand
CCTCGGCATACCGATTCCAGAGCGCTGCATGCTCGATGGCGCGGGTCGGTTCATCGGTGGTGCCGCGCGGGGTGGGTGTCTGATGCGCGGTCGGTTGGGTCGTGATCCCCATCTGTGACTCCGGTTGGAAGGCTCGCCCCATGTAAAAGCATCGATCGTGCCATGCGGCGAGCCGACCTAACCCATTGTCAAATATCAACTTCCAGATTCATCACCCAACGGAAGAAAGCTCCAACCCTGGCACCCAGGGAGGCAGAAGCTGCCGCCGTGGGCACCTCCTGCCGAGCGTTCCGCGTGAGCACCATCATGACGAGGTCCTGCGACATCCGCGTGCGCCGTGCGATCTGCGCGACGCCCTTGCCGCGGCTCGCGAGAGCGAGCACCTGTCCCTCGGCCGTCATGCTCACGCGACCTCACGGCGCATCGGCGCCAACTGCGTGCGCAGGCGCGACAGCGCCTTGGTGCGGATCTGGCTCACGCGAGATTCGGTGAGGCCGAGCACCGTCGCGATCTCGTGCAGCTTGAGCTCTTCGTAGTAGTAGAGCGAGAGCACCGTGCGCTCCTGCGTCTTGAGGCCGCCAATGGCATCGCGCAGCAGCGACACTTCCTGCTCGGTGTTCATCTTCGTTTCGACGTCGTCGTCGGCGCTGCCCGCGAGCAGGTCGCCCGGCGAGTAGCCCTCGTCTTCGTCATCGTGCTTGGCGCGGCGGTCGAGCGAGACATGGTGCGCGCCCTCGAGGTCGCCCTGCCAGCGCCAGAGCGTGGGCAGTTCGATGTTCAACCGCTCCGCGATCTCCTTGTCGTGAGGCAGGCGACCGAGTTCCTTGGCGAGCGCGTCGCGCGCACCGCCGATGTCGCGCGCCTTGCGGCGCACCGAGCGCGGCACGTGGTCCTGACGACGGAGTTCGTCGAGGATCGCACCGCGGATGCGCGGCGCCGCGAAGGTCGAGAACTGCAAGCCACGCGCGGCGTCGAAGTTCTCGAGCGCACCCACGAGGCCGAGCGTGCCCGAGCTGATGAGTTCGTCGAACTCTGCTTGGTCGGCAAGGCCGGCGGCGAGCTGTCGCGCGACGAAGTGGACGAGACCGACGTGCGCGTCGAGCAACTCCTGACGGGCGGTCTGGTCACCGGTGGCGTAGCGGTTCCAGAGGGCGGTGTGGTCGTTCATGCGGCGGGTCTCCCTGAGGGGCGGTAGGGCGCCATCGAGCGGCGCGCGTCACGATCGAGTTCAGCAAGCAGGCGTCCGGCGAGGGCATCGAGCGCCATCGCGGCGTGGGTGCCGCCCGAGGCGGCAGAGATTGACGTGCCGGCGTTGATCGCCGTCTGCAGCGTGTCATCGGTAGCGATCACGCCACCGAAGCCGATGGTGCGACCGAGAAAGCGACCGGCGGCGCCCTGCACTTCGGCAAAGGCATCGCGCGCCTTGTCATCGGTGCAGCGCGTGAGGACGAGTTCGACCGGCGCGCCCGGCCAGGTGAGGTGGATGCCCTTCACCATCGCGTAGGCCGCGGCAACGCTCGCGGGCTCGGCGCCCGACGTGATCACGCACTTGCGCAGGCCGTTGAGGCCGGCGGCGAGCACCGCGTCGAGGCGCGACCCGGCGTCGATCACGACGACGTCGTAGCCGCGATAGACCGGCACGAGGCGGCGGAACACCGCGCGACGTTCAGCCGGTGAGAATGGCATGCCGAGCGCGCCGTCCATCGAGTTGCCGCTGCCACCAGGAAGCAGGTGCAGCGTGGTGCCGAGCTGCAGCACCGCACTCGCGGGATCGTGTCCGCCCGGCTTAAGCGCTCCGAGGCCGCTGGTGGCGGTGACGCCGAAGCGATGATGATGCGTGCCGTTGGCTTCGTCGGCATCGACGAGCAGAGTGCGACGTCCTTCGGCCGCCGCCGTGCAGGCGATGCCCGCAGCGACGGTAGAGGTGCCGGTGCCGCCGCGTGCTCCGGCGATGACGAGGACGCGATCATCGCTTGCGCGCCACGGGTCGGCGGTGCGCGTGCCAACGAAGGCGCGCAGCTGTTCGGTCTGGGAGATCATGCGGATGCCACGTAGGCGGGGGCGACTCCGAGGGCACCGAGCACCTTCGGCCCGGCGTCGCGCAGGTCGGTGGGAATGTCCTGACCGTCGGTAACCCAACGGGCGGGGAGATCGATGGTGGACGCGAGTCGCGCGATGGTCGCGTCGGCCGGCACTTCGTCGAGCTTGGTGACGAGCGCGTGCGTGATGCCGAGCGGCGTGAACGACTCGCGCGCCGTTGCGGCGAGTTCGAGGCGCCACGACGCGGGAATGCAGAGATGCACCTCATCGGGGCGCAGCTGGCGCAGCGCGGCGCGCCACGTGCCCGCGTCGTTGGTGGTGCGCGGACCGCGCCCCGGCGTGTCGACGAGGATTACGTCGCAGTCGGAGAGGCGGCGCAGCGCATCGTCGATCTCGCTCGGGTCGTATATCGATTCGCACGGAAGCCCGGCCGCAGCGGCATACGCCTCGAGTTGCTCGACCGCGCCGGCGCGATATGTGTCGAGCGTGATGAGGCCCGCCTTGCGACGACCGAAGGCGTCGGGATTGACCGCAAGCTTCGCGAGCGTGGTAGTCTTCCCCGCCCCGGTTGGCCCGACGAGCGCAACGATGAGCGGCCGCGCCTTCGCATTGCGGCGGGTGCTTGCGGGCCGGATGCGAGGCACGGCCGGGGTCAGCAACTCGCGGAAGTGTGCGACTTCGTTGGCCGTGGTGGCGGCCACCTCGACGCGCGGCGTGCCGTGCTCGCGCACCACGCGCGAGTGGGCGATCATCGCGTCGTCGCCGAGCGCGCGGCGCGCGGCCCAGCTCACCGACGCGAGGTCGGGGCCGCTGAAGGTCCTAAGCTGCATACTGCATCTCCCAGGTGGCGGTCGGGGTGAGGGTCACGGTCGTCGGCAACTCGGCGAACGAGACGACGCTGAGCGCGGGCATGACCGGTTCGACGAGGCGGCGGATGCCGGTGCGGAGTGCTGGCGGAACCACGAGCGGCAGCGGCTTGGAATCGGCGCCCGTGCTCGTCATGCGCTGCAGGTCGCGCAGCAGGTTGGCGAGCTGGTCGGGGGTGAGCAGTGAGGCGCTGCCTCCCGCACGCGGGGCGAAGAGCATCATGAGCGAGGCTTCGAGCTTGGCGCCGAGCGTGACGGCCTGGATGCCGCCGGTCTCGTCCATGAGCGTGCGCGCAATGACGTTCGAGAGTGCACGACGCACGTGCTCGGTGAGCGCCTCGAGATCCTTGACGTGATCGGCGGCATCGCCGAGCGCTTCGAGGATCGTGACGAGATCGCGGATCGGCACGCGCTCGCGCAGCAGGCGCTGCAACACGCGGTGGAGCGTGCCGAGCGACACCTTGGCGGGCACGACTTCCTCGACGAGCGCCGGACAGGTCGGCTTGAGAGCGTCGACCATCGCCTGCACGTCCTGGCGGCCGAGCAGCTCGGCGGCGTTGGACTTGACCGTCTCCATGAGGTGCGTGGCGAGCATCGTGCCGGGCTCGACAACCATGTAGCCGAGCGCACTCGCGTCGGCGCGACGCGTGGGGGTAATCCAGCGTGCGGGCAGCCCGAAGCTCGGGTCCGCGCCGTCCATGCCATCGATGGGGGCCATGGCGGTGCCCGTGTCGAGGGCGAGCAGCATGCGCGGCATCGCTTCGCCGCGCGCGACTTCGGAGCCGCGCAGGCGGATGACGTATTCGTTGGCAGGCAGGCGTACGTCGTCGCGGATGCGGATGGGCGGCACGAGGATGCCGAGATCCACCGCGGCCTGCTTGCGCATGAGACCGATGCGCTCGAGCAGGTCGCCACCCATGGTTTCGTCCACGAGCGGCACGAGGCCGTAGCCAAC
>JAYTVE010000447.1:0-3866 GCA_043744185.1 Gemmatimonadota bacterium | reverse complement strand
GCGCCGGAGCGCCGGATGCCGGCAGCGCCAAGCCGCTCGTGGTCTTTGTCGGCTCGATGGACTGGGAAGCGAACAGCGACGGCATCGACTGGTTCTGCCGCGAATCGTGGGCGCGCATCGCGTCGGCGCACCCCACGGCCGTGTTGCGCGTCGTCGGCCGCAACCCGCCAACGCGCATCCGCGACCTCGCCTCGGATCGCGTGGAAGTCACGGGCACCGTGCCGAGCGTGGTGGAGCATCTGCACCAGGCCGCGGTGGTGATCGTTCCGCTCCGCATCGGCGGCGGTACGCGCCTCAAGATCTACGAGGCCATGGCCGCGCGCCGTCCCGTGGTTTCGACGAGCATCGGCGCCGAGGGACTCGACGTCACCCACGGGAAGGACATCGTGCTCGCCGACGACCCGGTCGCGTTCGCCGACGCGGTGGTGCGCCTGATCGGTGATGCGGCCGCGCGGTCGCGCATCGGGGATGCCGCCGCGGCAACCGCAGGCCGCTTCGCGTGGCCGAGCGTCACGCAGCAGTTCGAGCACTCGCTCGAACTGGCACGAACCGCCGCGGCGCTGAGCGTCCGCCTATCGGGGTTTGAGTGACGAGCGTCATCGCCGCGCGCCGAGCGACACGGCAACTTCATTCGCGACAGCCATGCACCGCATGGACCGTTTCACCGTCCCGGATGGTAGCCAATGGATTCGCGCTCACGTCGTCTCGTCACCGGTCGTCGCGCTCAATTCGGGAGCTGTCCGCAATTGAGGGCGACCTGAGCGTCCCATCGCTGACACCGCGAATGCGCCCCCCAGACCGGCCCGCACGACCTCCCTCCCTGAGGGGTGCACCCCCCTTTTTCGAGGCGGCGGGCGCCGCGCCCGCGGGCAGCCGCCGACTGCTGCTGCTGTCGCACTCATTTGCGCCGTCGCGCCTCGTTGGCGCCCTGCGCTGGACGCGCGCCCTGCCGATCCTGAGCAGCGAGAGGATGGTGTTCGACGTCATCTGCGCACAGCCGCCCGCCTCCATCGCGACCGAGCGCGCCCTGCTCGAGACGTTGCCGGGCGGCACGCGCGTCTTCACCGTGCCTGCACCAGGCCCCGGGCCATGGCGGCACGCCCTGTCGCTGCTCGTCGCCACGGCGCGGGCCACGCGCGCGCTGCGGCGACCCGCACCATCGTCGGACGGTCGGGGCGCTGCCGTTGCAGGTGCCGCCCTCCCGCCCGTGCGCCCATTCACGCGGGAGTCCTTGGTGCTCGGGCTCCTCTTTCGCGCCAACGACGAAGACGAGGATGGCTGGGCGCGACAGGCAATTGCCGTGGCGCGTGCCCAGCTCAATCCGTCCGACTACGCCGCCGTCGTGACGTCGGGCCCACCGCACGCCATCCACTTCCGTGCGGCACAATACGCACGTGAGGCGGCCCTGCCGCACTGCATGGACCTGCGCGATCCGTGGTCGCACCTCAGCTGGACCGATGGATTCCGACGCAGTCCGCTCTTCGTGCGAACCCTGCGCCCGCGTCAGGTGGACGTGATGCGCGATGTGGCACTCGTCACGGCCACCACGGAACGCCATGCCGACATCGTGCGCGCCAACTACCCGCACGCTGCCTCGCGCGTGTTCGCGGTGCGCAACGGCGCCGACGCGGTAGCCATCCCGGATGCCGTCGACGACGGCGTCTTTCGCATTACCTACACTGGTGAGCTCTACGTCGACCGCCATCCGCTTGCGCTCTTCCGTGCCGCACGCGCCTTCGCCGACGCCGAGCGGCTTGGCCCAGACCGGCTGCGCGTGGAGTTCATGGGCGCCGTCGAGATGATCGGCAAGGAGCGCGTGGCCGATCTCGGCGCACGGGCCGGACTCACCGATTGGCTCACGCTCACACCGCCACGCCCCCGCACTGAGGCGATGGCCCTGCTGTCGCGCTCGCACGTGCTGGTCAGCTTCGCCGAGCAGCTCCGCG
Organism: Gemmatimonadota bacterium; assembly: GCA_043744185.1. Classification (GTDB taxonomy): domain Bacteria; phylum Gemmatimonadota; class Gemmatimonadetes; order Gemmatimonadales; family Gemmatimonadaceae; genus JACPPC01. Next base: position 1,920 of record JAYTVE010000447.1, on the reverse strand, counting down.
AGACGATTCCCGCGAAGGTCTTCGAGTACGCCCGCTTCCCGGCCTGGATGCTGCTCATCGGCCCGGAGGACGGGGCCGCGCACGACCTCCTCTCGGGCAGCGGCATGCTGAGCGCGCCAGCGCAGGATGTGCCGCGCATCCACGCGCAGCTTGCGCACGCGTACCACGAGTGGCGTAGCCGTGGTCGGCCACGTCCGATCGTGGAGATGGTGGACCTCAGTCGAGCAACGCAGGTCGCACGCCTGGCCGAGCTGCTCAAGGACGTCATCGCGGCCCGCCAGTAGTCGCGCGCGGGACGCCAGTCCGGTGGGTGCTCCGTTAGCTTCCGCCGTCCGGGAGTCGAAGCTCAGGAACGTCGACTCTCTCTGCTGACACTCGAGGACCGAACGCGATGTGCGGGATAGCGGGGTTCGCCGGATGGCGGCTCTCCACTGAGGCGGGCACCGCCACGGCGAAGGCAATGTGCGACGCGATTGCGCACCGCGGCCCCGATGACTGGGGCTCGTTCGTGGCACCCGGCGTCGGGATCGCGATGCGCCGGCTCAGCATCATCGATGTCGGTGGTGGCCACCAACCCATTGGCAACGAAGATGGCCAGATCCAGGTCGTCTTCAACGGCGAGATCTACAACCACCACGCATTGCGCGAGCAACTGCTCGCGCGCGGGCACGTCTTTCGCACCCGCTCCGACACCGAGACGATCGTCCACGGGTACGAGGAGTACGGGGACGAGGTGGTGCAGCACCTGCGCGGCATGTTTGCCTTCGCGTTGTGGGACGCGAAGCGGGAACGGCTGCTCGTGGCGCGCGACCGACTCGGCATCAAGCCGCTCTCCTACTGGGAGCATGACGGCGGCGTCGCGTTCGTCTCTGAGCTGCGCTCGCTCCTCGCGCTCGACCGTTTTTCCCCCGAACTCTCCAACGCAGCCGTCGCGCGCTACCTCGCGTTCGGCTACGTGCCCGAACCGCTCTGCATCTTCGAGGGGGTGCGCAAGCTGCCGCCGGGCCATCGCTTCAGCTGGACGGCAAAGGACGGCGTGCAGGTCAGCCGCTGGTGGCAGCCGCAGCGCGCCGAGCGCCTGAAGATCGATGAGCAGGAAGCGGTGCTCGAACTGCGCCGCCTCCTCGCCGAAGGGGTCGAGTCGCACCTCGAGTCGGAGGTACCGCTCGGCGCCTTTCTCTCGGGCGGGCTCGACTCATCCACCGTCGTCGCGCTCATGGCACGCGCGATGACGCGAAAGGTGCAGACCTTCTCGATCGGGTTCGAAGAGTCGGGCTACAACGAGGCACCGGACGCCGCCGTCGTGGCGAAGCTCCTCGAGACCGATCACACGGAGCTGATCGTTCGCCCCGACGTCGAGTCGCTCTTCGACGGCCTCGTGGCAGCGTTCGACGAGCCGTTCGCAGATTCGTCTGCGATCCCGACATATCTGGTAGCCGAACTGGCGAGGCGGACAGTCACGGTCAGCCTCTCTGGCGACGGCGGCGACGAGCTCTTCGGCGGCTACACGCGCTACCGCGACGTGCTCGAGCGGCGTGAGTGGCCCGCCCCCGCGCGCGCTCTCACGCGCGCGCTCGGCCGCAGTCTGCCGCAGGGCGCGTATGGTCGCGGACGCCTGCTCGACCTCGGCCGCTCGCGCAACGGCCGCTACACGAGCACCGTCGCCATGCCACTCAGTCCGGAGGACGGTGGCATCGCGCGCGCTTCGGTGGCCGACGCCGCTGGTCCCTTCGAGGCGTTGCTGCGTCCGCTCTTCGATGCCGCGACGGACCGCGACTTCCTCACGCAGATGACGTTCGTCGACATCGAGAGCTACCTGCCGGGCGACATTCTCACCAAGGTCGATCGCACGACGATGGCGGTGTCGCTCGAGGCGCGCGTGCCGCTCCTCGATCATCCGCTCGTGGAGTTCGCGGCCGC
>JAYTVE010000446.1:0-3875 GCA_043744185.1 Gemmatimonadota bacterium | reverse complement strand
CTTGTGGCGCGCGGTGTCGTTGGGGTGATCCTCCCACTTGGCGCCGTAGTTGTCCACGGGCTTGAGCGCGCCGGTCTTGGTCATGTCGATGACGCGATCGGGGCCGAGCGACTGCATGAGGAACTCGAGCGGGTCCTTGCCCGCCGCGTGCGCCAATTCGTCCATGAAGCTCTGGACGGCGAACGCCTGCGGCACGTTGCTCACCGAGCGGAACCAGCCAATGCGCACGTGTGCGGGCGCCTTGCCCACTTCCACGCGCACGTTGGGAATTTCGTACGGCATGTCGAGCACGCCGAGCGCGAGCTCACCCTCGGAGTGGTACTCCTGGCCCGGGGCGAACACCGAGGGAATGGGCGGCGATGCGATGCGATGACGCCACGCGGTGATCTTGCCGCTGGCATCCAAGGCGGCTTCGATGCGCTGCATGCTGACAGTGTGCGGATAGCCGACGCCCAAGTCGTCTTCGCGCGTCCAGACGACCTTGACCGGGCTTCCGATTTTCTGCGACAGGAACGCGGCCTCGGCCACGTAGTCGGGCTTCGACTTTCTGCCGAACGCGCCGCCCAGCAGCGTCACGTGCACGGCGACGTTCTCGGGCTTGAGCTTGAGGAAGCCCGCAACCGTATCGCGCGCGGCCTGCGGATTCTGCGTGCAGGTCCACACTTCGCACTTGTCGCCGGTGACGCTCGCAACCGCCGCGGGTGGCTCCATGGGCGCATGCGCAATGTGCGGAGCGTAGTACTCGGCTTCCACCTTCTTTACCGCAGAACCGAGCGCCGAAGGCGCATCACCGAGGGTGCGCACCGTCTTGCCCTCAGCGCGCACCGCGCCCTCGAGCTCCTTGCGATACGCCACCGAGTCGTAGCTGTCGTTGGGGCTCGCGCTCCACTTGACCTTGAGCGCCTCGCGGCCCTTGATGGCAGCCCACGTGCTGCTCGCGATCACGGCCACGCCGCCGAGCGGCATGAAACCGGACGGCGGCGGCGTGCCGGGAATTTCGAGCACTTGCTCAACGCCCTTGATCTTGAGCGCAGCGCTGGCGTCGAACGATTCGACCTTCGAGCCGTACACGGGCGGATGGAGAATGACGGCGATCTTCATTCCCGGCATCTTCGCGTCCTGACCGTAGATGGCCTTGCCGGTCAGGACCTTGGTGAGGTCGATGCCCGGCATCGTCTTGCCGATCATGGTGAACTGCGATTCGTCCTTGAGCCGCGGCTTGGCCGGCACCGGCAGCGTGCGTGCACGCGCCACGAGCTGGCCGAACGGCAGCGAGCGACCGCTGGCTGCGTGCGACACGACGCCGTTCCTGGTGCTCACGCTGCTGGCGTCAACGCCCCATTCTGCGGCAGCTGCATTCTCGAGCAGCGTGCGGGCCAAGGCGCCGGCTTGGCGCATGGTGTCGTATGCGCCGTTGCGCATCGAGGTCGAGCCGTCGGTGTTCTGGCTGCCGTACTTGTTGTCGCCCAAGCCCTGCTCGAGGGTGATGGCGGAGTAGTCGCAGCCGAGCTCGTCGGCGATGACCATGGCCATGCCGGTGCGGATGCCCTGCCCCATCTCGGAACGGTGGCAGATGATGGTGACGGCGCCGTTGTCGGCGATGCTCAGGTAGACCGACGGCTTCCAGTCGCCATCGGGTGTCGTGAGAATGCCGCGCTGCAGGCGATCCGCCGCTTCGAGGCGGCGCACGCTGCTCGTGCCAATGGCGATGACCAGGCCCGTCTGCGCGAGCTTGGAGAGGAAGTCGCGACGCTGCAGCGTCTTCTCGGTGGTGGCCATGATCAGAGCCCTCCGGTGGTGGAGGTGGCGGGCGTCATGCCGGCGGCGATCATGATCGCCTCGCGAATGCGCGGGTAGCAGCCGCAGCGGCAGATGACGAGCGACATCGCTTCGTCGACGTCGGTGTCAGTCGGCTTCCCCTTCTTCTTGATGAGCGCGGATGCGGCCATCATCTGCCCCGCCTGACAGTAGCCACACTGCGGCACGTTGGCGGCGGCCCACGCCTTCTGCACCGGGTGGTCGCCGTTGGCGCTCAGCCCCTCGATGGTCGTGACCTTGCCGTTCGCGGCGGCCGACATGGGGACGACGCACGATTGCACCGAGGTGCCGTTGATGTGCACGGTGCACGCGCCGCACGCCGCGATGCCGCAGCCGAACTTGGTGCCGGTGAGGCTGAGCTCGTCGCGGAGGTACCAGAGGAGGGGCTGGGCGGGATCGCCGTCGTAACTTTGCGGCGTGCCGTTGACGGTGAGCTTGATCGGCATGGTCGGGGGACCGGGCGTAGGGGGAAAGTGCGACTTCCATAGGATAGGGCGGCGTCTAGCGCTCGGCTAGGTGGCGGCGCCCTGTCTCAACCCCCATTCTTGGCTGTGCGTACCCGGTGTGTCCGCCCCGCCGGACTGCTCGCCCCGTCACCCCCTGTTCGGAGCCCTCATGCGTCGTTCGTTGTTTGCCCTCGCGCTGGCCGTCAGCGCGACCACCCTGCCTGCCCAGCAGGCCCCCATGGACTCGGCCAAGCTGGCCGCGCTCAAGGCCGAAGCCATCTCCAAGATCGATGCCCGCGCCAAGCTGGTGCAGGAGATCATTGACCAGGTCTTCAGCTACGGCGAACTCGGGATGCAGGAGTTCGAGACGTCCAAGTACCTGACCGGAATTCTCGAGCAGAACGGCTTCAAGGTGGAGCGTGGCGTGGCGGGCATGCCCACCGCGTGGACGGCGCGCTGGGGTTCGGGCAAGCCGGTCATCTCGCTCGGTTCCGACATTGACGACATCCCGCAGGCTGGGCAGAAGCCGGGGGTGGCGTATCGCGATTGGATCGTGACGGGCGCGCCCGGTCACGGCGAAGGGCACAACTCTGGCCAGGCGGTGAACATTGCCGCGGCGCTCGTGGTCAAGGAGATCATGCAGCGCGAGAAGCTGCAGGGCACGCTGATGCTCTGGCCCGGCGTGGCCGAGGAGCAGATGGCGGGCAAGGCGTTCTTGGTGCGCGCGGGGGTGTTCAAGGACGTGGACGTGACGTTGTTCACGCACGTGGGGAGCGATCTCGCGGTGAGCTGGGGACAGAGCGGCTCAAACGCGCTGGTCTCGGCCGAATTCCGCTTCAAGGGCCAGAGCGCACACGCGGCCGGCGCGCCCTGGCGCGGCAAGAGCGCGCTCGACGCCGTGATGCTCATGGCCAACGGCTGGGAGTTCAAGCGCGAGCACCTCGAGCTGCAGCAGCGCTCGCACTACGTGATCAAGGATGGCGGCGACCAGCCCAACGTGGTGCCGAGCACGGCGAGCATCTGGTTCTACTTCCGCCATCTCGACTACGAGAAGACGATGGCGCTGTTCGAGGCGGGCAAGCGCATTGCGGCCGGCGCGGCGATGATGACCGACACCAAGCTCGACACGATCGTGCTGCTGGGCTCCGGGTGGAGCGGCCATTTTTCCAAGCCGGTGGCCGAGGACATGTACGAAAACATCAAGGCCGTGGGAATGCCGCGCTGGGATGCGCTCGACCAGAAGCTGGCCAAGGGGCTGCAGAAGGAGCTGGGGGTGCCGGACTCGGGGCTCAAGGGGGGCAACGGGCGACTGGAAGGCCCCGCGCAGAACCGGATGGGCGGCGGGTCGGATGACATTGGCGACGTGGCGTGGAACGGGCCGACGATCACACTCAACTATCCGTCGAACATCCCGAATCTGCCTGGGCACAACTGGGCCAACGCGATTGCGATGGCGACGCCGATTGCGCACAAGGGTGCGGTGGCGGGCGCCAAGGTGCAGGCGATGACGATGCTCGACTTGCTCGCCAAGCCGAAGCTGATCGCGGACGCGTGGACCTACTTCAACGACGTCCAGACCAAGGACATCAAGTACAAGCCGTTCATCACGGC
>JAYTVE010000445.1:0-3884 GCA_043744185.1 Gemmatimonadota bacterium | reverse complement strand
CGTATCGCTCACTGCCCAACGGTGGAACGCGCCTCGTGAGCGACTCGCGCTTCGTGTACGCGAGTTTTTTCTGGAGCCTGCTCGAACCGCTCGTCACCCCCGAAGCGCAGAAGAAGGAAGTGGAAGACCTCGCGCGCCTCAAGGCGAAGATCGAGGCCAGTCCGGCATCACCGACGTCCGCCGCAAGCTCGCGTCGCGTTCTCGCGAGCGCTGTGCGCACCGCGCAGTAGCCCCCCACCCCAAGGAGCCGCCATGAAGCTCGGAGCGTTTTCCCTTAGCCTCGCCGTGAAGGACCTCGCAGCGTCGAAGGCTTTCTATGAGAAGTTCGGGTTCACGAAGCTGGGCGGCAACGGCGTGAACTGGTTGATTCTCAAGAACGACGCAACCATCATCGGCCTCTTCCAGGGCATGTTCCCGACCAACACGCTCACCTTCAATCCCGGCTGGGATCAGGGCGCGCAGAACCTCCCAGAGTTCACCGACGTGCGCGAACTGCAGAAGCAGCTCCTCGCGGCGGGGGTCGCGATTGCGCCGCTGGCGGATGCCTCGACCACCGGCCCGGCCTCGTTCATGGCCATCGACCCGGACGGCAACCCGATTCTGGTCGACCAGCACCGCTGACCGGCCGCGGGGTCGCCGCCGACGGGCGCGCGGCGACTCCGGCTTGAGCGTTCGAGCTGGTTCAGCGCTTCAAACTCACGGCGCGGATGGGTTGTCCAAGGGGTAGGTCCGGGTACTGGCGCCCGAACTCTCCCCCCGCCCCGGGCTCCCCATGCGGCACCTCACGCTGGCGTTGCGTACGCTGCGCAAGACGCCCTTCGTCACCACGATCGCGGTGTTGTCGCTCGCGCTCGGCCTGGGCGCCAACGCCGCCATCTTCTCGCTCTTCGATCAGCTGCTCGCGCGCAAGCTCCCCGTGCGCGCGTCCGACGAGCTCGTGAACCTCGCCACACCGGGGCCGAAGCCCGGCAGTGACACGTGCAACCAGTCGGGCGACTGCAGCGAGGTCATGAGTTACCCCATGTTTCGCGACCTCGAGCGGTCGAACACGGGACTCGCCAGTCTCGCGGCCTTCCGGTACGGAACGTCGAGCCTGAGCGTCCGCGACCAGCCGTTTACGGCAGACGCCGGCTACGTGTCGGGTGGCTACTTCGCGACGCTCGGACTGGTGGCGCAACGCGGACGACTGATCACCCCGGCCGAGGACGACGGCGGCCACTTCGTCGCGGTCCTCTCGCACGAGCTGTGGGTCACGCGCTTCGGATCCGACCAGGCGGTCGTCGGCAAGACCATCACGCTCAACGGACAGTCGCTCGAGATCATCGGCGTCGCGCCCGACGGCTTCATTGGCAACACCGTGGGATCTCCGGTGATGCTCTACGTGCCGATCACGATCCGCAAGGCGCTCATGCGCTCGACGAGCAACCGGATGTACGAGGAGCGACGCGCCTACTGGCTGTACGCCTTCGGACGCCGCAAGCCGGGCCAGTCGCTCGCGCAGGCCGCCGCCGGCGTCGAGGCCGCCTATCGTCCCATCATCAACGACGTCGAGGCCCCACTCCAGGCGGGGATGAGTGCCCAGACGCTCTCGACCTTCCGCAAGAAGCCCATCCTCGTCACGGACGGCAGTCGCGGCCAGAGCTCGATGCACCGGGAGGCAGCCGCACCGCTGATGCTCCTGTTCGGGGTCACGGCCATCGTGCTGCTGATCGCGTGCGCAAACATCGCCAACCTCCTGCTCGCGCGCGGCGCGGCGCGCGCCACCGAGATGGGCGTCCGCCTCGCCCTCGGTGCTTCGCGCATGCAGCTCGTCACGCAGTTGCTCGCCGAGTCGCTGCTGTTGGCACTGGCCGGCGGCATCGCGAGCCTGTTCGTGGCGCAGTGGACGCTCGGTGCCATCGGCACGATCCTCCCCGCGAACGCGACGCAGGCCCTCGTGTTGAAGGTGGAGCCGCGCGTCATGCTCTTCTCGGGAGCACTCGCGCTCGCGACCGGCGTCCTCTTCGGCCTCTTTCCCGCGCTGCACAGCACGCGCGCCGACCTCATCTCCTCGATCCGCGCCGGCGCCAACCAGATCACGGCCGGGCGCGCGGCGAGCCGCTTCCGCCATGCTCTCGTGACGGTGCAGATCGCGCTCTCGATGGCGCTGCTCATTTCGTCGGGGCTCTTCCTCCGGAGCCTGCGGAACGTCAGCTCCGTGGATCTCGGCATGCACGTCGACGACATGGTCACCTTCAGCGTGAACCCCGAGCGCGCTGGCTACGATAGCACGCGCGCCACGGCCTTCTTCCAGCAGGTGGCCGAAGCAATGGCCGCGATCCCGGGCGTCACGGCGGTCACCGAAACGCAGGTGCCGCTGCTCGCCGGCGAGAACTGGGGCAACAGCGTCACCGTGCAGGGCTTCCCGCATGGCCCCGACGTGGACAACAACTCCCGCTACAACGCCATCGGCGCAGGCTACTTCAACATCATGGGGGTGCGGCTCAAGGCCGGACGCGAGTTCACCACCGCCGATGCCTTGGGAGGCTCCAAGGTCGTGATCGTCAACGAAGCCTTTACCGAGAAGTTCCGACTCGGGCGCGACGCCGTGGGCAAGTTCATGAACAACAGTGACTCCGGCCCGCTCGACATGCAGATCGTGGGCGTCGTGCCAAACGTGAAGTACAGCAGCGTCAAGGACTCGATCCCACCGGTCTTCTATCTTCCATCGCGCCAACAGACCCGCCTCGGCCAGCTGCACTTCTACGTCCGTACGTCGCTCGACGGCGGCGCGCTCCTCGGCACGATCCGCACGCTGCTCGCGCGCATGGCGCCCACCGTGCCCGTCGAAGACCTGAGCACCATGCCGCAGCAGATCCGCGACAACGTCTTCCTCGATCGCATGATGAGCATGCTCACCGCCGCGTTCGCGTGCGTCGCGACGCTGCTCGCCGGCATCGGGCTCTACGGCGTGCTCGCCTACTCCGTGGCGCAGCGCACGCGCGAGATTGGCGTGCGCATGGCTCTGGGCGCGGACGCGGCCGGCGTGCGCCGCCTCGTGCTGCGGCAGGTTGGCGGCATGCTGCTCGTTGGTGGCGCGATCGGAATTGTCGCGGCCCTCGGTCTTGGCGCGGCCGCGCGCTCGCTGCTCTTCGGCATCCAGGGACAGGACCCGCTGACCTTCGGTACCGCGGTGATTCTGCTCGCGCTCATCGCCTTCGGCGCCGGGTGGGTGCCAGCGCGTCGTGCCTCCCTCGTGGACCCGATGCTCGCGCTCCGGTACGACTGATGGACATCGCACGCATCCCCACCAAGCGCCACGGACGCCGCGTCGTCATCGGCGCTGGCGTGGTCGTCGTACTCGGCGGCACGCTGGCGCTGCTCGGCCTCAGGCCGGCGGCCCCCGTCGTCGAGCGCAATGCCATCCTCATCGACTCCGTGCGGATGGGCGACGTCGTGCGCGAAGTGCGCGGCCAGGGCACACTCGTCCCGGAACAGATTCGCTGGATCACGGCGCAGGCCTCCGCGCGCGTGGACCGGCTGGGCGCGGAAGCCGGACGCGAGGTGCACGCGGGCGATCTGCTGCTCGCCCTGTCGAACCCCGACCTCCGCATCCAGACCATGCAGGCCGAGCAACAGGTGCAGCAGGCGGCGATCGCGCTGCTTGCACTGCGTACCTCCGTGCGCAGCCAGCTGCTGACGCAGGAGGGCACCGTTGCCACGACGCGCACACAGTTCGTGAGCGCATCGGCCGACGGCGCTGCGGCCGACTCGCTCGTCCTTCGGCGCCTCATGTCCGCCAACGATGCGGCCAACCGACGCGCACTGGCCGAGGAACTCACCGTGCGGCTGCGTGTCGAGCGCGAGCGCCTGGAGCTGCTGCGCTCGACCGCCGATTCGCAGGT
>JAYTVE010000444.1:0-13927 GCA_043744185.1 Gemmatimonadota bacterium | reverse complement strand
TACACGCACTTCCTCAAGTACGCGATGTGGATGCGCGAGCGGACGCCTCGTGCGCGCCGCGTCATGCTCATCGGCACGCTGCTCATCTTCCAGCTGCTGAGCGCCCTCGGTCGCGCCCAACCGGCGCTGCAGCCCTTCGTCACGCCTCTCATCGGCCTGTATGCCGCGTTCGTGCTGCTGACGTGGCTGGCCGATCCGGTGACCAACCTGCTGCTCATGCTCAAGCCCGAGGGCAAGCGCCTGCTCTCGCTGGACGACCAGCGCGCTGCAATCTTCGTTGGCGCGTCACTCGGCGTTGCGCTCGCGCTCGTGATTGCCTACGCGGTGAGTCGGTGGGAAGCCGCGCTCTTCGGCGCTGTCGTTTTCGCCGTGACCACGCTGCCGGTTGCCGGGGCGTTCGCGCTCGCGCCGGGCCGACGTCGGACGGTGCTGCTGACGGTGGCCGGCGCACTCGCGTTCTGCGGCGTCATGGCGAGCGTCGCCGGTTCCGAGACAGGCTCGCTCTGGATGCTCGGCGCCATGATCGGCGCGATGATCTCGACCTGGTACGCGTCCGCGCTCACGCGGTAGGCGTGGCGGATCAACGCTCACGTGCACCGGGTGAAGGCGGTGGCGAGCAGACGCGCACCACCGCAGATTGGCCGAGCCTCCTCGACCAGCCGCCTCACCGTCACCCGATGAAGAACAACTGGCGCGTCGTCGCTCTCATCAGCCTCGTCTCGTGCATCGCGTACCTCGTGCGCGCCGACGTCGCGGTCGCGCAGGAGCGCATGGCGCCGGCGCTCGGCCTCACCATGGCCGACATGGGCGCTATCACGGCATGGGGGTTCCAGCTGTCGTATGCGCTGCTGCAGGTGCCTGCGGGCATGTTCGGTGAGCGGTACGGCGTGCGCGTGGCGCTGGCCGTGGCGATGCTCGGGTGCAGCGCGGCATCGTTGACCACGGGGCTGATGCCCGAGTCGGGCGCGACAGCGACGCTCGTCGCCACGCGCATCCTGCTGGGCATTTCGCAGGCGGCAGTGTTCCCCGTGGCCGCGATGGCCGTGGCGGAGTACGTGGCCGTCACGGAGCGCGTTCGGGCCAACGCGTTCTACATCGCGAGTGCGTCGCTCGGTGCAGCCGTCGCGCCGCTTCTCATGGCACCGGTAATGGAGCAGCATGGCTGGCGCGCGGTGTTCCTGCTGAGCGGCGTGCTCGGTGGCGCGGTTGGTTGCGTCGTGCTGTTCGCCATGCCGCGTGCGCACGGCGCGTCGGCACCACCGCCCGTCTCGCGACTGTCGGATCATGTGCGCGATGCGCTGCACCTCGCCGGCAACGCCAACCTCCGCCGCCTCTCGCTCGCGTACGTGCTGCATTCGGCAGTGTACTTCGTGTTCATCTTCTGGTTCTTCCGCTATCTCGTGGAAGGGCGCGGCTTCACGATCCTCTCGAGCGGCGTCTGGGCGAGCCTGCCGAACATCGCGGGTTTCGTGACCGCTCCGCTGGTGGGCCTGGGTGCGGACCGGCTCGGGCGCCGCATTGGCACCGCCGAGTCGCGTCGTCGAGTGGCCATCGGCTGCCTCGTGTTCGCGACCGTGCTCGTGATCGCGGGCGCCGTCGCGCCGGGGGCGTTTCTGGCCATCGCGGCGCTCAGCCTCGCCTCGGCATCCATCAACGGAGCTGAAGCACCGTTCTTCACGACGGCCACGGTCATTGGTGCGCACAACCCGGGAGCGTCGGCTGGGCTCCTCAATTTGATGGGCAACCTCGGTGGCGTGCTATCCATCTGGCTCGTGCCACGCATGTCGGCGGCGTGGGGGTGGAACGGGACGCTCACCTTCTGGGCAGCGGTGGCATTCGTCGCTGCACTGCTCTGGCTCACGGTGAATGCGGACGACGGTGCGTCCCCAGCAGCAGCGGCCTAGCGACGACGGGGCGCCGCTACACTGGTCGGCGGCGCCATCCAGCGCGACGCAGCAAGCGCTACCCGATCACGTCGCGTGCGACCGCGTCCAGCGCACGCGTGAGCCGCGCGACGATCTCGTCGAGTTCGCGCTCGGTCACCACAAACGGCGGTGCGAGACAGACGACGTCGCCATTGACTCCGTCGACGCCACCAGCGTGCGGCCAGCAAATGAGCCCCGCCTCGAGCGCCGCATCGTTGACGCGGTCGGCCACCTTGCGCGCGCGAGGAAACGGGGCGCGGGTGGTCTTGTCGGCCACGAGCTCCAGCCCCGCCAACAGGCCGCGGCCACGCACATCACCCACAAGCGGATGCGCGCGCAGCGGGTGGAGCTTGGCGTGCATCGCCGCGCCCACGGTGCGGCAGCGCGCGAGCAGATCATGCTCGCGGATGTAGCGCAGCGTGGCCGCGCCTGCCGCGCACATCATCGGCGTGTGCGTGTACGTCTGCGCGTGCAGCATGCTCCCCGATGACGCGGCGATCGGAGCGAGGATGCGCTCGCTCGTGACCACGGCCGCGAGCGGCGCGTAGCCGCCGCTGATCCCCTTGCCCATGGTCATGATGTCGGGCACGGCGCCGTACGGCTCGATCGCCGTCCAGGTGCCGGTGCGGCCCGCTCCCACGAGCACCTCGTCGGCGATCCACAGCACCTCGTGTCGCGTGCAGATGTCGCGGATCGTCTTCCAGTAGCCATCACGCGGCACGGATGCGCCCGTGGAGGAGCCGCCCACGGTCTCGCCGATGAACGCGGCAATCGAGTCGGCACCTTCGCGCGCAATGATGGCCTCCAGCATCCAGCCCGTGCACCGCGGACATGCCTCAGCGCCGCCACACCCGCAGTGGTACGCGTTGGGCGCGGGCATCTGCACGACGGGTGTCATCCAGTCGCCGAAGATCGCGCGATACGCGGGGCGTGCGCCGGCCGAGAGCGCGAGCATGGTATGGCCGTGATAGGCGGGAAAGAGCGCGATGATCTTGTGCTTCGTCGCCCTTCCCTGCTCAACCCAGTGCTGTCGCGCGAGCTTGAGCGCGGCCTCGGTTGCGTCGGTGCCGCTCGTCAGGAACAGGAACTTGTCGAGATCGCCCACCGAGAGCGCGGCCATCTCCGCCGCCAGCATTTCCACGGCCTCGTTTGTGAACGACACGCCCGTCACGTACGCGACCTTGCGCATCTGCTCGGCAACGGCGTCGGCAATCGCGCTCACTCCGTGGCCGAGATTGGCGACGTAGGCGCCGCCTGAGCCGTCGAGATAGTCCTTTCCGCTGTCGTCCCAGAGGGTGCTGCCCTCACCGCGGATGATGAGCGGGAAGTCGTGGTCGAGCTTGCGGTAGAGGACGGACGAATGTGGATAGCGGTGCGCCATGTCCAACGCTATCGCCGGAACGCGCCGTCGGCCATCCGCAGGACCCGCGAAGTCCGCCGCCGCTTGTCCCGGTGGCCGGCGGACGTCCAACTTGCAGGTGTACGCACGATGCGCTCGTCGCGCTGTCCGACCCTCACGCGTTCCCACGCCGCCATGCAACGCTACCGCCGTCTCTTCGAGAACAACGACGCTTGGGCCAAGGCAGTCCTCGACGAGGATCCGGCCTTCTTCCGCAAGGGGAAGCTCAAGCAGGAACCGCACTTCCTCTGGATCGGCTGCGCCGACAGTCGGGTGCCCGCAGAAGCGGTGACCGGCTCGATCCCCGGCGACATCTTCGTGCACCGCAACATCGGCAACCAGGTCTGGGAGACCGACCTCAACCTGCTCTCCGTGCTGCATTATGCGCTGGAAGTGCTCAAGGTCAAGCACGTGATCGTCTGCGGCCACACCAATTGCGGTGCCGTCAAGTCCGCCTACTCGGGGGGACACTTCGGCATCGTGGACCACTGGCTGTCAGACATCCGGAGCGTGATGCGGTGGCATCGGCAGGAGCTGGCCGAGATCCCGACGGAGGCCGGGCGCCTCGACCGGCTCACGGAACTCAACGTGCTGCGGCAAGTTGCCGTGCTCTCGCGAACGCCCACCGTGCGCGATGCGTGGGCCGTCGGACGGAAGCCGCTGCTCCACGGCCTCGTCTACGACGTGAAGAGCGGCCACCTCCGCTCGATCGTCGAGGCCATCGACGGGCCCGACAAGGCCGAGGCGATGCTGCCGCGCAGCTGAGCTGCGCGGTCCGACAAGCGAAACGGGCGGGCGGCCACTGTGGCCACCCGCCCGTTTCTCACTGCATGGAGCTGGTCGGGACTAGTACATCCCGCCCATGCCGCCGCCCGGCGCCGCCGGAGCCGGCCTGTCTTCCTTCTTCTCCACGATCAGCGCTTCGGTCGTGAGGAGGAGGCCCGCGATGGACGCCGCGTTCTGCAGCGCCGTGCGGGTGACCTTGGTCGGGTCGATGACGCCAGCCTGGACCAGGTCCTCGTACGTGTCCGTGAGGGCGTTGTAGCCGAACGAATCGGCCTTCGACTCGCGGACCTTCTCGATGACGATCGAGCCTTCGCCGCCCGCGTTCTGCACGATCATGCGGAGGGGCTCTTCGATGGCGCGACGGATGATGTCAACGCCGACCTGCTCTTCGGCCTCGAGCTTGAGGCTCTTGAGCGCGCGCTGGGCACGGACGAGGGCGACGCCGCCGCCCGGGACGATGCCTTCTTCGACGGCGGCACGCGTGGCGTGCAGGGCGTCCTCGACGCGGGCCTTCTTCTCCTTCATCTCGGCCTCGGTCGCGGCGCCGACGTTGATGACGGCGACACCGCCCGCCAGCTTCGCCTTGCGCTCCTGGAGCTTCTCCTTGTCGTAATCGGAGGTGCTCTTCTCGATCTGGACCTCGATCTCCTTGACGCGGGCCTTGATCTTGACCTCGTCGCCGGCGCCGTCGATGATCGTCGTGTTGTCCTTGTCGACCACGATGCGCTTGGCATGGCCAAGATCGCCGACGACGGCGTTCTCGAGCTTGAAGCCGACTTCCTCGGAGATCACGTTGCCCTTGGTGAGGGTCGCGATGTCGTCGAGCATCGCCTTGCGGCGGTCACCGAAGCCCGGCGCCTTGACGGCGGCGATGCGGAGCGTGCCACGGAGCTTGTTCACGACGAGCGTGGCGAGGGCCTCGCCCTCGATGTCCTCGGCGATGATGAGCAGCGGCTTGCCAGCCTGAGCAACCTTCTCCAGCACCGGGAGGAGGTCCTTCATGGCCGAGATTTTCTTGTCGTGGATGAGGATGAAGGCGTCCTCGAGGACGGCTTCCATCTTGTCCGGGTCGGTGACGAAGTACGGCGAGACATAGCCGCGGTCGAACTGCATGCCGTCGACCGTCTCGAGCGTCGTCTCGAGGCCACGGGCCTCCTCGACGGTGATGACGCCGTCCTTGCCCACCTTGTCCATCGCGTCGGCGATGAGGTCACCGATCTCGCGGTCGTTGTTCGCGGAGATCGTGCCGACCTGGGCGATTTCCTTCTTGCCCTTGGTCGCGACCGACATCTTCTTGAGGTCTTCCACGACGGCGGCGACGGCCTTCTCGATGCCGCGCTTGATGCCCATCGGGTTCGCGCCGGCCGTCACGTTCTTGAGGCCTTCGCGGTAGATCGCCTGCGCGAGCACGGTGGCGGTCGTCGTGCCGTCGCCGGCCGTGTCGGACGTCTTGGTCGCGACTTCCTTGAGCATCTGCGCGCCCATGTTCTCGATCGGATCGGAGAGCTCGATCTCCTTGGCGACGGTCACGCCGTCCTTGGTGATCGTCGGCGCGCCGAACTTCTTGTCGATGACCACGTTCCGGCCCTTGGGGCCGAGGGTCACCTTGACGGCATCAGCGAGCTTGTCGACGCCGCGCTTGAGCGCAGCGCGAGCCTCGGTATTGAAATGGAGTTCCTTGGCAGCCATGGTCGAAATCCCGGTTCAGTGAGGAATGAAGGAAGGTCAGCTGACGATCGCGAGGACGTCGCTCTCGCGGAGGATGAGCACCTGCTCACCATCGAGCGTGACTTCCGTGCCGCTGTACTTCCCGTAGAGCACCTTGTTGCCGACCTTGACTTCCATCGGCACGCGCTCGCCCTTCTCGTAACGACCCGGGCCGACGGCGATGACTTCGCCCTGCTGCGGCTTTTCCTTCGCGGTGTCCGGGATGTAGAGCCCGCCACGCATCGTCTCGGTGTCTTCGAGCGCCTTGATCACGACACGATCGGAGAGCGGCGCGACCTTCACGCTGGTGGCATTCTTGGTGGCCATTGCTGGCAACCTCCTGAAAGGTGATGGAGGAAGTAGGTAGTCTCATCGGTTGGCACTCGTAGTGCATGAGTGCTAACAGGAGGAACCTAGTGGACGTCAGCGGCGCTATCAAGCCGTCTCGCGACTCTGCGTACACGACGCAACACAATGCCATATAAAGACTTATGCCAGCCAAGCTCTGCCGCGCTGGCAGGTCGACCGGCCGCACTGTCAGCGCGCACCTGCCACCGCGACACGGCCGCTAGATCGCGAACCTCAGCGAACCGCTCACCATGCCATGAACGCCGGACGACGTCTCCACGAGCAACGCACCATCGGCGCGAAGACCCCGCACCACGCCCGCGGTCGGCTCCACCACCGCCCGGTCACGCGCCAGATCACGCGCGTTCCACGCCGAGAGTTCGGCCAAGGACAGGACGCCGGGCACCGTGACCGCCCGTCGGACCGCGCGACACGTCGCCACCAATACCGACGCGCGTGACACTCCGGCATCAAGGCCCGCCGTGACTGGCTCGAGTGGATGCGGTCGCACGTTCACGCCAATCCCGATCGCCACCCATTCGAGCATGCTTCCACGCCAGCGCGCCTCGACCAAAATGCCTGCGAGCTTTCCCGATTCGGTCCACAGGTCGTTCGGCCACTTGAGGCGGATCGGAGCGGCAGAGAGTGGTTCCAGCGCCTGGGCGAGCACCAGCCCAAGACGCAGGGACAACACGCTCACGGCCTGCACATCGGTCGGGCGCTCCACCATCGACACCCACACCCCGGCGCCGGAATCCGAATGCCAGACCCGGCCATGGCGTCCGCGCCCCGCCGTCTGTCGCTCCGCGACGACCGTGGTGCCGGCGGCGGCGCCGGAAGCCCCCAGCAGGTGTGCGCGATCGAGCGTGCTCGTCAACTCGTGGTGCACTTCGAGCCGGGCAACGCCCGAGTCGCGTTCGATTGCCGTAGAGGTGACGCCGTCGTACGTGGCCGCGAGGGCCGGCGACGCGTCCACGCCGCTATCCGCGCGCGAATGCGATGCCGAGCACGGTGAGCCCGAGCACCACACGGTACACGGCGAAGACGCCGTAGCTGTGCTTGCTCACGTACCGCAGCAGCACGTTGATCGCGAGCGCGCTCGAGACGCCCGCGGCGATGATGCCGACGATGAGCGCCGTCGATGGTCCATGCTCGCGCAGGGCGTGCGGCACCTTCACGATCGCGGCCGCCGCCGTGATCGGCATGCTCATGAGAAACGAGAACACCGCGGCGCTCTGCCGGTCGAGCTTGAGCGCCCGCGACGCCGTGATCGTCGACCCCGAACGCGACACGCCCGGAATGAGCGCGAACATCTGCGCGCAGCCAACGAGCAAGGCGTCCCTCCACCCGATCGACTCGAGCGTGCGCTCCTGCGACGACCACTTGTCGACCGCCCACAGTACCACGCCCATCACGATCAACGCCGTCGCCGTGAGCTGCGGCGCGCGGAACGCGTCCTCGGCCAGCTTGTTGAGCAGCAGGCCGGCAATGCCACCGGGGATGGTGGCGATCACGAGGTACACGACCTGCCGCTTTTCCGGGGCATCGATGCGTCGCGTCCGCACAATGTCGAGCGTGGCCGCCGCGAGCGAGAGCCACTCCTTCCGGAAGTACCAGAGCACGGCCACGAGCGTGCCGAGGTGGAGCGCCACGTCGAAGGAGAGGCCGGGATCTTCCCAGCCGAGCAGCCACGGCGCGAGCGAGAGATGCGCCGAGCTCGAGACGGGCAGGAACTCGGTGAGACCTTGCAGGATCCCGAGAACGACGGCGTGAAGGATGTCCATGAGATCTCTATGCGTTGGCGAGGGCGCCGGCGTACAGCGCCTCGTAGCGGGCAACGATCGTTTCTTGGTCGAAGAGCGAGCGGGCGCGCGCCGCAGCGGCGGCGCCCATGGCGCTCCAGCGCGCGTCATCGGTGAGCAACGTGATCGCCGACTGCGCCATGCCGTTGATGTCGCCCACCGGGTGCAGCATGCCCGAGACGCCGTGCTCGACCACTTCCGGCAGGCCGCCCACGTCGTACCCGATCACCGGCACGGCCGACGCCTGCGCTTCGAGCGCCGACAGGCCGAACGACTCACGGTCGGTGGGAATGAGGAAAATGTCCGCCGCGGAGAGCAGAGGCGCCACCGCGTCGATCTTGCCGAGGAAGAAGACGTCGGACTCCACGCCCAGCGTGCGCGCCTCCTCTTCCGCGAGCACTCGATCGGGACCGTCGCCCACCATGACCAGCACGCTCGGCACCTTCGCGTGCACCTGCGCGAAGGTCTGCACGATGTCGCGCACCCGCTTGACCGGCCGGAAGTTCGAGATGTGCATGAGCACGCGCCGCCCGCCACCCAGCTGCTCGTGCAACGCCGTACCGTGCGACGCTCGATCGAAGACCGCGGGATCGACGAAGTTCGGAATCACCTGCACGTCGCATCGCGTACAGCCGAAGGCGCGGATCGTCTCCATCCGCAGGAACTCCGACACGGCGGTGATCCGGTCGGAGCGCTCGATCGAGAACTTCGTGATCGCGTGGAACGACGGGTCCTGTCCGACGATCGTGATGTCGGTACCGTGCAGCGTCGTCACGATCGGGATGTCATGCCCGTTCTCGCGCAGCATCTCGCGCGCGATCCAGGCGCTCGTCGCGTGCGGAATCGCGTAGTGCACGTGGAGCAGGTCGAGCTTGTGGCTCAAGACGACTTCGTGCATGCGCACCGCGAGCGCCAGGTCGTACGGCGGATACTCGAACAGCGGATAGCGACCGACATCCACTTCATGGAAGAAGATGCGCGGCACGAAATTCGGCAGCCGGAACGGCTGCTTGTACGTGACGAAGTGGACCTCGTGCCCACGCGCCGCGAGCGCGATGCCGAGTTCCGTCGCGACGGCGCCGGAGCCGCCGTAGGTCGGGTAACAGGTAATGCCGATCTTCATCCCTTGCCTCCCGCACGGTACCACGCCCAGGCGCGCGCCATCGCGTCCGGTGTCGTCGGGTCGAGCCGCGTGACGGCCGATTCCGGCAGCTGGTGCCGCATCCACGTTCGTTGGCGCTTCGCGTACTGGCGCGTCGCGATGATGACCCGCTCCCGTGCCGCCGCGAGCGGCACCGTGCCCGCCACGTGGGCACGCAGCACCTCGTAGCCGCAGGCGTTCCACGCCGGAACAGCCCCGCCGACCCGCGACACGAGGGTGCGGACCTCGTCCACCCACCCCGCGGCCAGCATGGCATCGACCCGCTGCACGATCCGGGTGGCCAGTACCGGTCCCGGATCGACTACAAGATACCGCACGGACCAAACTGCCATGCGGCTCGGCGTCACGAAGCTGTCAGAGAGGCGCGCACCCGACAGCAGCACCGTCTCGACGGCACGCAGGAGCTGCGTGCGTCCGAGGTGCGCGCGTGCCGGATCGAGTTGCGTGGTCCACCGACGCAGCTCGTTCGTGCTGAGCGCCGCGAGCACGTCCGCCAAGGCGCCGCGACGGACCGGATCGAGCGCGGGGGCAGCGGCCAGCGGCGCCAGCAGCGCCTTGATGTAGAAGCCCGTGCCGCCAACCACGATCACGGGGCGCCCCGCAGCCCGCGCGCCCTCGATCCAGCCCGTGGCAGCGTCGGCCCAGAGCGCGGCACTCCAGCGCTCGTCGGGGCGCGCGACGTCCACCCCCTCGTGCCGAACGTGCGCGCGCTCCTCCCGTGTCGGCTTCGAGGTGCCGATGTCGAACCCGGCGTAGACCTGTCGCGAATCGGCGCTCACGATCGTGGCACCGGCGCGCTTGGCCAGCGCCATCGCGATGGCCGACTTGCCCGCTGCAGTCGGCCCGGTGATGACGACGAGCTCAGCGACGTCCAAAGCGGCGCTCGAGTTCATCCCAACCGAGGTGCACGATGGTGGCGCGCCCGTGCACGTCATGCGCGGGGAGCGTCGTGCGCGCGAGCGCAACGAACAGCGCGCGCATCTCGCTTTGCGCCAGCACGTCCCCCGCCTTCACGGCCGCTTTGCACGCAATCGTGGCGGCCAGTCGCTCGTGCTTCGCGGCGCTGCCGGCCTCACGATCCCCGGTGAGTGCGTCGAGCGTGTCGCGCAGGCAGCGCTCGGCGTCGAAGCGCGGATGCGGCATCGGCACCGCGCGCACCAGCAGCGTGTGCGCGCCGAACCCCTCGATCTCGTAGCCGAGCTTCTCGAGCGCCTCGCGGTTCTCCTCGAAGGCGTCGGCCTCCGCACCGCCCAAGTGGAGCGTGAGTGGCAGGAGCAGTCGCTGCGCCGGCGCACCGCCACCGGTCAGCGCACCTATGAATTCCTCGAAGAGCACGCGCTCGTGCGCCGAGTGCTGGTCGATGAGCACCACGCCATCCTCGCGTTCGAACATCATCCACGTGCGGCGCAACTGGATGAGCGGTGGCACCGGGATGTCGTCGGTGGTACGCGACGCGTTGCTCGCCGTGGCTTCACCCGCTGGCGCCGGCACGGCGTGATCCGGGTGCGAGGCGCCGCCTACCGCCGACTGCCCGAAGAGCGGCATGTCTGCGGTCGGTGCTGGCTGCGCGAGGAGCGCGGTGTCTGCGGCCGGCGCGCCCAGTTCGGTGAGCGACATGCCGGTCCACTGGCGCGCGCCGAGGCCCGCGGCGGCATCGACCGTTCCGAGCGCGCGTCGTACGGCTTGCTCGACGGTGCGCTCCACCGGCCAGCGATCGCGGAAGCGCACCTCGGCCTTGGCGGGATGCACGTTCACGTCGACCAGCTCGCCGGGCACGGTGAGTTCGAGGAAGAGCGTCGGGCGCACGCCGGCGGGAATCGTCGAGCGATAGGCGGCCTCGGCCGCGCGCACGAGCCCGGTGTCGCGCACCGCGCGCCCGTTGACCACGAGATGCGCACGCCGCGCCCGCGTGCCGACATCCACCGGGCGCTCCACCAGGCCGCGCACGTGCGTCGGCCCCCAGACGTCGTCCACGTCCACGAACGATTCGGCGTACTTGCCGCCCCAGACCGCGGCGATGCGCGCACGCATGGACGACGCGGGTGGCAGTGCCAGCACCGACTTGCCATCGTGGGTGAGCGAAAGCCGTACGTCGCGCCGCGTGAGCGCGATCGTGGTGACCTGATCCGCGAGGGCGCGCCACTCGGAGCGCGAGCCCTTGAGGAAGGTCAGCCGCGCCGGCGCGTTCGAGAAGAGGCCGCGCACGACGACGGTGGTGCCGCGCCGCCGCGCGATGTCTTCAACGAGCGAGACGTCGCCCCACCGATTGCGCACGCGCGTTCCCGCGCCGTCGCCGGTGGCGGTCTCGAGTTCGAGCTCCGAAACCGACGCGATTGCCGGCAGCGCTTCGCCGCGGAAGCCGAAGCTGGCCACGCCCACGAGGTCGCTCGCCTCGTGGATCTTGGACGTGGCGTGGCGCTTGAGGGCGAGCAGCGCGTCGTCGCGGTCCATGCCAATGCCGTCATCGGCGACGCTCACGAGCGTCCGCCCGCCGTTCTCGACGAAGATGTCGATCGTCGTCGCGCCCGCGTCGAGGGCGTTCTCGATCAGCTCCTTGGCCACGGACGCGGGCCGCTCGACCACTTCGCCGGCGGCGATCTGGTCGGCAACGGCGCTCGGGAGAACGGCAATGCGGGTCACGACCAAAGTTACTGCGCCGTCAATGGCGTGAGCCGCTCGGTGGCGATCCACCCCGACCGCGCGAGGTCGAGCTCCACGCGCGTCCAGACCTCGCCCGACTCGACGACGCGCGCCACTTCACCACCCGCCACCGGTGCACTCGCCTCGGACGCGAGCGCGGGCAGCGCCGTGAGCGATCCGCCACCGTGCACTACCACCAGCGTGCGCGCCTCCGCGCGGCGTGCGCTCTCCACCGCGATGGCCGCCGACACGCCCGACACCAGCAGCAGCACGAGTCCCCTCTTGCGCGTTGCGGCCGCCGGTCGCGTTGCCGCGAGCATGAGCAACATCCACCCGATGACCCATGACGCGCCGAGTACCCACGCCGCATGATTCGCATCCACCGGCGGCACCCACGCCACCCATCCGTCGTACGAGGCCCCCAGCAGCGTGAGACGCTCGCGCACGTCGCGCGCGAGCGGATCGAGGCGGAGCGCGCGCTGCCATCCGACGGCCGCGCCGGCGGTATCGCGCGCGGCCCACGATGCTTCGCCGAAGTTGGCCCAGGCGTCCGCAGAGCGCGGTGCGAGCGACGTGGCCCGCGCGAACGCGATGACGGCAGAGTCCACGCGCTGCGCCTCCCATGCCTCGACGCCGCGCGCGAAGGCCTGCTCCGCGGTATCGGCGTCGAGGGCAGCCGCCGCCACGGCCGAGCCCACGATGAGCAGCAACGCCATCGGCACCGTGGCGTTGATGCGCGGGGTGCGGCCGCGCACGAGCGCTTCACGATCAACGGCATCGTAGAGCTCGGATAGTCCGCTCGCGCGCGCGCTCGACGCAACGGCGCCGCCGAAGGCAGCGCGGTCGAGCTCCGCGAGTCGCTCGGCGACGGCCGTGGCCGTCTCGGCGGTCACGCCGTAGCGGCGCAGCACGAGCGCCACGTCATCGTCCGCGCGCGCGATGGCCGCCGCATCGAAGCCCAGTCGTTCCTCGATCGCAGAGCGAAAGGCGCGCCGCAGGAGCTCGGGGGTCGCGTTGCCCGCAGGCGGATGGAAGCCCGCCACGCGTCGCGGCGCCCGACGGCGTCGCGCCGTTCGGAACATCGCGAAGAGCGCCGGCAACGGCATCAGGGCCAGCGCGGCCAGGAAGAGCGGGCTTCGCACGAGCAACGGCGCGCGCTCGCCGCGCCACGTGGTGCGCAGGGGCGGCAGCGTCCGGCCGACGAGCGCACCGGCCGACGCTGCAGGCGCCCCCGCGCCGACGCTCAGCGTTTCGGGGGCGGCCTCCACCGTTCCGTACTGCCTCGCGTGCGGATCGTAGAAGCTGTAGCGCACGGCGGGTACTATTGCCACGCCGCTGTCGCGCGGTGTGATGAGGAAGTCGAACTCCTTGGCGCCATGCACTTCATTCGAGCTCGAGTCCAGCATCACCCGCTCGCTCGATGGCGCCACCGTTCCCCACGAGAGGTCGATGAGCGGACGCGGCAGCAGGTTGATGTTCCCCGCCCCCTCGACGCGCACGGTGACGGTCACGATGTCGCGCGCACGCGGTGTCCTCGTGTCCGCGCGCGTGCTCACGGCAAAGCGACCAACGGCGCCACGCCAGTCTGCCGGTCGTCGAGCCTCCGGCGGCGCGACGGCCACGATCGTGACTGGCTCCGACCGCAGCGTGTGCAGTTCCTCGCGACTGAAGAACGACGAGCCGAGGGGCAGCGAGTACGTCAGCTCGGCTGGCGAGATCGTGTGCGTACCAGCCGTGATCGGGAAGATCGCGCGCTGGAAGACATGGATCTCGTAGGTGACGCGACCGATCGTGCGATTCTTGAGCAGCTGGTAGCCGCCACGTGCCAGCTCGTACGCGAGCATGGCGCGCAGTTCCGGCGGAACGAACTCGGGATTCCGGCGCAGACGCTGGCGTACCTCTTCCGGCACGAACACGGCGACTTGATAGATCGCCTGTTGCCCGACCGAAAGCGTATCCGGCACGGCCACGGCGTGGAACGAGATCGTGTTCTCGTCGGGGCGCGCGCGCTGCACCACCGCGGGGTCCGCGGCGGTGACCTGCAACAAGAGGGCGAGGGCTCCGATCACCAGTCCTTCTCCACCTTCGGCGGTTCGCCCTTCTGGCGCTGCGATTTCCGCTTCTGCGTGTCGCGCTCGTCGCGAGCGGCGTTGTCGAG
>JAYTVE010000443.1:0-3916 GCA_043744185.1 Gemmatimonadota bacterium | reverse complement strand
TCTGCGCGCGCGTGAAGGGCACGGGCGCGTGGGTGCACGTGGATGGCGCCTTCGGGATCTGGGCGAATGCGGCGCCGGCGTTGCGTGGCTACACCAACGGCCTCGAGGCTGCCGACTCGTGGGCGACGGACTTTCACAAATGGTTGAACGTGCCGTACGACTCCGGGATCGCGATCGTGCGCGACGGCCACGCGCTGCAGGCGGCGATGGCGGTGACGGCCGAGTACCTGCCGACTGAGCGCGAGCAGCGGAATCCATGTGATTTCACGCCGGAGCTGTCGCGTCGAGCACGCGGCGTGGATGTGTGGGCGGCGTTGCGCGCGTTGGGCCGCGATGGCGTGGCTGCACTCGTGGAGCAGTGCTGCCGCCATGCGCGGCGTTTCGCCGAGGGGTTGAGCGCGGCCGGCTACGAGATCTTGAACGACGTGGTGCTCAACCAGGTACTCGTGTCGTTCGGTGATGCGGCCACGACGCAGCGCGTGATTGCGGCGATCCAGGCGGACGGGACGAGCTGGGCGGGGATCACCGTGTGGCAGGGGCGCACGGCGATGCGCATCAGCGTATCGAGCTGGGCGACCACGGAGGACGACGTGGAGCGGAGTCTCGCGGCGATGATTCGCGTGGCGGCGTCGACGTGAGCGCGTCGTCCTGAGCGAAGCGAAGGACCTGCCTTTTCTCGACGCACAAGCAGGTCTTTCGCTTTGCTCAGGACGACAGGGTGCTACAGCACCCAGCGCGGATCACTCGTGGGCAGCGCGTCGAACTCCGCACGCGCGGCGTCGTACCCTGCTCGCCCGAGTTTCGCGAACGTGTACTGCTTGCCGAGCTCGACCCCGGGCTGATCGAGCGGATTGACGCCGTACAGGTGTCCGCCGTAGACGGTGGCAATGCCGAACATCATGAACAGCGCGCCGACGTGCCACGCGTCGACCTTGTCGAGCGTGAGTGTCATGCTCGGGCGCCCGCGCTTGGCGAGCGCGCCCGCCGTGGCCACCTGTTCCACGTCGAGCAACTGACCCAGCGTGTGTCCGGCCAGGTAGCCCAGCTCCTCGATATCGGAAAAGGCCTTGGGGATCGTCACGTCGGCGTCGTGCCCGACGGTCGTGATGAAGGTGACGGTCTTGTCCTGCGGCCCTTCCATGAAGAGCTGTACCTGCGAGTGCTGGTCGGTGGCGCCGAGCGCGGGGATGGGGGTCGGACCCACGTGCGCACCGCCGGGCTGGATCTTGCCCAGCGACTCGGCCCAGAGTTGCACGAACCACGCGGCCATGTCGCGTAGCGTGTCGCGGTATGGCATGAGCACGTGGACGTGGCGCCCCTGCGTGGTGTCGGCGAGCCACTGCAGCACGGAAAAGGTTCCGGCGGGATTCCGCAGCAGGTCGCTCGTGCGGCAGCGCGCGGCCATGTCGGCGGCGCCGGCCATCATCGCGTGCACGTCCATTCCGGCGAGCGCGGCAGGCAGCATGCCCACGGGCGCGAGTACGCTGAAGCGTCCGCCCACATTCGGCGGCACGTCGAGCGCGGGGATCTGCTCGCGATTGGCGATCGCGCGGAGCGCGCCCTTGGTCGGATCGGTGACGAACACGACGTGATCGCGGAGCGCGAGCCCCGCCTTGGCGAGCCGGTCCTGCACGACAAGAAACTGCGCCATCGTCTCGCCCGTGCCGCCGCTCTTGGATGTGACCATGAATAGCGTGCCGGCCAGATCGAGCGAGGCGAGCAGCGCGCCGATGGTGCGCGGGTCCACGTTATCGAGCACGTGCAGCCGAGGCGATCCGCCGCGCGCCGCATCGCTCAGGCTGTTGTAGCCCGACGGCTTGAGCGCGGTGCGGAGCGCGATCGGCCCCAGCGCGGAGCCACCGATGCCGAGCACCACCACGTCGCGATAGCGCCCCTTCACCTTCGCGGCAAAGTCGACGCTCTGCGCCATGAGCGCAGCGTTGCCCGGCAGATCGAGAAAGCCGAGAATTCCGGCAGCGTGCTGCGCCTCGAGGTGTGCGTGCGCAGCCGCGAACTTCTCGCGCGCGCCTTCGACTGCCGCCACGGGAACGCCAGTGCGACCGTCGGCCGTCGCCACGAGGTTCGTCACATCGAGCTTGATTGCCATCGTCAGTCCACGCGCAGGGTCAGGCCGTCGAAGGCGGGCGCGACGCCGCGCGGGAGTTCCGCCTCAAGATCAGCGTGCAAGTAGTCGTGCGTCAGGTGCGTCAGGAACGTGCGTTCCGCGCCCACGGCCTGCGCGATGCGCACTGCCTCTGGAATGCTCAGGTGGGTCGGATGCTCCACGCGGAAGAGCGCATTCAACACCAGCACCTCCACACCGGCAATCTGCTGGAGCACCACATCGGGAATCGACTTGGCATCCGTGATGTACGCGAGCGGCCCGATGCGGTAGCCAAGCACCATCACGTGGCCGTGCGGCACCTGGAACGGCTGCACCTCCGCGTCGCCAATGTTGAACGACGAGCCCGCCGAGATCACGCGCGCGGCGCCTTCCGGCTTCGACGTGCCCGGCAACGGCCGCATCTTCTCGTCGAAGATGTAGGGGAACTTCTGCGAAAGCGCGGCGTGCGTTTCGGCCGACGCATACACCGGCAGCGGCGAGTCACGCCGCACGGTGATCGCGCGCAGGTCGTCCATGCCGTGCGTGTGGTCGGCGTGCTCGTGCGTCATGAGCACTGCGTCGACCTTGTCGATGCCGGCGGTCACGAGCTGGAGGCGCAACTCGGGCGGCGTGTCGATGAGGATCTGGACCCCGCCGTCGGTTTCGACGACGGCGCCCACGCGCGTGCGACGGTCGCGCGGATCGCTCGATCGGCAGACGCGACAGTGGCACCCGATCTGCGGAACGCCGAAGCTCGTGCCGGTGCCGAGGAAGGTGAGCTTCACCGCCCCGTCCCGCGCGTCATATCGTCTCGACGCGGAGGTTGTTCGTGGTGCCCGGGGTATCGAACGGCACGCCGGCGGTGACGACCACGCGGTCGCCCTTCTCGGCGAGCATGCGCTTCTTCACGACATCCTTGGCGAGGCCAGCCATCTCCTCGTACGTGTTGCAGTGGCGCACGATCTCCGGAATCACGCCCCACACGAGCGCGAGCTGCCGGTAGGTACGCGCGCTGTCGGTGAGGGCGAGAATGGGCACATCGGGCCGGTGGCTCGACACGGTGCGTGCGCTGAACCCCGACTTGGTGAACACGATGGCGCACGGGGCGCCAAGCATCTGCACGGCCGTGACGGTCGCCGCGGCGATCGTCTCCTCGGTGGTGGCCTTGATGGTGGGGTCGATGCGGCGGTTGTCGCGGCCGCGCGCGTGCCAGTGCCGTTCGACTTCGACGATGATGCGGTGCATCGCATCCACGGCGAGTGCGGGATACTTGCCCGCCGCCGTCTCGGCCGAGAGCATGACGGCGTCGGTGCCGTCCACGATGGCGTTGGCCACGTCGGACGCCTCGGCGCGCGTCGGCCGCGGATTCTCGATCATGCTTTCGAGCATCTGCGTGGCCGTGATCACGGGGCGACCGTGGCGGTTCGCGAGCTGGATGATGCGCTTCTGCGCGAGCGGCACTTCCTCGAATGGCAGCTCGACGCCGAGGTCGCCGCGGGCGACCATGACCGCGTCGGAGGCGATGAGGATGCGCTCGATGTCGCGCAGCGCCACATCCTTCTCGATCTTCGCGACGATGAGTGTCGCGCGCGGGATCTTCTCGCGGAGGAGCGCGATGTCTTCGGGCTTCCGCACGAACGAGAGCGCGACGTAATCGAACTCGTTGGCCACTGCGAAGGTGACGTCTTCGAGGTCCTTCTCGGTGAGCGACGGTGCGGAAACATCAACGCCGGGGAGGTTCATCCCCTTGTGGCTCGAGAGGTCGCCACCGTGCACGACGCGCGCGGTGACGCGCGGGCCGTCCACCTTGGT
>JAYTVE010000442.1:0-3923 GCA_043744185.1 Gemmatimonadota bacterium | reverse complement strand
TGAACACCCGGAACGCGCAGACCGCCCGCGAGGCGCTCACGCTGGCCGAGCAGCGCTACCGCGTCGGGCTCAACTCGCTCGTCGAAGTGATCCAGTCGCGCGCCGATTTCGAACGTGCAGAGTCCGACCGCATCACCACGATCTTCCAGTTCCACCGTGACTATGCCGCGCTCGAACAGGCGGCTGGCCGGCCCCTCCGTTGATCTCCGCCCCCAGGCTCTCAAGAGGCTCGTGATGTCCAAGCGCATGAAGTGGTCCCTGATCGGCGTCGGCGTGATTGGTGTCTTCGTCGTCGGCGTCTCGATGGCGGCCAATCGCGGCCCGAAGGCCACCGAAGTCCGCGTCGAAGCGGTGACCAAGCGCGACCTCGTCGCCTCGGTGACTGCCAGCGGCCAGGTGCAGCCCCGCACCAAGGTCAACCTCTCGGCCGACATCACGGGCCGAATTGTCCGGCTTGCCGTCAAGGAAGGGGACATGGTCAAGCAAGGCCAGTTCCTTCTCGAGATCGATCCGCGCCAGTTCGAGGGTTCGGTGCAACGCACCGAGGCGTCGCTCGCGTCGGCCAAGGCGGCGGTCGCGCAGGCCAAGGCCAGCTACGACCAGGCGCAGCGCAGCTATCAGCGCTCGGTGGACATCAAGAAGTCGAACCCGGGCCTGATCTCCGATGAGCAGCTCGAGCAGCTCCGCACCACGGCCGAGGTGAACAAGGAACTGCTCTCGGCGTCGCAGCACATGGTGGACCAGAACGTGGCGAGCCTCAAGGACGCGAAGTGGCAGCTGTCGCGCACCACGATCACCGCCCCCATGACCGGTCGTATCACCCGGCTCAACGTCGAGAATGGCGAAACGGCCATCCAGGGTACGCTCAACAAGGACGCCGCCACGCTGCTCACGATTTCCGACATGAGTGTGCTGGAAACCAAGGTGAAGGTGGACGAGACCGACGTGGCGCGCATCGCCATCGGCGACTCGGCCATCGTACAGGTCGACGCCTTCCCGGACACCACGTTCCTCGGCAAGGTCGTCAAGATCTCCAACAGCTCGGTCAAGGCTGCCGGCGCGACGGGCACCACCAGCGACCAGGCCATCGACTACGAAGTCACCATCCAGCTCGTGAACGCGCCAAAGGACACGCGTCCCGATTTCTCCGCGACCGCAAAGATCATCACCGACACGCGCAAGAACGTCCTCTCGATCCCGATCATCGCGCTGACCGTGCGCGAGAACGAAGAGCTGCAGAACAAGGACACCGCCGTCGCACTCGGCGGCAAGACAGCGCCCACCAAGCAGGTCGGCAAGAAGGACGTCGAGGGCGTCTTCGTGGTCGCCTCCGACAACAAGGTCGCGTTCCGCCCCGTGAAGGTCGGCATCGCCGGCGAGAAGTACTTCGAAGTGGTCTCGGGCCTCAAGGACGGCGACAAGATCGTCGGCGGCACGTACCAGGCCATCCGTGAACTCAAGGACGGCGCCCTCGTGAAGGAGGCCGCGGCCAAGGACGCGAAGAAGACGCTGGAGAAGAAGTCGTGAGCGCGGCAACGGACGCGGCCCCCGGCGAAATCGCCATCAGCGCCACGGGCGAGCGGCAAGCGGTCACGTCCTCCACCGGCAAGGCGCCCGGCAGTGAGTGGATCATCGTCACGCGTGGCATCACGCGCAATTACGACATGGGCGGCGAAATCGTGCGCGCCCTCCGTGGCGTGGACATCGCCGTGATGCGCAACGAGTACGTCGCCATCATGGGGCCATCGGGTTCGGGCAAGTCGACGCTCATGAACATGATCGGCTGCCTCGACACGCCGAACGCTGGCGAGTACTGGCTCAACGGCCAGCTGGTGTCGACCATGAGCGACGACGAGCTGGCCCGCGTGCGCAACAAGGAAATCGGCTTCGTCTTCCAGACGTTCAACCTGCTCCCGCGCGCGAGCGCGCTGGCCAACGTCGAGCTTCCGCTCGTGTACGCCGGCGTGCCCGCTGCGGAGCGCAAAGCGCGGGCGATGGAAGCGCTCACGCGCGTGCAGCTGGGCGAGCGCATGCACCACAAGCCGAATGAGCTCTCGGGCGGCCAGCGTCAGCGTGTCGCGATCGCACGCGCGCTCGTCAACCGGCCGTCCATCCTCCTCGCCGACGAGCCGACGGGCAACCTCGATTCGACGACCTCCGAGGAGATCATGCGCGTGTTCGAGGAGCTGGCCACGCAGGGGCAGACCGTCATCATGGTGACGCACGAGCCTGACATCGCGAGCCACGCGCGGCGCGTGGTGGTCCTGAAGGACGGCGTCGTCAGCAGCGATGAAAGAAAGGAGCAGTTCGTGACCCGCATCGCGCAGGGCGGAAAGGCGCACTGAAAGCCGCGCTGCACGATCGGAACTTTTGCGGGGGACGCTGAAACCAGCGTCCCCCGCGCGCGTAAGGGAGATGTCTCCCATCCCCGCCGATGCCCTTCCTCGACGCCATCCGACTAGCCTTGTCCACGATCCGCGCGCAGAAGCTCAAGAGCTTCTTCACGCTGCTCGGCGTCACGATCGGCGTGATGTTCCTCATCGCCGTCGTCTCGATCGTCGAGGGGATGAGCCGCTACATGGAGCAGGACCTCGTCGGGAAGATCATCGGGGTCAACACGTTCGAAGTGCGGGCGAGGCCGAACATCAACATCGGCGACGTCGACGAGTCCGTCTGGCTGGCCTACCGGCGACGTCCGCGCATCATGGAATCGGACGTGCCGCAGATCGTGGACGTGCTTCCGGCCGGTACGCGATGGGCGATGTACTCCGAAGACAACCTCAAGGTTGAATCCCGCTACTCGCGCCCCCGCTCGGCGCGCGTCGTTGCCGTGGACGGCGACTGGTTTGCGCTCAAGAAGCTCGGCATCGCGCGGGGTCGCACCTTCAGTGCCCAGGAGAGCAGCTTGGGCGAGAACGTGATCGTCATCGGCCCCGAGCTCGAACGCCGTCTCTTTCCCGGCGTCGATCCCATCGGCCGCGAGCTCAAGATGGGCGGGCTACCGTACACCGTCGTCGGCGTGACCGAAACACAGGGGTCGGCCTTCGGACTCTCGTTCGACAACCTCGCGGTGGCGCCGTTCAAGGCGCCGGTGCATCGCCTGCTCAACCGCCGTCCGCACGTCGTCGACGCGGTCGCGGTGCAGGCGGACGATCGCGCGGTGCTCAGCGACGCGATCGAGCGCGAGCGCGCGCTCATGCGAGCGCGCCACCGGCTGCACCCGGGCCAGGACGACGACTTCACCCTCGAGACGCCCGAGTCCGCCCTCGAGTTCTGGAACAAGATCAAGCGCTACCTCGTGATCGCGGGCGTGGCACTCCCGGCACTCGGCCTCGTCGTTGGTGCGATCGTGATCATGAACATCATGCTCGTGGCCGTGGCCGAGCGGACGGCCGAGATTGGCGTGCGCAAGGCGCTCGGCGCACGTGGGCGCGACATCCTGGCCCAGTTCCTCGTCGAGTCCGCGACGCTGTCCACGGTCGGCGCCCTGCTCGGCATCGCCCTCGGCTTCGCGCTGGCGGGGGTGGTCACGGCGGTTACCCCCATGCCCGCAAGCGTCGCGCCGTGGTCCATCGTCGTCGGCGTGCTCGTGGGAGCCGGTACCGGGATCATCAGCGGCGTCTATCCGGCCTCGCGTGCTGCGCGGCTCGACCCCATCGCGGCGCTGCGACAGGAGTAGTCATGACATCGCTCAGCGCCCGCTTCTATCACCTCACCGAGGGCGTGCGCATCGCCTTCGATGCGCTCACCGCGAACCGCGTGCGCGCCGGCCTGACGATCCTCGGTGTCGCCGTCGGCGTCTTCGCGGTCGTCACCATTTCCGCCGCCGTGCACGGGATCAACCAGTCGGTGGCGCGCGACTTCGAGTCCACCGGTCCCACCACGTTCTTCGTTTCGCGCTTCCCGATCACCTTCGAGGCCTG
>JAYTVE010000441.1:0-13985 GCA_043744185.1 Gemmatimonadota bacterium | reverse complement strand
GAGCACGCCGTAGTCGCGCGTGCGAGCGCGATCGAGCACCGCACGCACGCGTTCGGCGGGGTTTCCGCTCACATCGCGGTAGTTCACGAAGCTGGTTGCGGCGGCGAGCACGATCGTGACGGTATCGGCGCCCACCACGCGCAGCGTGCGACGGTCGATGCTGACCGTGCCACGCGCATTGTCGGTTCGCGCGAAGAGCCGCGCTTCGTACGTCAGTCGTCCCGCAACGCCCAAATAGTCGCTGTTCTTGCCCGTGACGCGCAGCTCGTCTGGCGCGAGCGCATCCATGCGGAAGTAGTCGGTGCCGTAGTTGGAATGCGCCGGGTTGCGCGTGCCGTGCAGCTGCGCCGAGAAGGTGAGCGCGCCAGCGCGGCTGGCGGAGAGCCGGACGACGATGACCTGGTCCGGGGCGCTTGCGAACACTTCGCGCGTGAAGGTGACGCCGTCCACGTCGTACGAGACGCGCGCGACCGCGGAATCGAGGGAGAGTTCGCGGCGATAGTTGGTGGCGCTCGCGTGTCCGGGAAAGGCGATGAGCAGATCACCGAGCGACTGGTACTTCTGCTGTTCGTACGGGACGCCCATCATGGTCCGCCCGAACAGGTCGTGCGCGCCGGGCACATCACCCGCAAAGAGGAGACGGCGGATCTCGGGCAGCGCCGCGGACGCGTTCTTGGTCACCGGGTTGTAGGGGCCGCCGCTCCAGAGCGTCTCTTCGTTGAGCTGGATGTGTTCCTCGGCGGTTCCGCCAAAGACCATGGCGCCGAGCCGTCCGTTGCCTACGGGAAGGGCGCGGTTCCACTCGGTGGCGGGGGTGCGGAACCAGAGAATCGACGGTGGCGCCGGCTCCATGGAGCCGCGCGCCGCCGAGCGTTGTGCGAAAAGCGGCGCGGCCGCGAGTGCCAGCGCGCACGCCAGAAGCGGGGTGCGCGAACGAGAGACTGACGATATGACGCGTGAGCGCATCGCTGACCGTGAGAGGAGGTGGAGACCAAGATCCCGCCAAACGCGCATGGTTTCAAGTGTGCCCGCCGTGGGCGGGTGCGCGCGAACCCCGCCATCCTCGTTGCATATTCCACTCGCGCGGTTTGCTGGCTACCTCATGCAGCCGCCCACACTTGAGGAGCCCTCGATGCGCCGACGCCACGCCTTCACGTTCTTCGCGCTGCTGCTGTCGGTGGCCGCCTGCCGCAGCGTCGCGCCTTCCACGACGACGATTGACACCGGCTCGTACGTATTGGGTGCCATCGGCGGCTTCGGCGAGCTCGTCAACTCGGGCGTCAAGAAGCTCGCGCTGAGCGAAGTGCTGCCGCCTTCGGAGATGGACCGGTTGCTGCCGGAGGCACTGCGGGTTGCCGAACGCAACCATGTGCAGCTGTTCCGCGAGCGCAGCCTGCTCGTGACCGACCTGTTCCCTGCAGACGTGGCGAAGGGCAAGGATGTGCTGCTCATCTACCAGGGGACGACCAAGGACGAGTACCTGCAGCTCAAGGCCGATGCGCTCAAGCTCGTTCAGGCGGGTCAGGACACCGGCGCGGCCCGCGAGGCGATCGCGCGTCGTTTCGGGCGCCTGCTGAGCTATCCGTCATGGCGCATCAACGAGCTGCTCGCCGAGCAGACGGGCTTTCGTACCATGAAAGACTTTGGCGTCCGCGCCAGCAACCTGTTCCTGTACTATAAGGATCTCGACCGGGCGACGGCCTTCTACCAGGAGACGCTCGGCATGGAGCTGGTGGCCGACTACGAGATGGCGCGCATCTTCCGCATGACTGCGGATTCATACGTTATCCTCGTGGATGCAGCCAAGGGGATGCACAGCGCCGACGAACCGAAGACGGTGGCGCTGGCGCTCCTCACCAAGCAGTTGGAAGGGTGGCATGCGTGGCTCGCTTCGCAGGGCCACGCGCCGCGCTCACCTTTCACGGTCAGGCCCGGACGTCCGCACGACGGATTCGTGATCGAGGACCCGGAAGGATACGTGCTCGAGTTCGAGCGTTTCAACGCGCACCAGGAGAACGAGAACTTCGTACCCGGCCTCGCGCTCGCCGAAACGGTCCGCGCGCCGGGCAGCACACTGCCTGCGGGGCTCGGCTTCAGCGCGACCATCACCTGGTTGTACTACAAGGACATGCCGCGCATGCAGACCTTCTGGGAGGAAGAGATGGGACTGCACATGGTCGCCGACCAGGGGTGGGCGAAGATCTATCAGGGATCGCGCACCGGGTACATCGGGCTTGTGGATGAACGCCGGGGGATGCACCGCTCAACCGAGAAGAAGGCGGTGAACGTGTCGTTTCTGGTGGACGACATCGACGGATGGTTCCGCTACGCACGCGCGCGCCAGTCGATCGTGCTGCGCGGTGCCGCCGCGAGCGACGACGACGCGGGGCGCTACCGTGCGTTCGTGGGCTACGACCCCGAAGGGTACTACCTCGAGTTCGACCTCTTTCGCTCGCATCCCGCGAACACGACACTCATGCGGTACCTCGGCATGCCACGCACGAGATGACCGACCGCGCGCCTTCGGCTGCCATCCGTGCAGCCGACTAACCTTCGCTGAGCGCGACCATCGCGCCCTTCGCGCCTTCAGCGCCCGTACCTTATCACATCATCATGAACGTCTCCGACGCCATCGCCGCCCGCCGCTCCGTTCGCAAGTTCACCGAGCACACGCCCACGCGCGAACAACTCGAACGCATGTTGCACGCGGCCACGCTCGCGCCGAATCACCGGCTCACGAATCCCTGGCGCTTCTACGTGCTCGGGCCCGAGGCCCGCGCCGCGTACGGGCTCGCGCTGGGCAACCGCAAGGCGAAGAAGGCGACTGACGAGACGCAGGCCGAGACGATGCGCCAGACCACGAGCCGCGAGCATCGCGCACTCCCGTGCATGATCCTCGTGGCGATGGTGAAGCACGAGAATCCGGAGTTCTGCGAAGAGGACTACGCAGCCACCTACATGGCCGTGCAGAACCTCGGCCTCTCCGCCGTCGAGCAGGGGCTCGGCACGCACATTCGCACAGGCGCGATCATGGACGATCCGGCGGCGCGCGCGGCGGCCGGCGTACCAGAGAGCGAGCGCATCGTGGCCGTGATCGCCGTGGGCGAGCCGGCGGAGAAGTCCGAGGCGAAACCGCGACGGCCGGCGGTCGAGTTGACGCACTGGGTCGCGTGAGAGTGAGGCCCCGGCACGGGCGCTCGCCCGCATGATGCTCGCCGGGTTGGTCTGGGCCGCACTGGCGCCGCTGATCCTGGTGGCGTTGATCCTGGGCATCGTGCGCCTACTGCGTGGGCAGCGCCAGCGCTGGCCGATCGCGATCGGTGTCGTGCTCGCGCCGGTGCTCGCGCTCTGGCTGCGCGATCGTGCCGCGTTCTCCGATATCTGCGAAGGCGCCGGCAAGCCGGTCGTGTTTCGCCGCGCGCATGCCGACGGCATCTTCCTCAACTCGGGCACGTCGAACAGCTTCGGCATGCGTTACCTGCAGGAGGAAGGGTTCACGTGGGTGGAGGCGCCCAGCATCTACCGCCGGGATGCATGGGTGCGCTACGAGCGCGACAGCTCTGGCACGATCGCCTCGAAGGAGGTGGACGCGCTCACGGCACGCTACGAAGTGCGCGAGGATTTTTCGCAACCATACAAGCACACCAGCCTTTCGGTCACCACCGTGGTGGACCGTCAATCGGGCGAGGTACTCGCCAAGGCGGGCAGCGCCCACTTCGATGGCGGCACGGCCAAGTGGGTGCTGGGCGCGTGGGGTATCTCGTCGTGCCCCAGCGCCATGCGCTCGCCCGACAATTTTGCCGCTTACTATCATGTTGCGAAGAACGCGTTGCGGTAGCACGAGCCACAATCTGCGATATTGCACCTCGAGGTGAGGCTTCGATGGGTGATCCGGTCATCAGCTGCTCAGCCCTGACACGCCGCTTCGGCGCGACCACCGCGCTCGACGCAGTGAGCCTCTCGCTCCCACCCGGCGCCGTGTACGGGCTTGTCGGCGCAAACGGCGCCGGCAAGACCACGCTCATCAAACACCTGCTCGGCCTGCTGCGCGCGGAGAGCGGCACGGTACGTATCTTCGGCCTCGATCCGGTCGCGGATCCGGTTGGCGTCCTCTCGCGCGTGGGCTACCTCTCCGAGGAGAACGACCTGCCCGGGTGGATGCGCGTGGACGAACTGCTGCGCTACTCGCGTGCGTTCTACCCGGCGTGGGACGATGCGCTCGCTGCGCAGCTTGGGCGAGACTTTGCACTCGATCCGTCAGCCACGGTCGCGACGCTCTCCAAGGGACAGAAGGCACGACTCGGCCTCGTGATCGCGCTCGCGTACCGGCCCGAGCTGCTCGTGCTCGACGAGCCGTCGTCCGGACTCGACCCGATCGTGCGTCGCGACATCCTCGGCGCGGTCATGCGCACCGTAGCCGACGAAGGGCGCACCGTCTTCTTCTCGTCGCACCTGCTGGACGAAGTCGAGGCGGTCGCGGACCACGTGACGATGATCCGGCACGGACGCATCATCTTGAGCGCGCCGCTGGCGGAACTCAAGGCGGCGCACGGCGGCGCATCGCTCGCGGACATCTTCGTGCGCCAAGACGGCCAGGACGTGACGCCAGCCTCCGCACTCGCGTAGCGCCAACGCCATCATGCGTTCGATCGCCGCCGCCTTCGCGTGGGAGTTCCGACGGCGGCATCGCTGGGGACTGCTGGCGGTTGCCGTCTATCTGCTCGTCATCGCGGCGCTCCGCGTCGCGGCTGCATCACACGGCGTTCCCATCCGGCTCGATTCGCCGGTGGCGTTCGCCTTCATGGACGTGGTGCCGCTGGCTTCGACGTTCACCTACCTGCTCGCCGTCTTCACGTTCGGCCTTGAAGGCGATCTGACCGCGCGCGTGTCGATGTATCCGTCGCGGCTCTTCACGCGACCCGTGCGCACGGCGGCACTGGCGGGGTGGCCGATGCTGTACGGATCGCTGGCCATGCTGCTGCTCTGGGGCGCAGCGCGGATCGCCGTACCGTGGCCCGCTGACTTCGAGATGCCGACCGTCTGGCCCGGCGTGCTCGCCGCCGCGATTCTCGCGTGGACGCAGGCGCTAACCTGGATGCCGTATCCGCTGCCGGGTCTGCGCATCGTGGTGTCCGTGTTGCTGCTGTGGGCGCTCGACGCGGTAGTGTTCCTGTGGATATACCGGAAGCCGAGCGAGTGGATGATGCTAGCGCTTCTGGTACCGCAGTTGCCGCTCGCGTACGGAGTGGCATGCGTCGCCGTCGCACGCGCGCGGCGCGGGCACGTGCCCGACTGGCGCGAGGCCCTTGCTGCACGCGTTGGCCGTCGCGCAGTGCGGCCGCGCACTCCGCGTTCGTTCCGCTCGAGCGCCGACGCGCAGGCGTGGTTCGAGTGGCATCGCATCGGGCGCTCGCTGCCCGTCTGGGTCGCGATCCTGCTGCCATTCGAATTGGCGCTGCTTTGGCTCGCTGGCGACGTGGCGCGACTGGTGGACGAGATTCTGCTGTGTGTGTTGTGCACCCCCATCGTGATGGCCACCTTCTCGGCTGCGAACGCGCGCCGCGCGAGCCCGCAATCGCGTGATGCGTGGGGCGTCTCGCCGTTCGACGGAGTGCGGCCGGTGGCCACCAGCGCGCTCGTCCGCGCGAAGCTCGTGGCCACGCTCTGGAGCACCGCGCTTGCGTGGATTCTGGTGCTGGTCGCGGTGCCGCTCGCACTCGCCCTCACCGGCACGATCGGCGTAGTGGCAGCACAGGCGCGCGAGCTCTCACACACGCTCGGCTCGGCGCGCGCTGCGGTGCTCGTGCTCCTCGTGCTCGTGCTGGGCGTCGCGACCACGTGGAAACAGCTCGTGCAGAGCCTGTACGTTGGATTGACCGGACGCGCCTGGCTCATCAAGGGTAGCGTCTTCGCGACGCTGGTGGCGCTGTTCCTGATCGGCCCGGCGCTGGCGTGGCTCGCGACGCTCGGCGCCGCACGCGGCGCACTGTGGGAAGCGGCTCCCGCCATCCTTGCCGTGATCGTCGTGGTCAAGATCGCCACGAGCGGCGCCATGGCCGTGCAACTGCAGCGCAGAGGGCTGCTCGATGACCGCGCGCTCGTGCTCGCGTCCGCCACGTGGTGCGCGAGCGTGCTCGGGCTCTCCGCGCTCTTCTTCTGGTTCGTGGACTTGGCGTTCTTCCCGCGCCACCTGCTCGTGTTGCTCGCCATCCTGCTCGTTCCGCTGACGCGCCTCTCGCTCGCGCCATTGGCCCTCGCTTGGAACCGGCACCGATGAACCGTGCGCCGCGCTCCCGAGAAGCCATGAGTGCGGTGCTTGCGCTCATCAGCCTGCCCTTGTTGATCGCGCTGGGCGAGGCCGTCGTGTTCCGTGCCGCCAACCGCTCCACTGGGGCAATCACGTCGTCCGGCGAGCGGCGCGAATACAACCTGCACGTGTCGGCCCGCTACGACCACACGAATCCGACACCGCTCATCATCAGCCTGCACGGCGCCGGCATGTGGGGCGCCGCGCAGGAAGTCACGAGCAAGTGGGACCGCTTGGCCGACGACAACGGCTTCATCGTCGTCTATCCCACCGGTATCACGGGCAACGGCCCGCGCATCTGGCGCGAAGAGGAAGGCGACGGGCTCACGCGCGACGTGCGCTTCATTGCCGACCTGATCGATAGCCTGGGCGCCTCGTACAACATCGACCGACGGCGCGTGTACGCGAACGGACTGTCAAACGGCGGCGGCATGTCGTTCGCGCTTTCATGCCTGCTTCCGGAGCGCATCGCTGCGGTGGGAATGGTCGGGGCCGCGCAACTCCTGCCGTTCACCTGGTGCCCGAGCCGTCGTCAGGTGCCGATGATCACCTTTCATGGTACGGCGGACCCGGAAGTACCCTACCACGGCGGTACGACGTGGGTCGCGCCGGTGCGCTTTCCGGATGTCCCGACGTGGACCGCACAGTGGGCAACGCGCAACCAGTGCACATCAACCCCGAATGAGTCGCGCGTGGCGGCGGACGTCGTGCTGCGACGTTACGGCAATTGCGCCTCCGGTGCCGACGTTGCGCTGTACACCATCGAGGGTGGCGGGCACACCTGGCCCGGCGGAAGCCAACTGCCAGAATGGTTGGTAGGCCGCACAAGCACGAGCATCGATGCGTCGCGCGTGATGTGGGATTTCTTTCTTGAACACCCGCTGCCGTGATCGAAGCAGGGTGGCGCCGGGCTCTCGCCGCAACGCCACCCCGATCTCAACCATCACATGCAGCTGCCACTCACGCGAGATCGAACCGGTCAAGGTTCATCACCTTCGTCCACGCGTGCACGAACGCGTGCACGAACGCCGCCTTCGCGTCATCGCTCGCGTACACCTCCGAGAGTGCACGCAGCTGCGAGTTCGACCCGAAGATCAAGTCGACGCGCGTCGCCGTCCACTTCACGTCGCCCGTCGCATGATCACGCCCTTCGAACACGTCACCCGCCTCGGACATCGGCTTCCACGTCGTCCCCATGTCGAGCAGGTGGACGAAGAAGTCATTGCTCAACGACTCGGCGCGATCGGTGAAGACGCCGTGCTTGCTCGCGCCGTAGTTGGCACCGAGCACGCGCAGGCCACCCACGAGCACCGTCATCTCCGGCGCCGAAAGCGTCAGTAGCTGCGCCTTGTCGAGCAGCTGCTCCTCGGCCGATACGCTGTACGCCTTCTTGCGATAGTTGCGGAAGCCGTCAGCCTCGGGCTCGAGCACCGCGTACGAGTGCGTGTCCGTCTGTGCCTGGCTCGCATCCATCCGCCCCGGGGTGAACGGCACGGAAACTTCGACGCCGCCCTTCTTGGCCGCCGCCTCGACGGCCGCGCATCCGCCGAGCACGATCAGGTCGGCCATCGAGACCTGCTTGCCGCCCTTTTGCGCCGCGTTGAACTCCTTCTGGATCTTCGCGTACACCTCGAGCACCTTCGCGAGTTTGGCTGGCTGGTTCACTTCCCAGCCGTTGGCGGGCGAGAGCCGAATGCGCGCGCCGTTGGCACCACCGCGCTTGTCGGAGCCGCGGAAAGTGGACGCTGACGCCCACGCCGTTGCCACGAGCTGACTGATGCTGAGCCCCGAGGCGAGGATCGTGGTCTTGAGTGCGGCGATGTCCTTGGCGTCGACCAGCGGGTGATTGACGGCCGAAATCGGATCCTGCCAGAGCAGCTCTTCCTTGGGCGCAAGCGCACCCAGGTAGCGCGTGCGTGGCCCCATGTCGCGGTGCGTGAGCTTGAACCACGCGCGCGCGAACGCGTCGGCGAGCTGGTCCGGGTTCGCCTGGAAGCGCTTGGAGATTGGCAGGTAGAGGGGATCCATGCGCAGCGCCATGTCGGCGGTGGACATGATCGGCGCGTGCCGCTTCGACGGATCGTGCGCGTCGGGTACCGCGGTGGCTGCCGCACCACCCTTGGGAATCCACTGATGCGCGCCCGCGGGGCTCTTGCTCAGCTCCCACTCGTAGCCGAAGAGCGTCTCGAAGTAACCGTTGTCCCACTTGATCGGGTTCGGCGTCCACGCGCCCTCGAGGCCGCTCGTGATCGCGTCAACGCCCTTGCCCGTGCCGAAGGCGTTGCGCCAGCCCATGCCCATCTCCTCGATGGGCGCGCTCTCGGGCGCGGCGCCCACGAGCGCGGCATCACCGGCGCCATGCGTCTTGCCGAAGGTGTGGCCGCCGGCAACCAGCGCGACCGTCTCTTCGTCGTTCATGGCCATGCGTGCGAACGTCTCGCGAATGTCCCGCGCCGACGCGAGCGGATCGGGCTTGCCGTTCGGTCCTTCCGGATTCACGTAGATGAGGCCCATCTGCACGGCGGCCAGCGGGTTCTCCAGCTCGCGGTCGCCCGTGTAGCGCTTGTCGCCCAGCCACTCCGCTTCAGGCCCCCAATAAATGTCAGCCTCGGGCTCGAACACGTCCTCCCGTCCGAACGCGGTGCCGAAAACCTTGAGCCCCATATGCTCCATGCCGACGTCCGCGGCAAAAATCATGAGGTCGGCCCACGAAATCTTCTTGCCGTACTTCTGCTTGATTGGCCACAGCAGGCGGCGCGCCTTGTCGAGGTTGCCGTTGTCCGGCCAGCTGTTGAGCGGCGCGAACCGCTGCGTGCCCGCCGACGCACCACCGCGTCCGTCCGCCGTGCGATACGTGCCAGCGCTATGCCACGCCATGCGCACGAAGAGCGGGCCGTAATGACCGTAGTCGGCCGGCCACCAGCTCTGCGAATCAGTCATGAGCGCAACGAGGTCAGCCTTGAGCGTGGCGAGGTCCAGCGTGCTGAACTCCTTCGCGTAGCTGAACGTCTCGCCCATGGGGTCAGCCTTGGGGGAGTTCTGGTGCAGGAGGCCCAAGTTTAGCGCGTTCGGCCACCAGTTCCGGTTGGCCTGGCCGGCCGCCACCGTTGG
The DNA here is from genome assembly GCA_043744185.1 of Gemmatimonadota bacterium. Lineage (GTDB taxonomy): Bacteria > Gemmatimonadota > Gemmatimonadetes > Gemmatimonadales > Gemmatimonadaceae > JACPPC01. The sequence continues at coordinate 4,567 of JAYTVE010000441.1, read as the reverse complement.
CCGCAGCGCGCCGTGCATGACCGGGCACTTGCCACCGGTGTCGCCCATGTTTCCGCTCATCGTTCACTCCGATCGTGATGTCGTTGATGGCACTACGTGACGCCTTGCCACTCGGTAAATCCACCGGGGTGTGATCCGGTTTCATCAGCGGTGCGGCTCTATGGAAAAGATAGCCGCCCGGTCACCCGGACGGTGGGCTGTGAGGGGTGTTGCCCCAGCGCGCGGCGACTAGCGCGCCAGCCGCACCATCTGGTCGAACGCCGCGTCGGTCTTCTCGCCTACGGCCCGCTGCCCCACGTATTCGCCGAGCACCGGGCCGTGCTTGAAGGCGTGCCCGGACCCACCGCCGGCAATCAGCACGTTGTCCCACTCGGGGTGCCAGTCCACGATGAAGTGCTCGTCCGACGTGTTCTCGAGCTGGCAGACTCGCGTTTCGGTGATCGGCTGGTCCGCGAGCGCCGGAAAGCGCTTCGCGAGAAATGCGTGTGCGCGGCGCGCCTCGTGCGGAGTCACGATCCGCTCATCCGTATCAGGATCGAACGCCACCGGGCCCGTGGTCGGGCAAACCTTCACGCCGCGACCGTCCACACTCGGGAAGCCGTAGTAGCCTTCCTCAGAGAAGTTGGGTAGTCGTCCCGCGTTGAAGCGCGTGTCCCCCGCCGGCGTGCCGAAGTAGAACACCTCGCGCCCCGGCACCTTGATGCGCTCGCCGAGCAACGATGGAAAGAGCTTGGGGAGCCACGGACCGCAGGCGAACACGAAGCGCTCGGCTGCGATGCGCTCGCCACTTCCAGCTTCCACGTCCACCAGCCGCCGACCCTCGGCGCGCCCTGGACGCGCACGCTGCACCATGAGCGTGCCACCTTTCCGCGTGAACGCATTGCCGGCTGCGATGATGCTCTGCTTGGCGCGCAAGACTGCAGCGGTCGGCTCCAGCAACCCGAGGCCCATGCCGTCCACGTTGAGCTGCGGCCAGCGCTTGCGCATCTCGGCCACGGTGAGCGCCTCGATCGGAACGCCCAAGCGCGTGAGCATCGCCTGCGTCGCGCGCAACGAGGGCGTCCAATCCGGCGAGAGCTCGAGTCGTCCGGTCTCGAGCATGAGTGAGCAACCGAACTCGGCTTCGCGCGCGCGCCAGGCCGCGAAAGCGCGTTGCGCCATCCGCGCGTAGAGTTCGCGATCACCGTAGCCCGCGCGCAGTTGGCGCGTCTCGTCGCCCGATGTCGCGCGCGAATTACCCGGACCGTACGCATCGATGAGCGTGACACGATGGCCCTGCTCGCGCAGGTGGAGCGCCGTCCAGACGCCGAAGGCACCGGCGCCAATGACCACCACGGACGACGCGCGCGTCGTGATCACGTCCGGCGCCGCATCGAGCTGCGCCGGCAAGATGGCAGCAACGGCGCCCACGCCGATCGGCACGGTGCTCGCCTGCAGGAAGGTGCGCCGATCCATGAGGGTCACGTCGAAGGGAGCCGTGCGGCAAGCGCGCCGCGTCCGAGGCACGCGTGCGTCGTGCCTGAAGAAGCGCCATCCCGCCCCCATCGGCAAGGGAGCGCACGGTAGCGGCCAGCCGGTGCACGGCGACACCTTGCAGATGGAGCCACATCCTCCGACGCCGCCGATGACCGACCCGCACCAGCCCCTCCACGATGACGTCCGCCTCCTCGGCGCCCTCCTCGGCGACACGCTGAAGGCGCAGGGCGGCGCGCAGCTGTACGACACCGTCGAGCGCGTGCGCGCCTTGGCCAAGGACGCGCGCCGCGGCGCCACCGACGTGGCCGAGCTCGAGCGCGTGCTGCGCGACCTGTCCGTGCCCGATGCGCTCGATGTGGCGCGCGCCTTCGCGCACTTTCTCGGACTCGCCAACATCGCCGAGCAGCACCACCGCATCCGGCGGCGGCGCGACTACCAGCGCGACCAGTCCAAGCCACCGCAGCGCGGCTCCTTCGCCGACTCGTTCACGCGGCTGCTCGCGGGCGGACTTGCGCCCGCCGCGCTGCATGAGGCCGCGCGTGCGCTTCGCGTCGAGCTCGTGCTCACAGCGCACCCCACCGAGGTGGTTCGCCGCACGCTTCGGCAGAAACAGCGGCGCATCGCCGAGCTGCTCGCCTTGGGCGATCGCACCAGCCTCACGGACCCCGAGCGCGAAGCGCGGCTGCGTTCGCTCGCGGGTGAGATTGCCTCGACCTGGATGACGGACGAAGTGCGCCGCGAGCCGCCGACTCCCGTGGACGAGGTGAAGTGGGGTCTGGTCGCGTTCGAACAGACGCTCTGGGACGCGGTGCCACGATACTTGCGTGCCCTTGACCACGCGCTCGTGATCGCGACCGGCGCGGGCCTGCCGCTCGACGCGGCCCCGCTGCGTTTCGGCTCGTGGATCGGCGGTGATCGCGACGGCAATCCCAACGTCACGCCGGACGTCACGGTGCGCGCGACATGGCTCGCGCGCTGGATGGCGGCCGATCTCTACGCACGCGACGTGGAGGCGCTGCGCGGTGACCTGTCGATGCGCTCGGGTACGCCCGAGTTGATGGCGCGCGTCGGTCAGGTGGCCGAACCATATCGCGCCTTGCTCAAGCCACTCGTGGACCGGTTGCACCGCACGCGCGAATGGGCCGCGCGGATGATCGAGACGGAGACCGTGGGCGATGCACGCGGCGAGAGCGACGCTGCGATCATTGCCGACATCGAGGCGATTGCCGAGCCGTTGCGGCTGTGCCATCGCTCGCTGCTCGCGACCGGAGGCGAGGCCGTCGCCGATGGCCAGCTCACCGATCTGCTGCGACGGATTCCGACCTTCGGCCTCGCGCTCGTGAAGCTCGACCTTCGGCAGGAAGCGCAGAAGCACACCGAGGCACTCGACGCGATCACGATGCGGTGGGGACGCGGCTCGTACGCGGGCTGGAACGAGGCAGAGCGACAGCGCTTCCTGTTGGACGAACTCGCGACCGATGCGAGCGGCCTGCGTGATGCCCTTGCGAGTCCCGCCCCGTTCGACGCCCAGGTCACCGATACGCTGGGCATCGTGCGCGTGGCCGCCGCGCTCCCGCACGACACGCTCGGCGCCTATGTGATCTCCATGGCCAGCCAGCCGTCCGACGTGCTCGCGGTGTACGCGTTGCAATTGGCGGCGGGGGTCACGCCACCACTGCGCGTGGTGCCGCTGTTCGAGACGGTGGAGTTCCTGCGCGGCGCGGCGGACACGATGGGCGCGCTGCTCGACCTGCGCGCGTATCGTGCGCGCATCGGGGACCGCGTCGAGATCATGATCGGCTACTCCGACTCGGCCAAGGACGCGGGCCGCCTCGCGGCCGCGTGGGAGCTCTACACCGCACAGGAACGCGTGGTGGGCGTCTGCGCGGCGCGCGGCGTGCAGCTGACGCTCTTTCACGGGCGCGGCGGTTCGGTTGGACGCGGTGGTGGTCCCACACATCTCGCCATCCAGTCGCAACCGCCCGGGTCGGTGGACGGCACGATCCGCGTGACCGAGCAGGGCGAGATGGTGGACGCACAGTTCGGATTGCCCGAGATCGCCGATCGCACGCTCGAGGTCTACACGACGGCCACGCTCGAGGCGTCGCTCGTGCCGCACGCTGCGGTCCCTGCGGAATGGCGCGCGCTGATGCAGGAGCTCGCCGACACATCGCGCGCAGCGTATCGCCGGCTGGTGTACGACAGCCCCGAGTTTCTCGACTACTTCCGACTCGCGACGCCGGAGCAGGAGCTGGGCCGCCTACGCATCGGCAGCCGGCCGGCGCGGCGGAAAGCGGCCGGTGGCGTCACCAGTCTGCGCGCGATTCCATGGGTCTTCGCCTGGACACAGACGCGCCTGATGCTCCCGAGCTGGCACGGCGTTGGCGAGGCCTTGCTCGACGCGATCGCGCGTGGGCGGTTGGACGCCCTGCGTGCGATGTATGCCGACTGGCCCTTCTTCCGTTCGACGCTCGACCTGGTGGAGATGGTGATCGCGAAGGCCTCGCCCGACATCGCCGCCTACTACGATGCGCGGCTCGTCCCGCCCCCGCTGCGCGCGCTCGGCGCGTCGTTGCGCGACGACCTCGCGCGGACCACCGCGTCGCTGCTCGCCGTCACCGGACACGATCGGCTGCTCATGGGCAACCCCGTCCTGCAGCGCTCCATCAACGTGCGCAACCCGTACGTGGACCCGATCAACCTCGTACAGGTGGAACTACTCGCCCGCTTGCGAGCCGAACACGACGATCCAGCGCTTCTCGATGCGTTCCTCGTGACCGTCAACGGAGTAGCCGCGGGAATGCGCAACACGGGATGACGTCGCGACGGGAGTTCCGCGAGCCGCACCCCCACGCGGGGCTCATGCGGGCGATCGGTTGGCTCAACAACGGCGTGGTGCTCCCGCGCGTATCGCGCGTGGCGGCACTGCACATCCCCGCCGATGATGACGCGCGCCTGCGCGCCGCCGTGCGCGCGCCGTTCGTGCTCTGCCCCAATCATCCGGAGTTCTTCACCGACTGGATGATCGACAAGTGGGTGATGCATCACTATGCGCCGACCTCCATTGCGTGGGCCGACCCCGAGATCGTCA
>JAYTVE010000440.1:0-3940 GCA_043744185.1 Gemmatimonadota bacterium | reverse complement strand
AGCTGGTGAATGGGGGCTTCGAGGGCTGCCCGACCTACCTGCTGGGTTCCAACGGAAGTACCGCGATCAATGGATGGACCATGACCAACCAGGGGGTCGAGTGGTTCTCGCCCTCCGCGTACGGGGCAGGCGTTGCTCACGGAGGAAACTGTGCGGTTGACCTCGCTTGGTATACCTCGAACGGCGTGCCCGGGGGCGGCATAAAGCAGACTGCCCAGACCGTAGCGGGCCAGAGCTACAACCTGAGCTTCTGGGGCGCCACCACCGCCGCGTCCGGGCGGTTCGGAACCGGAATCATCGAGCTCTGGCTCAACGGGTCGCTTGCGGGTTCGTACAACGTCGCGAACAACAAGTCCTACATGACGCTTGCCGACTGGCTCTCGTTCAGCAACACCTTCGTGGCCACCGGTTCCACCACGGACATCGAGTTCCGCAACCAGCAGAACGCGTACCAGTACTTTGCCGACCTCGACGACGTGTCGCTGTCACCGGTGCAGAGCGCGGTTCCGGAGCCCGCCAGTCTGGTGCTCGTGGCATCAGGCATCGCCGGCGTCGCGCTCGTGCGTCGGCGTCGCAAGGCCTGACACAACGCGCGGAACGAGGCACGAAAACAAAACGGGGCGGCGGTCAGTTGACCGTCGCCCCACTTTGTTCAGGAAGTGCCGAAGGCGGGACTCGAACCCGCACGGAGTTGCCCCCACTGGCTCCTGAAGCCAGCGCGTCTACCAGTTCCACCACTTCGGCAGCATGGAGAAAGATAATCGCGTGACGCGACGGGTCAACGCATTGCGCATCCGTCCGGGAAGTGCGTTCGGTAGATTGCCCTCATGGCCCGCGAGAAGCCCGACCCGGAGGAGCGCGAGTCCGTCGCCCGCAACAAGCGGGCTCGGCACGATTACGAGCTCCTGGACACATTCGAAGCCGGCATCGTGCTCGTCGGCAGCGAGGTCAAGTCGCTGCGCGATGGCAAGGCCAACCTGCAGGACGCGTACGGCATCGTGAAGGACGGGGAACTCTGGCTCCTCAACTGCCACATCGCGCCGTACAGCAAGACCGGTTACGTCGTGCATGAACCGACGCGCACTCGCAAACTGCTGTTGCACAAGGCCGAGATCCGCCGTCTGATAGGACAGGTCGAGCGGAAGGGACTCACCCTCATCCCGCTCGAGCTCTACTTCAAGCGCGGGTTGGCCAAGGTGTCCATCGCTCTCGGACGGGGCAAGAAGCTCCACGACAAGCGCGACGACGACAAGAAGAAGGACGCCGAACGCGAGATGGCGCGCGCGGTGTCCCGCCGGTGATCGCGCTCCTCGCCCTCGCCGCGCTGGTGCAGGGGGCGCCGTCCGACCTGCCATCCGCACTCCGCGTCACCTGTATGGCGCGCTCGGCGGTCATCGCGGTAGTGCGCCTTGAGGGACAGCCCGCGGTGCGAGCCGACGAGCTCGTGCCGCCGCTCGGGGGACGCCTCAGCCGCGTCGCCGACGGACGCTGGACGCTCGCGTTGCCCGGCCTCACGCTTGACCTGCGCGACGGCGTGCCCTTCGCCGGTACGGTCAACGGGGCCGTGCCGCTCGCGGCGGCCCCGCGCTGGGTGGCCGGTGTCCTCGTGTTGCCGCTTTCGCTCGTCACCGAACTCATGCCGCGGTTGGGCGGCTACCGATACGACAAGCAGCGCGCGGAACTTGTCGGCGCTGGCGTCGTCGCACGCGCCAGCAGTGAGCCCAGCGGTACCGTGTTCGCGCGCGCCTCACGCACGGCGGCGCCCGCTCCTGTGCAGCCCGCCGCCGAGGCGCCCGCCCCCGGACCGCGTACCACGCCGCGTCGCCCGACGGGAGGCAAGGCCGCCCGCGCATCATCGGAGCGCCGCATCGTGGTCGTCGACGCCGGTCACGGCGGTCCCGATCGCGGCATGCACGGCCCAATTGGAGGGCGCTTCACGATCTACGAGAAGGACATCACGCTTGCCGTGGCCTCGCGCGTGGCCGATGCCTTGCGCGATCGCGGTATCGACGTCGTCATGACCCGCACGACTGACACGCTCATCGCGCTCTCGGATCGTGGTCGCATTGCCAACAAGGTGCGCGGCGATCTCTTTCTCTCCGTGCACGTGAACGCCGCCAACCCGCACTGGCGCGACCCAAGTACGGCCCGCGGCTTCGAGACGTACTTCCTGGCTGAGGCCAAGACCGAGGACGACCGCCGCGTCGAGCGAATGGAGAACGAAGCGGTGCGCTTCGAAACGTCGGCGGAGGCGCCCAAGAACGACCCGCTTGCGTTCATCATCAACGACATGGCGCAGAACGAGCACCTGCGCGAATCGAGCGACCTTGCGGCCGCGGTGCAACGTTCGCTCGGCACGATGCATCCGGGTCCGAGCCGCGGCGTCAAGCAGGCGGGCTTTCGCGTGCTCGTCACCGCGTACATGCCCGCCGTGCTCATCGAGATCGGGTTCGGAACCAACCCGGCAGAAGCCGCTTGGATGAATGATGGCGTGCGGCAGTCACAGATTGCGGCGCGCATCGCCGACGCTGCCGTCGAGTACCTCGCACGCTACGAGCGCCGCGTGGGTACGCAACCGTGAGTGGCGTGCTTGCGGTGACCGCGGCGGGGATCGCGTTCCAGAATCCGGTACTGCTCGCCTCGGGGACGGCGGGTTTCGGTGTCGAACTCGACGAGGTGATGGAGCTCGAGTCGCTCGGCGGGTTGGTCACGAAGGCGGTGAGTCCTCTGCCGCGGCAGGGGAACACGGCGCCTCGCGTGGGCGATTTCGCCGGCGGCATGATCAACGCCATCGGCCTCGCCAACCCGGGATTGGACGAGGTCCGTCGCACGATGATGCCGTGGCTCGCGCAGCACATGCGGCGCGCGCGCGTGCTCGTGAACGTCGTCGGCGACACTGTCGACGACTATGCCAGCGTCGTGGCCGGCCTCGACGGTTTCGACGGGCACGCGGGATACGAGCTCAACGTCAGCTGCCCGAACGTGAAGCACGGCGGGCTCGAGTTCGGGGCGGACCCGGAGGCACTCAGCGCGCTCGTGCGCGGCGTTCGTGCGCTCACCACGCGGCCGCTCTTCGTGAAGCTCTCACCCACACTGCCCGCCATCGCCGACACGGCGCGCATCGCCGTTGACTCCGGTGCCGACGGCCTCACGCTGGTGAACACCATGCCAGGGCTCGTCGTGGACGTTGAGGCGCGCCGTCCCATGATCGGCTTCGGCACCGGCGGCGTGAGCGGTAACGCGCTGCTGCCTGTCGGCGTGCGCGCCACGTGGCTGGTGCGTCGCGCGCTGCCGTCGGTGCCCATCATCGGACTCGGCGGCGTGTCCACAGCCAACGACGCGTTGCAGTACGTCCTCGCTGGCGCGCACCTGGTGGGCGTGGGCACGGCTGCCATGCGCGACCCGCGCGCGCCGGAGCGCATCGTGCGCGACCTCGCGCGTTGGCTCTCGGCGCACGACATTCGCGACCTTACTTCCATCCGCGGCCAACTGGAGTGGCCCACCTGATGCCCACGACGCCCATCGTCGCCCTCGACGTGCCTTCCATCGAGCGCGCGCGCTCCATGGTGCGCACGCTCGGCGATGCCTGCACATGGTACAAGGTGGGGCTCGAGTTATTCGTGTCGGAGGGGCCGCACGTGGTGACGTGGCTGCGGGAGGAGGGGAAGGAAGTCTTCCTCGACCTCAAGCTCCACGACATTCCAAACACGGTGCGCGGCGCGGCGCGCGCGGCGGCGGGGCTCGGAGCGCGACTGCTCACCGTGCACGCGAGTGGGGGAGCGGCGATGATCGCCGCCGCCGTGGAAGGGGCCGGCGCGCAGGACGGATACCACTGCGGTATTCTCGCGGTGACCGTGCTGACGTCGATGACCGACAGGGATGTGGCCTCGGCGTGGGGACGCGAGCAGGCAACGGTTGAGGCCGAAGTGCTGAGATTCGC
>JAYTVE010000439.1:0-3942 GCA_043744185.1 Gemmatimonadota bacterium | reverse complement strand
TCACGCGCGCCACGGGGTTGAAGGCGGAACGGAGCGCCCCCACCTCATCGTACACGTAACGCGACGTGTCGCTGCCCATCTTGCGCGTCATCCGGTTGAGCGCGTCATACTCGCGCACCGCGGGCTGGCGGCCACCACTCGTGAGATTGCCGGCGGCGTCATAGAAGTAGAAGGTGCCGAACGATCCCACGAGCCAGTCGGACAACATCCGACGCCGACCGTCATACGTGTAGGCGTTCCGCATCATGCCCATCCCCGCAGCATCGGGAAGGCTCTGGCGGGTGAGTGAGTCGAGATTGCCCGAAGCGCCGAATACTTTGCGCACGAGGACCGAATCCGCCCCACCGCGCGTCAGGACCTGAATCGCGCGGTCGAGGACGTCAAACGTGTTCGTTTCGATCACTTCGTTCGCCGTCGCGTCGAACGGCCGCGCCGTCTGCGTGATGCGGCCAAGCGAGTCCTGCGTGAGCGCGGCATAGCCGCCGTACGGGCTCACCTGCCGGTCCACGTTCCCAAGCAGCGCATCGTATCGCAGCGAGTCGGTGACGCCGGTGGCCGTCGTGCTGCGCGCCACGAGCCCGGCCGCCACGCCGCTCGTCACATAGGTCAGCGAAGTGCGGGTGCTGCTGCCACGGCCGTCCTGTCGCCACAGCATGTTTCCGTTGGAGCCGTCGTAGGCCATGTTCACGGAGTCTCCGCCGGGGCCACGGGCGTACGTCACGACATCCCAACTAGCATCCCAGCGGTACGTGGTGGTGCTCACCACGCCGCCCACGACGGTGGCGGAGTCCGCGAGCGTCGTCACCCGTCCTCGGTTGGTGTACGTCGCGCCCAGCACTTGCCCGTTCGGCGCGCGCAGCCTCGTCACCAGCGCGGGAAAGCGCGCATCGGCGCGCGCGAGTTGGGTCTCGTCGCCGACGGCGTTGCGCACAACGGTGGGCGCTCCCCATCGATCGATCCAGAACTGCGTGGAGTCACCAATCGAGCGACGCGGACCGAAGATCAGCGTGTACGCGTCGCCAAGAGGAACCGCATTGCCACCGGCAAGGCCCCGGACCTCGCCAGCGGCGGTGTAAAGCGTGTCGCGTACGCCGACACTTACCGGCAGACTGACCGTCGTGATCGTGCCCGGCGTCGAGAGGGCTACGCGTGTCGTGTCGCCGCGTTCGTTGACTCGGCCGGTCATGCGCAGGGTGGTGGCGTCCTGATAGAGGAAGCGGATGGCGGAGCCGTCGCGCTGCAGGACGGTCGTGACCTGCGCGGAGCCATCGACAACGAGTGAGTCTCGTCGTGCGGTGGTCGCAACCAGCCGCGGCGCTTGAACCGCGCGCAGCAGCCCGCTGCCATCGTACTGAAAGGTGTAGGCGCGGACCAGGCTCCCGGACGGCACGATGATCGAATCGAGCCGCGTCGTGCCACCCTGATACACGAAGCGGGTGACGTGCCCCAGCCGATTCACGGTCTGGATATGCCGGCCGGACGAATAGTCGAACCGCACGCGAAGGCCGCGGGGGAGTCGGCGCTCGAAGTAGCTCGTTCCGACCAGCACGATGGTGTCGGGACGATCGAGCGCGGGCGCCACCCAGACGTTGCCGCCTTGGTTGACGTAGCGCCGCGTGGCACCGTCGCCGCCGGTCCAGCGCAGGTCGCCATCGGGATTGAGGATCGCCTCCACGCCCGCCACCCACCAGCCGGCACCGTAGGGGCTGGCCGAGCGGTTGACGATCCAGAGCGAGCCGGTCACCGAGAGCGTCTCCAACGAACCGCCATACCAGCGGCGCCCTTCGAGTGTGTACCGATGGATGCCACTTGGCCACGACAGCGCATCAACCGTCACGGCGACGCGTCGGGTGCTGCGTGCACGCCACTGGCTGCCGGGCCACGCACCGCGTGCCCCGCTGATGGCCGCGCCTGTGCTGTCCTTGAGCACGACCACCACCGAGTCGGGAACACGGGTGTCGGGCAGCGTCAGGTCCGCCCGCACGGTCGCGAAGGGATGCGCCTGCGCACTGTTGTACAGCAGCACCGGCGACCGGTTGACCCCCAACGTGCGCACTCCGGGCAGCGCGTGCGCCGCACGCACCGCGCCACACTCCATCGCGAGGCCTTCGCCCACGGACGCTGTGACGCACTGCTTCGGCTCGAGTGACGTGCCTGGATTGACGTCGCTGACAATCAGGAGGGAATCGCGACGTGCGATCGCAATCTCGACGAGCGCCGAGTCGCGAATGCTGTCGTTCGCCGTGCGCGTCATGGTGAGCCGGATGGTTCCCGTCGCGGTGTTGCCACCCGTGCTGGTGTAGCCGACACTCACCGTGCTGCTCGCATTGGCAGCGAGTCCCACGGACCCGGAAGTTGGAGAGCAACTCCCGCCCACAATCGCGCTCCCGCTGCAGGTCACCAACCACGACCATCCGGTGCTGTCAGCGCCACCGTTGCGCAGTACGAACTTGGCCGTGCCAGCGGCGCCCGAGTCCACGCGTTGCGTCTGCAGATGCGGGGACGCCACGGCCACGTACATCGGCGTGGCGGCAGGCGCGGTCACCGTGACGTTGACGGTGCCCGTCACGGGCGTCAAGTCATCATCCGCCGTGAGCGTGGCGGTACCACTGCCTGCCAACGTGTCCGTCACCCACGTGAGCACGACATTCTTGGAAGAGTTCTTGGGCACGTACAAGGTTCCCGGCGCAGAACACGAAATCACCCTGCCCGATTTGCCGCAGGTGATGATGTAGTTCATGTTCTCGATCGTGTTCTTGTTCTGCACCGTGAACGTGGTGGTCCGCGTCCGGCGTGTGAACACGGTGGCCGCGGTCGTGCACGGATTGATCGCGATCTGGCTCGTGGAGCAGACGAGCGCCGGCGCACTGACCTTTGGCGCCGGACCTTCAGGGTTCGACGTGACCGGCGCGCGAGGCACAAGGCGCGGGGCGATGGCAAGGGGAACCACACCGGCAAACGCAAGGGCGACAACGACGAGGGCGCGCATCGGCCACTCCGGCGTACAAGCGAACCGGCCGAGCGACCGTCGTCGCACCCACATCGTCGCGGGAGGTCTGGCCGAACATCGCAGCCGGAGAATACCATCCAACGACAGGAACCGACTGTCACGTCGTTGGCAGCCGTACGTACCTTTCCGCGCGCGTTGCGACCGCCGTGCAGCGATCTCCCTCAATGTCACACGGAATCACCCGGCACCCGCCTCAATCATTGCGCGAAAGAATTGACCCCGCCCGCACGCGGGACTAACGTTCCCGTCTGGCTGTGCGCCGCCCGCTGGGGCGCCCACCTGGTGGTTCGCACGTGGGAGCGGTGGCCGAGAGGCTGAAGGCACCGGTTTGCTAAACCGGCATACGGGTTTACGCCTGTATCGAGGGTTCGAATCCCTCCCGCTCCGTTTGGTACGAACGCGGGTCCGCCTCCCGGCGGGCCCGTTCTCGTTTCTAGCCCCGAAATCGCCGTGACTGACACGCTCCGCCTCCGCTTCGCCCCATCGCCCACCGGCTACCTCCACGTGGGCGGCGCGCGCACCGCGCTCTTCAACTGGCTCTACGCGCGCAAGATGGGCGGGCAGTTCCTGCTGCGCATCGAGGACACGGACAAGGCGCGCAGCACCGACGAGAGCACGCGCGCGATCTTCGAGGGACTGCGCTGGCTTGGCCTCGATTGGGACGAGGAGGTCGTCTACCAGGGCGCCAACGAGGAGCGACACGCGGCCGACGCCAAGCGACTGCTCGCAAGCGGGCACGCCTACTGCGACTTCACCACGCAGGAGGAACTGCAGGCGCAGCGCGCCGCCGTGGAGGCCAAGGGACCGGGGCATGCCTTTCGCGTGGACCGCGCCAAGGTCGACCTGCCCAAGGCCGAGGTCGAGGCACGCATTGCCCGCGGCGATCCGTACGCGATCCGCTTCCGTGTCGAAGACGGCACGACCGAGTGGAA
>JAYTVE010000438.1:0-3953 GCA_043744185.1 Gemmatimonadota bacterium | reverse complement strand
ACCTTGTACACGAGCGCATCGCCTTTCCAAACAAGGACATCGAGGACTTCATCATCCTCCGGAGCGACGGCTCGCCGGTGTACAACCTTGCCGTGGTGTCGGACGACATCGCGATGGGGATTACGCTGGTGATGCGCGGCGACGATCACATCAGCAACACGCCCAAGCAGATTTTGCTGTACCGGGCGCTGGGCGCCACGCTGCCGCAGTTCGCGCACCTGCCGATGATCCACGGCACCGACGGCAAGAAGCTGAGCAAGCGTCACGGGGCCACCGCGGTGGCCGACTGGCAGCACGAGGGCATCCTGCCGAGCACGATGTGCAACTTCCTCGCCTTGCTCGGCTGGAGCCCCGGCGGCGACATCGAGGTGATGATGCACGAGGAGCTGATCGCGCGCTTCGACACCGACGGGCTCCTCAAGAAGGCGGCGGTGTTCGACCCGAAGAAGCTCGAGTGGATGAATGGGCAGCACCTGTCGCGCCTGCCCATGGTAGAAGTGGCGCTGCGCGTGCGGCCGGCGATGATCGCTGCGGGGCTCACGACTGATGCCGACTTCGAGGCGCGTCACGACTGGATGCTCAAGCTGCTCGACCTGCTGCGCGTGCGGGCGCGCACCATCGACGACATCGTGCGACAGGCAACGCCGTATCTGCGTGAGGACATCACGTACGATCCCGATGCGGTCGCGAAGCAGTGGAAGGACCGCGCCGCGACGGCAGAGCTGCTGACGGCGACTGCGGCGGCGATCGAGGCCATGCCCGCTTGGACCGCCGAGGCGATGGAAGCGAGCCTGCGTGCGTTGGCCGAGTCGAAGGGGATTCAGGCCGGAAAGATCTTCCAGCCGCTGCGCGTAGCGCTCACTGGACTGGGGGTCAGCCCGGGGATTTTCGAGGTTCTCGATCTGCTCGGAAGGGAGCGGTCACTTTCACGTATTCAGGCCGCGATTTCGCAGCTAAGATAGGAAAGCCGGTCCTAATAAACATCTGCTTTCTTGACGCCATGCGTTTACGATACGTATGGCGTTTTCCACAGCGAGACGGTTGTATTTGCGGAACTTCGGGCTAACCTTTCGGGTAGGTCGGGCGGGATGGGCGGTCCTATTCTGCGACGGGAAACACCCAAGGGAAATCCGGAGGCACGTATGTCGGAACAACTGTCCGTGATGGAGCGGAAGGTGTACCACTACCTGATCGACTTCCTCTCGGAGAACACGTATCAACCAAGCGTGCGGGATATTGGCCGTCGCTTCCGGATCAAGAGCACGAAGACGGTGAGCGACCTGCTGCAGAGCCTGGCCGCCAAGGGGTACATCGAGCGTGATGCGAGCCGCTCGCGCGGCGTGCGGTTGCTTGGTGTACAGAGTGTCGGGGGAACGCAACCCGTGCCGGTGTACGGCGAGAGTGCCGCCCTCGACAGCAAGTGGAACGGCGGGGAGCCCGAGGACTGGATGACGATCGATCGTCGCTTCGTACCGGCGGACGACGTCGTCTTCTTGAGGAACGATCACGATCGTTGCGCGACGCGCGGCGTACTTGAGGGCGACTACGTGCTGCTGTCGCCGAGCGCGCGTGCGGGCGACGGTGACCTGATCTCGGCGCGTGTGGGCAAGCGCCTCGTGACGCGCACGATGACGCACCGCGGCGCCACGATCGTGCTCGAGGGAGACGGCGGCAGCGGCGCGGAGATCAACGTCGGGCCGAGCGATGACTTCCAGGTGCTGGGCGTGGTGGTCGGGGTGTGGCGGCCGAGTCATGATCAGCCGGTGACGATCGAGCACTGATCGAGCGCACGCGCCTCGCGTCCGATGTCCGGACGTGAGGCGCCGAAGAGCGTCACCGAGGTGGTGGCTCGCTCGGCACGAGCGGGCGCAGCTGCACCGCCAGCTCGCGCGCCACCCAGCGGTGGCCGATGTTCGAGTATTGGCCCACGAGCCCCGGCGGCGCCCCCGCCAGAGGCGCCGATATGAACGCGAGGTCCTGCGAGTCCGTCCGCAGCTTTCGCATCGGCAGCGTGAGATCCACCAAGGGCACACCGTGCGCGCGCGCGGCCGCTTCGAGCTTTGCGCGCACGGCGTCTGCCGCGCCAGCACTCAGCTCCAACGGCCCGGGCAGATACGCCAGCACGAGACGCGTGCCTCGCAGACGCTCCTCCGCTGCCATGGCGCCGATCGCGGCATCGAAAACGGACCAGTGCACGAGGACGTTCATGCCTGCCGCCGGGCGCCATGCCCGTCGCGCGAGCCGCACGATGCGCAGGTCATCAACGGCGCGCTCGAGTGACGCCCACGTCCGCTGCGCTGCGCCGTGTTCTCGGACCGGCACGCCCCGTGTGACGACGCGAGTGCCCTCGAGTGCGAGCACGCCCTTCGGCTGACCGTCGACGTCGTCTTCGAGTGCGCGTTCCAGTTGCAACCGGGTCAGCGCCACGACGTGCAACGCCGGCGCGAACCTCGCCCCGTCTCGTTCGAAGCGCGCGCGCGCCTGATCCAGACCATACCGCGCCTGCGCAAGGTTCACGCTCTCGACGCGCGGCATTTCCGCCTCGAGGCGCGCGCACCAGGTGTGGTCGTCGTCGACGCCGAGCCCCAGCGTGAAGGCGTCGCCGGAGCAGGCGATGCGCGTGCTCCCTGGCGGAGTCTGGTCCTGGACGGAGCGTGCTCCACGCAGTCCCTGCGCCCCGATCGTCAGACCGACTCCCCTGCCGAACGCATCGGCATCGGCAAAGCCGGCGCGTCCGGTCCAGCCAAGCAGCGTGTCGACGATTTCATGCGGCAGCAGTGCCGGCGGCGTGCGCTTCGTCCAACCATCACGAACGAAGACGAGCGCACTCGCGCCTCCCTCGATGGCCATGAACGTCAGCAGCGTGGAGGCGACGATGAGCACGACGTTCGAGAGCGCGCGCCGCGTCGGGCTTCGCGGCGCCCGGACTTCTGGTGAGGCGTCGGCCCTCATCGCGTCGCCCTCGTCGGTCCGCCCTCGAGGCGCGCACGCGTGGCTGGCAACGCCATCAATCGCTCCGCCAGTCGCGCGGCGACCCATCGGTTGCCCGACACGGTGTAGTGGCGCGCGGCGCCGCGTGCCTTGATGAGGTTGGGCGTGATGAAGTACCACGCGGCGCTGTCCGGCGGCACGGCGCGAATGTCGGGCGTCAGGTCGATGAAGGGAATGCCGGAGGCCGAGGCGAAACGCGCGACGCGCGCGCGCCGGTCGTCGAGCTTGCTGGGCTCGAGGTCGGACAGCGTCGGCAGATACGCGAGCACGAGCTGACTGCCGCGTTCCGTGTTCAGCCGATTGAGCTCCTCGAAGACGCGTTCAGCCACCGACTGGATGGCGGCATCGCGCCGCGACGCACGGGCGGTATCGGGCTTCGACCCGAAGACGCCGGTGAGTTGCGCCACGCGGAGCGTCGGCAGCACGCGCTGCAGCGTCGCGGGAAAGGCACTCGGTGGAGCGCGCGGTACCGGGGTGTTCTCCACCACCAGGGATGTACCGTCCACACGCAGGATCGGCTTCGGAAACCCGAAGAACGCGTTCATCCCCATCCGATCGAAGTCGTTCCAGATGAAGGCGAAGAGGTGCAGGTGATGCGCGTAACGCGCACCGTCCCGCTTGTACCACAGGTAGGCCTGATCGATGCCGAAGCCGTGCTGCGCCATGTTGAGCGTCTCGAGCCGCGGAATCGCGCGTTCGAGGTGGGCGCAGAAGGTGTCGCTGTCCCCCACCCCCCACCCGTGGGTGAACGAGTCGCCCGAGCAGATCATCCGCGTCACGCCCGGGGCCACGGTGGGGCTCACGGCGCGGTGCACACGCATCCCGTCGCCGTTGGTGGTGAGCGAGGCGCCGGGGCCGAACATGTCGCGCATCGCGAAGTTGGGCAGGCCGACCCAGCCGAGCAGCGAGTCGTATCGCGCCGGCCGCGCGTTGACGTCCACGATGGGGTTCGCGAGATCGCG
>JAYTVE010000437.1:0-3963 GCA_043744185.1 Gemmatimonadota bacterium | reverse complement strand
GACCACGCGCCGATGGCGAGCCACTGCGAGAGCACGACGCCGCCGAGCGCGGGTACCCACCACCAGCGTGGCAGCACCAGATACAGCACGGCCGCCGTCATGAGCAGCACGGCGGCGCCAAGCCAGAGCCACCCGGCGCGCGCCGAGATCGGCTGCATCAGCTGCGGCACCTCGCCGAGGCGCAATCCCTTCACAGCGCCCAACAGGTGGATCGCGCCGTGGAAGAGCAGGATGAGGGCAACGACGTAGCGCATCAGTCCAACCGTCGAGGGAGGCGCACGGGTGACGACCACGTGCGCATCTGTAGTTTAGGGCATGCTGTCGCGCCGCCTATCCCTCGACCGCCTGACGTCGCGTCGGCGATTGTCCGTGGTCGCGCTATTCCTCGTGGCGGAGCTTGCCGCCTGTCGCGCCAGCGCGCCCGCCCCCTGGCCCGCACGCGCCGCGCTCCCGGATTCCCTGCGCACGATCCTCGAAGCAGCGCGCACCGACTCCGTCTTTCCCGGCGGCATCGCCATCATCGGCACGCGCGACTCCGTGCTCGTCACCGTGCCCGTAGGCACGCAGGACTGGGCGCCGTCGGCCGAGGTCAGCGACTCGACGCTCTGGGATCTCGCCTCGCTCACCAAGCTCGTGGCGCTCACCACGACCATCGCCACGCTGGTGGACGACGGCCGACTCGCGCTCGACGACACCGTACGCCGCTGGGTCCCCGAGTGGCGCGTCGCGGGCAACGAAGGCATCACCGTCCGCGACCTGCTCACGCACCGCAGCGGCCTCCCCGCCTTCAAGCTCTTCTACAAGCAGGCCACCGGACGCGACACCGTGCGCGCCCTCGTGCTCGCCACGCCGCTCGACACGCTGCCGCGCACGCGCATGGTATACTCCGACCTCGGTGCGATCATTCTCGGGATCGTCGTCGAGCGCGTCACCGGCCAACCCTTCGACGTGGCCGTGCAGCAGCGCGTCTTCACGCCGCTTGGCATGACCGAGGCGCAGTTCAATCCGCCGGCGTCGCTCAGGCCTCGCATCGCCCCCACCGAGCGCGATCCGTGGCGCAACCGCCTCGTTCACGGCGAGGTGCATGACGAGAATGCGTACGCGCTTGGTGGCGTCTCGTCGCACGCGGGGGTCTTTGCGAGTGCGCGCGACATGGTGCGCTTCGCGCAGGCGTGGCTCGGCGCACCGAACGCGAATCGGGTGCCGTTCGTGACCGCCGATACGCGGCGCACGTTCACCACCGTCAGCGATTCCGCCTTCAGCTCGCGCGCCATCGGCTGGGACACCCCCACGGGCACGAGCAGCGCCGGTACGCGCATGACGCGCCCCGCTTTTGGTCACACCGGATTCACGGGCACGTCACTGTGGATCGATCCCGCGCGCGACCTCTTCGTGTTGCTGCTCACCAATCGCGTCAACCCGACGCGCGAACGGCAGGGCATTGCGGCCGTTCGGGTGACTGTCGCGGACGCCGCCGTGGCGTGGCGCGATCGCATGCGGCTCGCGTCCACCCGCAGCACGACGACGCACTAGCGGCGCTGCGCGCACACCGCGCGTTACGCCTTGCCGTCTTCGTCCCAGTGGTACTTGTGCAGCACCCGGTGGATCACCGGCGCGAGCATCAGCCCCATGATCACGATCACCACGAGCCCCGCGTAGAGCGCGTACGTGCCGGCAAAGAGCTTGCCACCCTCCGTGCTGATCTTGTCCACCTGCCCCATGCCGCCGAGCAGCATGGCGGCGTTCAGGTAGCTGTCCATCCAGCTGTAGTGCTCGGTCACGTGAAATCCGACCACGCCGAACAGCAACGATCCGGCAATGACGAGTACCGACACGAGTCCGTGACGCAACAGCCGCTGCATGAAGAGTCGGCGGCTGAGCGGCGGCTGGCGCTTGTGCTCGTACATCAGGATCCGTACATCAGGATCCGCCGGACTTCCGTCCGCCGCATCCCTTGAGCGTCTTGCCGTCCAGGCGGATCGTCACGTAATGGCCCCACGCATCATCGGGCGGATCCGGGATGCAGCGTCCGAGTCGTGCCTTGATGAGCAGCGCGTGACCACCACTGTTCAGGTGCCAGCTGACCACGCCACTCATCGTGTCGCTCTTCACGGCGTTGAATCGCAGCGTGCTGCCCTTCGGCGCCATCGACAGGATGAGCGAGTCGCGGCGCACGGTCAGTGCCCAGGAAGGATTGCTTCCCTTGGCGACGAACACGGTATCGAGGCTCGGCTTCCTGGGCTTGCCCAGCCGTGCCGGCTTGCCCGTGTCGATGGTCACCATGACCGGCTTCTGCATGCGCGCGGGCTTGCTCGTGTCCGACGGGAAGCGCTCGCGCATGGTCTGCGCGGGCAGCCTCGTTGACACTGTCAGCACACTGAGCAGGCACGCGAGCGCCGTCATCATCGACGTACGCATCACACAAACAGCACCAACCGTCATCGTCATCCCTCGTTGCAGGTCAGGCTAGTAGTCCACGGGGCGCAGGTAGCTCTCCCCGATCGCCGTCGGGCTCACCATGGCATTGGCCGGCAGCCGCCTCTTCCAGTGCGTCCCTTCGAGCCGTTTGCGCACCAGCTCCACGTCGGCCGCGTCGAAGCCGCGCGCGATCAACGCGGCAGGCTCGTATCCGTGCAACATCCAGTTCAGGATCACGTCGGCCTTGGCGTAGCTGATGCCGAAGTCGCCCTCGTCCGTCTGCCCCTTGATCAAGTCGGCGCTTGCCGGCTTCTGGATGATGGCATCTGGTACCCCCAAATGGCGGGCGAGTGCCCAGACCTGCGTCTTGTACAGGTCGCCGATCGGGTTCACCGGCGGCGAATCATCCGCGTGCCAAGTGAAATAGCCGAACAGCCGCTCGGTCTTGTTCCCCGTGCCCACGGGCAGCGCCCGCAGCTTCGCGCTCTGGTCGAACAGCACGATCATGCGTGTGCGCGCCATCACGTTGCCGCGCCTGGCGGGGTCTGCGTCCGCTTCCAGCGACAGGTAACCGTCCACGGCGGGCGAGATGTCCACCGTGCGCGCCTCGATGCCGAGCGCATCGACCACCAGCTGTGCGTGCGCGAGCGAGTCGGCGCTCGACGCCTTGTACGGCATGCGGATCGCGTGCACATGCTCCGGCCCGAACGCCTTCGCGCACAGGAACGCGACCACCGCCGAGTCCACGCCACCCGAGAGACCGAGCACCGCGTTCTCGAAGCCGCGGCGCTTGAACTCCTGCCGCAGAAAGCGCACGAGCCAGGCCTCGAGCATCGCCGGGTCGAGCGAGAGCGAGCTCGGCGTACCGTGTTCATCGAACGGGAGCGTCACCACCGGCAACGCGCCAGCAGGTGCGTCCTTGGCCGTCTTGCGCGTGCCGCGCGAGGTCACCCTGGCTGGCGCCGTGATCGGATCATCATCCCACAGCACACGCGGGCGGTCGTTGCCGTCCGCCTCGTCGAGCCCGCGCATGAGGAACGGGAGCGCGGTGCGCAGGTCCGACAGCATCGGCGTGTCGGCGCGCGCCCGGTCCAGGTCGCCCAAGTCGAGCGTGAGCGTCACCATCCCCTCGTCGAACACCGGCGCGCGCAACCGCACGTCGCCGCGCGGGCCCACGATGGTGCTCGAACCCTGAAAGCTCTTGCCGCCTTCGGAACCCACCAGGTTCGCGAGCACCACGAACACCCCGTGCTCCTCCGCGATGTCGCGCACGAGGCGCTCCCAGCGGGCCACGGTGGCGGGGCCGGGAATCGCGTCGTCGCGCGGCCACGCCCCGCGCGCCGGCGCGGCGGCAATCACCATCACGAGCTGCGCTCCGTCGAGCGCGGCCACCGTGCCGCTCATCGAGTGCCACGCATCCTCGCATACGAGCACCGCGGCGCGCCCCCAGCCGGTCTCGAACGCACGGATTTCGTGACCACGCTCGACGAACCGCTCCTCGTCGAACATGCCGTACGTCGGCAGGAAGTTCTTCCGGTGCACGTG
>JAYTVE010000436.1:0-3964 GCA_043744185.1 Gemmatimonadota bacterium | reverse complement strand
CGCGCAAAAGCCGCGTGCCGTGCCTGCGCCTGCGCCTGCGATCGACTCGGCGATGCTGGGCTCGATGAGGTACCGCTTGATCGGCCCGTTTCGCGGCGGTCGATCAACCGCCGTTACCGGCGTTGCCACGCAGCCCTACCTCTTTTACGTGGGGAGCACGGGCGGCGGCGTGTGGCGCACCGAGGACGCGGGCTCGAGCTGGCAGAACATCACGGACGGGTTCTTTGGCGGTTCGATCGGCTCGATCGATGTGGCGGACTCGGACCCGAACGTCATCTACGTTGGCACCGGCTCGCAGGACATTCGCGGCAACGTGTCAACCGGCCGCGGTCTGTGGAAGAGCACCGACGCGGGGAAGAGCTGGAAGTTCGCCGGGCTGCCAGAGGCCGGCGCCATCGGTCGCGTTGCCGTGCATCCGACCAACCCCGACGTGGTGTATGCGGCGGCGCTTGGTCACCCGTTCGGGAAGAACAAGGAACGTGGCATCTACCGCTCGAAGGATGGCGGTGCGAGCTGGCAGCAGGTGCTGTTCCTGAACGATTCGACGGGTGCAAGCGAGTTGGTGATCCACCCGCGCAATCCGCGCATCATGTTCGCAGGCATGTGGCGTGCGGAACGGAAGCCGTGGACCATGATTTCAGGCGGACCGGAGGGTGGTGTCTATCGCTCCGCGGACGGCGGCGACACGTGGACCAAGCTCACCAAGGGTTTGCCGAGGGGGCTCACCGGCAAAATCGGGATCGCGATTTCGCCTGCAAATCCGGACCGGATCTGGGCGCTTGTCGAGGCCGAGCCGGAGGGCGGGCTGTTCCGCTCGGACGATGGTGGTACGTCGTGGACGCGCGTGAACGCCGAGAACAAGGTCCGGCAGCGCGCCTGGTATTTCTACCGGCTCGTCGCCGATCCGGCAAACGAAAACGCGCTCTGGGTGTTGAGCGTGCAGATGCACAAGTCGATCGACGGCGGCCGCACGTTCGAGTCGGTGCCGGTGCCACACGGCGACACGCACGACCTGTGGATCAATCCGCGCGAGCCGCGCACGATGGTGCTCGGCGACGATGGTGGAGGCGTCGTGTCGCTCACCGGCGGCAAGACGTGGAGCAGCATGAATCTGCAGCCCACGGCCGAGTTCTACGACGTGATCGTGGACCACCAGTATCCGTACCGCGTGTACAGCGCGCAGCAGGACAACACGAGCATCTCCGTGCCGGCGTGGCTCGATGCCAATACGCTGCACCCGATGAACGCGTGGGCGGCAGCGGGCGGATGCGAGACAGGTCCCGTTGCGTTGCATCCGGACCACCCCGAGATCATGTACGGTGGGTGCTACGGCGGCGCGATCAACCGCTATGAACCCAAAAAGGATGCGCGTCGCGACGTGATCGCGTATCCGCAGCAGGCGCCCGGGCAACTGCCGCGAGAGCTCAAGTACCGCTTCCAGTGGGTCGCGCCGATCGTGGTCTCGCAGCACGATCCCGCGGTGGTGTACCACGGGTCGCAGGTATTGCACCGGTCGCGCGACGGTGGCATGTCGTGGGAGGTGATCAGTCCGGACCTCACCACCAACGATCCCGCCACGCAGGGGCGCGCTGGCGGGCCGATCAACGGCGATGCCACTGGCGTGGAGATGTACAACACGCTGTTCACAGTGGTGGAGGATCCGGCGGACGCGAAGACGATCTGGACGGGCAGCGACGACGGTCGCGTGCACGTGACGCGCGATGGCGGCGCGCGCTGGAACGACGTGACGCCGCCAGACATGCCGAAACACACGACGGTGAACAGGATCGACGTGTCGCACCTCAAGGCAGGGCGCGTGTTCGTCGCGGCGC
Source organism: Gemmatimonadota bacterium (assembly GCA_043744185.1). Classification (GTDB taxonomy): domain Bacteria; phylum Gemmatimonadota; class Gemmatimonadetes; order Gemmatimonadales; family Gemmatimonadaceae; genus JACPPC01. Next base: position 2,132 of record JAYTVE010000436.1, on the reverse strand, counting down.
ACCGCTACCGGATGGACGACTTCGCGCCGTACGCGTGGCGCAGCGAGGACTACGGCAAGACGTGGGTGCGCATCGCCGACGGCACCAACGGCATTCCCGCGGATCATCCCGTGCGCGTCGTGCGCGAGGACCTTACGCGTGCCGGGTTGCTCTACGCGGGCACGGAGTTCGGCATGTTCGTGTCCGTGGACAACGGCACGCGGTGGCAGCCGTTGCAGCGCAACCTGCCGATCACGCCGATCAGCGACCTGCAGCTCTACAACAACGATCTCATCGTTGGCACGCAGGGACGATCGCTCTGGATTCTGGATGACCTGAGCCCGTTGCAGCAGCTCGCCGCGACTCGGCCCGTGAGCGCCGTGCACGTGCACGCGCCGCGTGATGTCGTGCGCTCGGACAAGTCGCAGTCGGGCGGCGCCGGTGGTCGCGAGGTGCCGCTCGAAGCGCCGCCACAGGGTGCTTCATTCCACCTCTGGCTCCGCGACTCCGCGACCACGCCCTATACGCTCGAGGTGCGGACTGCAGCCGGGGCGGTGGTCCGCAGATTCACGACAGATACGGCGGAGAGCCGAACGCTCCAGCAGGCCGCACTGCCGACCATGGCCGGCGCGCATGTCGTGAGTTGGGACCTGACCTGGCCTGGACCGCGCCTGAGCGCCGAGCAGAATCTGTGGGGCTACACCGGCGGCATTCGTACGGCGCCCGGCGAATACGAAGTGCGGCTCAGCGTTGCGGGCGCGACCCCGCAGGCGCACCGATTCCACGTGATCCCTGATCCGCGCCTTACCGACGTGACGCAGGCGGACTACATCGCGCAATTCGAGACGGCCCGGCTTCTGCGCGACTCGCTGGAGTCGCTCACGCGCGCGCTCGAGCAGATGCGCAACGTGCGGGTTCAGGTGAAGGCCAGTCTCGATCAGGCGGAGAAGGCTGGCGTCAAGGCGGAGCTCTCTGCGCTCGCCCAGGCGATCGAGACGCACTTCGACTCGCTCGAGAAGCAGATGACCGAACCGCGCATCAAGGTCACGTACGACGTGCTCCGCTTTGGCGGGCGTCTCGACAACCAGCTTGCCGAGGCGTACGGCAACGTGACGGGAACCAACGGGTACATCCATGGCGGTCCCGAAGGCCGGCCGACTGCGGGCGCGGTGCAGCGTTCGTCGGAGCTGGTGGCGCAGTGGGTGCCGCTCGCGCGCCGGATCGAGGACGTGCTGGACAAGGACGTGAACGCCTACAGTCGCAAGGCGCAGCAGCTGGGTGTCGCGCCGATCGTGCTGCCACCACGCGGCCGGGTGATTCCATGATCACGAGCGCGCGGAGGCAGGCAGCATGACGGATCCCCTCGCTGAACTGGTGCAACTCCTCGACCTCGAGCCGCTCGAGGTCAACATCTACCGCGGGCGCAATCGCGATCTTGGCAGTCCGCGCGTCTTCGGCGGGCAGGTGTTTGCACAGGCGCTGGTCGCCGCGCGACGCACGGTCGACGGGGCGCGCGAGGCGCACTCGTCGCACGGGTACTTCATCCTCCCGGGCGATCTCGCGGCGCCAATCGTGTACTTCGTTGACAGGCTACGCGACGGCAAGAGCTTCACGACGCGGCGCGTCACGGCTATCCAGCACGGTCAGGCGATCTTCAACTGCTCAGTGTCGTTCCACGTGGATGAGCCCGGCCTCGAGCATCAGGACGTGATGCCGACGGTGCCCGATCCCGAGACGCTCGCGCCGGAATTGCAGCTCGTGCGCGAGATGGCGGACCGGATTCCCGAGAAGCTGCGCCCGGTGCTCACGCAGGACCGGCCAATCGACTTCCGTCCGGTGGATCCGATCGACCTGTTTTCTCCGGGGAGGCAGGCCCCGGTGCGCTACGTGTGGTTTCGCGCGCTGGGGACGCTGCCGGACGAACCTCTCATTCATCAAGCGGTGCTCGCGTACGCGTCGGACTACGGGCTGCTCCCCACGGCGCTGCGCCCGCACGGCGTCGGCTATCGCACGCCGGGGCTGATGGTCGCGTCGCTGGACCATTGTCTCTGGTTGCATCGGCCTTTCCGCGCCGACGAGTGGCTGCTGTACGTGATGGACAGCCCGATGGCGGCCGGCGCGCGCGGGTTCGTACGGGGATCGATCTACACGAA
>JAYTVE010000435.1:0-3964 GCA_043744185.1 Gemmatimonadota bacterium | reverse complement strand
CCCGTTGGCATCAACGATCAACGGCCTCTGGCGGTGTCTGACGACGTGGTAGTGGCAGGTTCATCGCTTGACCTTCTCCAAGGACTTGACGCCGCGACGGGACTTGTCCGCTGGAGCCAATCGGGGCAGCACGTAGGAGTTTCCCTAGTGCTGCCGATTCGTGCATTCGGCGACTCCTACTTTCTGCAATACGACGGGCGCGTCGCACGTGGTCTGGTGACCACGGGCGGAGCTCTGTGGTTCACGAGAGCTCCGTCAGAGCCGTCGATAGTCGCACCACCGGCATGTGACGGAGCGCTCGTTTACGTCGGTAGTGATTCCGGTCTGTACGCCCTAAGGCGCTAGAAGCTCAGGACACGACAAGCTTCCTCTGTCGGCAGTTCACGCCTGAGCGAAACATTCTTTGTCGCGAGCTACACCCGGCGTCGGTGCGCCTAAATGCGCTAGGCCGTTTGCTTCAGGGTCATCTCGGCGGCCGACGAAATGCTGCAGGACTTGATGACGATCAGGCGGAAAGCGCTTTCCACCCCGGGATCGCACACGCGTCGCCGCTCAGCAGGGGCGGCGCGTTGTGCGGCTGGGCGCCTCGAGTCAGGGGGGCACTACTCCCTTCATATAGACCGCAGCGTGAGCGACCAGCGCGTCGCGACGCCGCGCAAGAACCGCCCTCGCCGCGTGTGCACTTTTTGCCGCGTTCTGCAGAAAGGGAAAGCACGACCCCGAATCGGCAACTCCTGCCGGGCCCGGCAGGAATGACTCGAACGCGAAAAACGTCGTAAGGCATTGCAGTAGAACGGGTTACGGAATGGCTAAAGTTTGGCACGCACCCTGCTTTAGAGGGAACTGTCCAGGCTCGCTTCCCACCTATCCGGTCTGCCCGTTCAATGTCTGAAGAGACTGTCGCCCCCGCCGAAAACGCCGCTGCTGGTGGGTCCAGCGCGAAGCCAAAGCTCGTCATGGTGCTCGCGATCGCGCTTGCCGGTATCGGGTCGGGTGGTGCTGCTGGCGCCTTTGTCGCCGGTCCGATGATCGCCAAGAAGCTCGTGCCGCCGCCGTCGGCTCATGCCGATTCGGGCAAGCACGCCGAGGGTGGCAAGGAAGGCGAGCACGGCAAGGGTGGCGAAGGTGGCAAGGAAGCCGAAGGCGGCGCCTCGCTCCTCCTCGACAACATGGTGCTCAATCCCGCCGGCTCCGGCGGTGGGCGCTACCTCCTCGCGTCGGTGAGCATCCGATACGCCAACCCGAGCCTGAAGGAGAAGTTCAGCGCGCGCGAAGCCGAGATCCGCGACGCGATCCTGCACGTGCTCGGCACCAAGACCATCGAGCAGCTCACCGAGATCCCCGCGCGCGAACTGCTCAAGACGGAGATCAAGGACGTCATCGACGGCATCATGGGGCCGAAGACCGTGATCGGCGTGTTCTTTCCGCAGTTCGTCATCCAGTAGGCGCGCGATGACGGCTCCCGAAGTCACCCGCGCACCCGAGACCTACGACTTTGCGAAGCCGCGCCGGCTCACGCGCGATCGCATGCGCACCATCGGTGCCATCCACGATCGCGTCATGCGCGGCTTCGAGGCCTGGCTCTTCGGCCGCGTGCGTGGCCAGATCGAGATCGACTTCCCGCAGGTGGACGTCATCTCCTTCGGCGAGTTCACGGCGCAGCTGCCCACACCCTGCGCGGCGTACGCATTCGAGGTCATCGACACCGGCGGCCAGCAGGGCGTCGTCGAAGTCGGCGCGGACTTCTCGACCATCCTCGTGGACCGCTTCTTCGGCGGCATGGGCGAGCCGCAGAAGATCGAGCGCGCCCTCTCGCCCATCGAGCGCCTCGCGGTGCGCCTCGTCGTCGAGAAGCTCCTCAGCCTGCTGGCCGACGCCTGGCGCGACTACGTGCCGCTCGAGTTCGCGCTCCGCTCCTTCGAGTCGGTGCCGATCATGGTGCGCGGCCTGCAGAAGGAAGAGCCGGTGCTCGTCTCCAGCCTCGCGATCGTCGTCGACGGCTTCGCAAGCGAGGTCCACATCGCGATCCCGATCAGCGTGCTTGGCGACTTCTTCACCGCGCGCGACACGCGCCGCGTTTCGGAGATGGCCGGCACCGACAGCGAACGGATGCTCACGCGCAACATGGCCGAGAACTCCATTCGCTCCTCGCAGGTCGAGGTCGCTGCGCGGCTGCCCGACTTCAACGCCCCCATCAAGTCGTTGCTCGAGCTCCACGTCGGCGCCGTCTTGCCCACCGGCATTCCCGTCACTACGCCGCTCGACATCTCCATCGCCGGTGCGAACCGCTTCCACGCCGTGCCAGGCCGCATCGGCCCGCGCCTCGCCATCCGCCTCATCGATGCGGCCACGTCACCGATCGTCAACGCCGACCACTAGTAACCCAACCCCGATCCATGTCTGACGCTCCCGTGCCTTCGTCTCCCGCCGACTACGCCGAACTGGCCCCCGGCGCCGGCCCCCAGGGCGAAGTACCGCTCTCGGCGGTGCTCGACCTCTCGATGAACGTCTCCATCGAACTCGGTCGCACGCGCATGACCGTGCAGGATCTGCTCCGCTTGGGACGCGGCTCCGTCATCCAGCTCGACCGCATGCGCGGTGAGCCGGTGGACGTGCTCGTCGCCGACCGTCGCTTCGCCGAGGGCGAGGTGGTGGTGGTGGGCGAGTACTTCGGTGTGCGCATCACGCGCCTCATCGCGCAGGTCCCGAACGCCGACGCCGCGCAAGCGGCCTGAGCATCGGACTGACGACTTCCATGCCCATCGCTTCGTTCATCGGCGTGCTCGGCGTGCTGGCCATCGTGCTGGCGCTGCTCGTGCTCACGCTCAAGTGGCTGCGCCGCCTCGTCCCGCGCACGAGCGGGGCCGGCGCGCTGTCGCTGGAAGTGATGGCGCGCTTGCCACTCGGTCCGCGCCAAGGCATCGCGGTGGTGCGCATCGGCACGCGTCGCGTGGCGGTGAGCATGGGCGACGGCGGCGTGCACACGATCCTCGAACTCGACGCTGATGAAGGCGCGAGCGTGACGGCCGAGTTGCCGACGCTGGCCGCGATGGCCGTGTCGACTCCGTCGACTGGCCTGGCTGCGCTCCCTGGCAGCTTCGCCGGCCAGTTCAAGAAGGCGATGGCCGGCATGATGGGCGCGCTGCTCTTGTCTGTTGCGCTCGGCGGCACGCTGCAGGCGCAGGCCGGTGCGACGCCAGCAGCATCGACGACAGGTGCAGCGAAGCCCGCCGTGAAAGCGGTCTCAAAGAACGCGAAGCCGACGGCCCAGTCCGCTGCGAGCAAGAGCGCGACGAACAAGGCTGCGAAGGCTGCGAAGAGCGCGAAGAGCGCGAAGACGGTGAAGGCCGTCGCCAAGGCCGTGCCCGTCGCGACCCCCGCGTCGGCCACGACGCTCGCTGTTGCACGCATCGACAGCGCGCTCCCCAGGCTCGCGCCCACCATCGACCTCAAGGTCGGCGACAGCAGCGCGGGCGGCCTCCGCCTCTCGGGTACGGTTGGCGTCGTGGTGATGATGGGGCTGCTCACGCTGCTCCCCATGCTCGTGCTGATGATGACGGGTTTCACCCGCATCCTCATCGTGCTCTCGTTTCTCCGTCAGGCCATCGGCGCGCAGAACGCGCCACCCAACCAGCTCGTGGCCGGCCTCGCGCTGCTGCTCACGGGTTTCGTGATGTCGCCCACGCTCGAGCAGGTGCACGAAACGGCGCTCAAGCCGTGGATGGACGGCAAGATGGAACAGGCCGCGATGCTGCAGGAAGGAGCCAAGCCGTTCCGCGCTTTCATGATCAAGCAGGTGCGCGAGGGGGACCTCGCCTCGTTCATGAGCATGAGCCGCCAGCCGCAGGCCAGGTCGCCGGAGGAGGTGCCGCTCATCGTGCTCACGTCGGCCTTCGTCACGAGCGAGCTGCGCACCGCCTTCCAGATCGGCTTCGCGCTGTTTCTGCCCTTCATCGTCATCGAC
>JAYTVE010000434.1:0-3977 GCA_043744185.1 Gemmatimonadota bacterium | reverse complement strand
CACGACCGGCCAGCGAGCGATTGTGCGTCACCACCACCATGCCGATCTCCAAGTCCCGGGCGAGGGTCACCAGGAGGTCGTGCAGCACCTCCGCGGTCCCATGGTCCAGATTACCCGACGGCTCGTCCGCGAGGAAGACCGCAGGCTCGGCCGCGAGCGCACGCGCCACCGCCGTGCGCTGCTGCTCGCCGCCCGAGAGCGCTCCCGGCCGATGATGCGCCCGCGACGTGAGCGCAACGCGCTCCAGCAACTCCGCCGCCCGACGACGCGCCAGCCCCTCGTCCATGCCGCCAATCAGCAGCGGCATCATCACGTTCTCGAGCGCGCTGAACTCGCGCAGCAGGTGGTGGAACTGGAATACGAACCCCACCGAGCGGTTGCGAAGCGTGGCGAGCGCGAGATCGTCGAGCCCCGAGAGTGGCTGGCCGCCGATGCGCACGGTGCCCGAGTTCGGCACGTCGAGGGCGCCCAGCACGTGCAGCAGCGTGCTCTTGCCCGCGCCGCTCGCACCGACAATCGCCACGATCTCGCCGCGCGCCACCGACAGCGACACGCCATCGAGCACGTGGACGGTACTGCCGTCCCCGCCCACGTACGACTTCACCAGCTCGGCTCCCTCGAGCACCGGCATCATGACGTCGCTCATTCGTGGCGGATCGCCTCCACGGGGTAGAGCCGCGCCGCCTGCGCTGACGGATACACGGTGGCCAGCCCAGCGATCGCGATGCTCGCCGCCACGATCCACACCACGTCGCCCACCTGCGTGGACACAGGCAGATGGTCGATGAAGTACACGCTCGGGTCCAGCTCGATCAGCTTCCAACGACCGAGGGCGAGCGAGCCGAACAGGCCGCCGGCGAGACCCAATCCGGTGCCCACGAAGCCGATGAAGATTCCCTGCCACACGAAGACGCGGCGGATCGAGCGCGCCGGCAGCCCCATCGCCTTGAGAATGCCGATCTCGCGCGTCTTGTCGGCCACGACCATCGTCAGCGTGCTCACGATATTCGCGGCCGCCACGAGCACGATCAGCAGCAGGATCACGCCCATGCCCAGCTTCTCGAGCTTGAGCGCCTGAAAGAGCGACCGGTTCTGCTCCTGCCAGTCGACCGTGCGGAACGGGAACCCGAGCGTCGTCGACAACTGGTCGGCCACGCCGCTCGCGTGCCAGCGGTCCGTCGTCTTCACCTCGATTCCCGTCACCGCGTCTCCGAGTCCCGCAAACTCCTGCGCCGCCTCGAGCGACATGTACACGTACGCGTTGTCGTACTCGTACATGCCGGTGCTGAAGATGCCGCTCACCTCCACCGGGAACACGCCGGGCACCACGTTGCCCGTCACGGCATTCATGCGCGAGCCGGCGAACGAGACGAGCCGCACCGTGTCGCCGGGGAACGCGTTGAGCCGGAGCGCGAGCAATCGCCCGAGCACCACACCGCGGCCGCGACCATCGCGCGAGCGAAACGTGAAGTCGCCGGTCGTGGCATGTTGGCGGATCGTCGTCACCTCGGCCGCGCCCGCGCGCGTCGGCTCGATGCCATACACGTACGCCCCCTCGGCGTAGTCGTGCCCGGCCGTGATCCCTCCCTGCGTGATCACGAAGGGCGCCGCCGCGACGACGCCGTCCACCCGCTTCACCTTGTCGAGTGTCTGACGCCAATCCTTCACTTTGAGGTCTTCGCCGTACGTCAGCACGCGCACGTCTGGCGAGCCCACCAGAATCTTCTCGCGCAGGTCCGTCTGCAGCCCGTTCATCACGCCCATGATGATGATGAGCGCACTCACCCCCACCACGACGCCGCCAATCGCGATCACGCTGATGAATGAGAGCAAGCGCGACCCGCGCCGGCTGCGCAGGTAGCGCCACGCGATCTGCATCTCGAGGCGGGTGGAGGTCACGGGCTACTCGGGGCGCATCGTCGGAAACAGGATCGCGTCGCGGATGTGCGACGTGCCCGTCAGGTACATGAACAGCCGGTCGATCCCGATGCCGACACCGCCCGTCGGCGGCATCCCGTATTCCATCGCGCGCAGGTAGTCCTCGTCGAGACTGCTTGCCTCCTCGTCGCCGGCTTCCTTCTGCGCCGTCATCGCCTCGAATCGCTGCCGCTGGTCCACCGGATCGTTGAGCTCGCTGAACGCGTTCGCGAGTTCCTTCCCCTTGGCAAACAGCTCGAAGCGCTCCGTGATCCCCGCCTCGGTGCGATGCGGCTTCGCGAACGGCGAGAGCTCCTTCGGGTAGTCCACCACGAACGTCGGCCGGTCGATCGTGCGCTCGACATGGTGCTGGAACAGCTCGTCCAGCAGCTTCGGGCGCGAGAGCGCACCCACATTCGGCACGCCCACGCGGTCCGCCGCCGTGCGCAGTTCCGCATGCGAGAGCGACAGCACGCTCGTCACCCCCATCCCGGCCGACAGCGCCCCCACCCACGAGATTCTCGGAAAGGCCTCGCCCAGCTCGGGAATGAATCGGTCCGCCGCTGCCGCGCCACGCTCGGCCGCCGGCCAGCGAGCGGGATCGAGCTCCGCGTCGACCGCCGTCCACGCCGCGCGCAGGATGGCCTGCACGCGGTCCATCATCACCTCGTAGTCCGCGTACGCTTCGTAGAACTCGAGCATCGTGAACTCGGGATTGTGTGTGCGATCAATCCCTTCGTTCCGGAAATCGTGCCCGATCTCGTACACGCGGTCGAGCCCGCCGACGATGAGCCGCTTCAAGTACAACTCGTCGGCAATGCGCAGGAAGAGCGGCAGGTCGAGCGCATTGTGGTGCGTGTTGAACGGCTTCGCGGCCGCGCCGCCGTAGAGCGATTGCAGCACCGGGGTCTCGACCTCGAGGTAGCCGAGGTCGTCGAGCACGCGGCGGATCGCCGTCGTCATGCGCGTGCGCGCACGGAAGTGGCGCCGCACTTCCGGATGCACCGCGAGGTCCGCGTAGCGCTGGCGCGAACGCTGCTCGCCGTCGCTGAACCCCGAGTGGCGCACCAGCTTGCCCTCGATCACTTCTTCCTTCGCGAACGGCAGCGGACGGAGCGACTTGGCCAGCAGCTCCACGCTCGACGCTTGCACCGTCTGCTCGCCGAGCTTGGTGCGAATGAGCGCGCCGTCCACGCCGATGATGTCGCCGATGTCGAGCAACTCGATCATCGGCCACGCCGTCGGGAGTTCGTCCTTGCGCAGGTATACCTGCATGCGCCCGGTCTCGTCGGCCAGATGCGCGAACATCGTCTTGCCGTGTCCGCGCTTCGAGATCAGCCGCCCCGCAATGCGCGCCGTGCCCGTCGACGACTCTCCCGCCACGAGATCGCCGCTGCGCGCGAGCGCGTCCGCCACGGTGCCGCGCCGCGCAAACCGGTACGCGAACGCCGCATGCCCGACCGCGGCGAGCTTCTCGAGCTTCTCGCGCCGGTCGCGCAGCACCTGGTTCAGTTCGGCGGCGGCATCACCCGACGCCGGATTGGTCCGCTCCTCGGTCACTTCCCCGCCTCCGCGCCCACCTTGAGGTACGCCTCGATGAACGGGTCGATCGCCCCGTCCATCACCTTCTGCACGTCCGTGATCTTGAGCTCCGTGCGATGGTCGTTCACCATCGTGTACGGCTGGAACACGTATGACCGGATCTGGCTCCCGAAGCTCACGTCCGCCTTCGTCGAGTCGAGCGCGGCCTTCGCGGCCGCCTGCTTCTCCGCCTCGAGATTGTAGAGCTTGTTCTTGAGCTGCTTCATCGCATGCTCCTTGTTCTTGTGCTGCGAGCGCTGCTGCTGACACGACACGACGATCCCCGAGGGAAGGTGCGTGAGTCGCACCGCCGAACTCGTCTTGTTGACGTGCTGGCCGCCTGCGCCCGAGGCGCGGAAGACGTCCATCCTGATGTCTTCGTCGCGGATCTCGATGTTGATCTCCTCGTTCACGACCGGATAGACGAAGATCGACGCGAAGCTCGTGTGCCGGCGCGCCTGAGAGTCGAACGGCGAGAT
>JAYTVE010000433.1:0-14200 GCA_043744185.1 Gemmatimonadota bacterium | reverse complement strand
GCGCTACACGCCGAACTGCGCGCGCGCGTCTGGGGTGAGGCGGTCGAGGCGTGCGAGCGCGGCGCGCTCCGCGTCGGGCTCGAAGATGGACGGCATGTCGCGTGTCTCCCGCGAGGATGCGACAATCTCACTTGCGCGCAAGGCCCATGGCAACGTACCGTCCATGCTCGTCGTGCAGGTTCGTCACCCTCCGGGAGGTTCCGATGTTCGTGAAGACGTTTGCCAGCGCCCTTGCCGCGCTCGCGCTGATGGCGAGCACCGCCACCGCTCAGGCCAAGCCCGCCACGAAGGATACGAAGCCGGCAGCTGCGGCTGCGGCAAAGCCCGCAGCTGCCGCTGCCGCCAAGGCCGAGCCCGTGGACATCAACACGGCGACGGCTGACCAGCTCAAGGCCGTGGCCGGTATCGGTGACGCCTACGCCGCGAAGATCATCAAGGGGCGTCCGTACAAGTCGAAGGACGAACTCTGGCGGAAGAAGGTCATGCCGAAGGGCGCCTACGAGAAGCTGAAGGAAAACATCATCGCGAAGCAGTAAGGAGATCGTGATGCCGGTGGTGATCGCCGCCGCCGCTGCCGCCCTCGCGCTCGTGCCGTGGCCCTCGCGGGTCACGCCGGGTGCGGGGGCGTTCACGTTGTCGTCGGCAACGATCATTGTTGCCGACGCTGCGCTGGACGAGGTCGCGGACGGGTTTGTGCGCCGGTTGCAGCCGGCAACGGGATACACGTACGTGGTGACGAAGGGGGCGACGCCGAAGAACGCGTCGGTGATCGAGTTTCGCCTCGACGCATTGCTCGCGAAGACGCTCGGCGACGAGGGCTATCGCCTCGAGGTGACGCCGCGGCGCGTGACGGTGCGCGCGGCGGGCGCGGCGGGCGCGTTCTACGCCACGCAGACGTTGCGCCAACTGCTGCCGAACGCGATCGAGCGCGCGGCGCTCGTGAAGGGGGTGGCGTGGACGATGCCGGCGGTGTCGATCGAGGACCGGCCACGCTTCTCGTGGCGCGGTGCGCATCTCGATGTCTCGCGACACTTCATGCCGAAGGCGTTCGTGAAGCGCTACGTCGACCTGATGGCGTTGCACAAGCTCAACCGCTTCCACTGGCATCTCACGGATGACCAGGGGTGGCGCGTCGAGATCATGAAGTACCCGAAGCTGACATCGGTGGGTGCGTGGCGCACGGGCACGCTCGTCGGTGACCTGCACACGGACACGACCAAGCGGGTGTACGACGACATTCCGCATGGCGGCTTCTACACGCAGGACGACATCCGCGAGGTCGTGGCGTACGCAGCGGAGCGCTTCATCACCGTGGTACCGGAGATCGAGATGCCGGGACACGCGCAGGCGGCGATCGCGGCGTATCCGGAATTGGGGAACGTGACGCGCCCGTTGGGCGTGCTGCGGATCTGGGGCGAGGGCGAAGACGTGCTGAACGCGAGCCCGGCCACGGTTGCGTTCATGCAGGACGTGCTGACGGAAGTGCTCGCGCTCTTTCCCTCACCGTGGATTCACGTCGGTGGTGACGAGGTCCAGAAGGGGCCGTGGAAGGCGAGCGAGGTGATGCAGGCGCAGATCAGGCAGCTCGGCCTGAGCGGCGAACACGAGCTGCAGAGCTGGTTCATCCGGCAAATGGACGGCTGGCTCACGCAGCACGGACGTCGCATGATCGGCTGGGACGAGATCCTAGAGGGGGGGCTGGCGCCGAACGCGACGGTGATGAGCTGGCGTGGTGATGACGGTGCGATTGCGGCTGCCAATGCGGGACACGACGCCGTGCTGACGCCAACGCATCACACGTACTTCGACTACTACCAGTCGAAGGAGCGCGCCAACGAGCCGCACGCGATCGGCGGCTTCCTGCCACTCGACACCGTGTACACGTGGGATCCGATCCCCAAGGCGATCGCGCCGGACAAGGTGAGCCGGATTCTCGGCGTGCAGGGGCAGATCTGGACGGAATACATCCCGGACGGGCGCGCGGTGGAGTACATGGCGTATCCGCGGCTGTCGGCGCTGGCCGAAGTGGCGTGGACACCGGCGAGCGGGCGCGACCTCGCTGCGTTTCGGGTACGCATGCGTGCACACGCCGAGCGGTTGCGGGTGCTCGACGTGAATTTTCGACCTCTCGACAAGTAGTCGTCCCGAGCGGAGCGCAGGACGACTTACGGCGCGGGTTCTCCCGCCCTACGATTGGCACACCTGCCACCCGGATACGCTGCATGTCGCGGTATCGCGTCGCCCTCATTGCTGTCACGTTCGCGCCTTCACTGCTGATCGCCCAGGCGCAACCCGTACCCGTCACCACCGCCAAGCCCGGGTGGAAGTGGACCATGGATTCGGTGCGAACCGTGGTGAACGGCGTACGCGCCGGGCGTTCGTTGCAGCCCAAGGTGTGGCCGGGCGGCAAGCGGGTCGCGGTGCTGCTCTCGTTCGACGTCGACAACGAGACGATCCCGATCCGGTACGGTGAGCCGACGGTGGGGTCGCTGTCGCAGGCGCAGTACGGTGCGCGGGTTGGTTTGCCGCGCATCCTCAAGCTGCTCGACGCGCACAAGATTCCGGCGAGCTTCTTCATTCCGAGCGTGAGCCTGGCGATCACGCCCGCGATGGCGACCTGGATCAAGGCCAGCGGTCGGCACGAGATCGCGGTACACGGCTGGATTCACGAGATGAACATGACGCTGCCGGACAGCGCGGAGCGTGCGCTCGTGGCCAAGGCGGTGGCGGAGCTCACGCAACTCACGGGGACGAAGCCGACAGGGTATCGCGCGCCGAGCTGGAACTTCAGCCCGAACACGCTGCGCATCCTCCGCGACATGGGGTTCCGGTACGAGAGCTCGCTGATGGCGGACGATGCGCCGTACGAGCTGCTGCAGAACGGCGAACCCACGGGACTCGTGGAGCTGCCGGTCGAGTGGATTCTCGACGATGCGCCACTGTTCGACCCGCGCGGACAGAGCTACGCGTCACCGCGCGACGTGGCGCGCGTCTGGATGGACGAGTTCGACAAGGCGCTCGAGGAGGGCACGATGCTGGTGCTGACGCTGCATCCGCACGTGTCAGGGCACCGTTCGCGGATCGTCGCGCTCGAGCAGTTGATCGCGCACATCGAGAAGACGGCGTGCGGGAAGGTGTGGTGGGCGACGCATGCTGACGCGGCGGAGTACGTGCGGAAGGCGGCAGGGCTGGGGGAGCCGGTGAAGCGGTAGCCGTCGTAGCGAGCACGGCGAGAGACCCGCCTGGTTGGCCGCGGGACGCGCAGGTCCTTCGCTGCGCTCGGAACGACAGGGCTCAGGACGACTTGGTGAGGATGAGCCGCTGGCCTGACGGCGACACGAGGGTCAGACGCGCAGGGGCGCTGTCACGCTCGATGCGGACAGCGGGAGCCGAGGGACCGCCTGCCAGGTCGAGTCGCTGGAAGGCGTTTCCGGCGATTGGCACGAAGAGCGCCGCCGCGAGCGGACGCGCGATGCGATCGCGCAGCGTGCCGTCGGCGCCCCAGACCAGCACGTTCGACACGACGGCGCGTTCGAAGTCGACGCGCACGGTGGCCACGTAGATCGTGTTGCCCTCGCGCTGTCGCGGCACGGCGCCGAGCAGCGTCACGGAGCGGAGCGCGCCGAGTCGCCCGGCGCGGTCGCGGGCGAGACCCTGCACCTGTCGTGTGAGTTCGTCGAGCGGCTCGCGCCCGCCGAGCGCATCGAAGAGCGGCTTGGCATCGCCCTTCGCGATGCCTTGCACGATGACCAGCGACTTGGTCGCCAGTGCGGCGCCGCGCGCATCCTGCGTGGTGTCGCCGCGTGCGAGCATCAACCAGGTCGCGGCGCCGCTTGCGGTCACGGAGAGCTGTCCGCTGCGGGTATCGATGTCGAGGGCGTCGCCGGATGCGGTGCGCCAGCGTCCCGCGACGGCGGCGAGCGACGCGGCATCCACCGCGACGGCGGCGGGCGGCAGGGTGTAGTCACCGCCGAACACGGCCTTCTCGATCTCCTCAACCACGGGCGACGCCTTGAGCTCGGCGACGCTCGAGGCGACGAAGATGCTGATCCCCTCGTCCACGAACCGCTTCCATTCGGCGACGAAGATGCCGTTGCCGCCGTTGTGCTCGACGACGCGTGTGCCGCGTGCGCTCGGGTGCACAGCCCAGCCGTAGGCGTACTTGGAGTCGCCGGGTCCGCCCTCGCTCACGTAGCCGGTCATCCACTTGTGGCGCGACGAGTCGGTAAGAACTATGCCCGTAGTAGCAACCTTCTCCCACTTTGCCATGTCGGCGAGCGTGGTCTGCAGGCCGCCATTGCCGCGCAGGGCCCAGAAGGGTGCGCCGCTCACGCGCAGCTTGTCGGGAATGGTGCCCCAGTCGGCGCCGTTCTCGTAACCGTGCGAGACGCGCGCCGCGGACCAGTTCGGTCGCGTGTAGCCCGTTTCTGTCATCCCTGCGGGGGCGAGCACGAGCTCAGTGAGCGCTACCTCGTACGCCTTGCCGGTGATGATCTCGATGATGGCCGCGAGCATGGAGTACCCCGCATTCGCATACGCGTGCTCCGCACCGGGGGGTGACTGCAGCGGGGCGGTGAGCATGCGCTGCATGTACTCGTCGCGGGTGTTGGGGGTGTAGTCGGTGGGGGCGTAGTCGGACTCGAAGCCGGCGGTGTGCGTGAGCAGCTGGTGCACCGTGATGCTGCGCTTGGGACCCTTCGCCTCGGGAAACCACCGCGTGATGGAGTCGGTGGTGTGGAGCGTGCCGAGTTCCTCGAGCCGAAGGATGGCGGCGGCCGTGAACTGCTTGGTAATGGAGCCCAGGTTCCAGGTCGTGCGCGTATCCGACCGGATGCCCTGCTCACGGTTGGCGAAGCCGACGGCGCGCTCGACGATCGGCGAGCCGTTGCGGAGAACCAGGACAGCACCCGAGTACCCCACGCCGGCAAGTCGGTCGAAGTAGGTGCCGACCCGCGCGCGGATGGCGGAGTCGGGGAGCGGTGCCGGGACTCGCTGTGGGACGGAGGCGATGAAGAGCGCGGCGGAGAGCAGGGCAGGGGTCAGCATGGCGGAAAGATGCGGGGCGATGCGAAGTGCAGGGTGACGATGTGTGACACGTGCGCGGGCGAGGGGGTTGCTGGCGGGCAAAGGCAGGCTCTTCGCTGCGCTCACGACGTCGGCGGTCTTTCGTAAGTGGTCGCACAATCGTACGTTAGCGCGACTCCAGCCCGGTGTTTTCGTGATGCTCGTGACCGTCCTGCTCCGCCCGCTGGCGGCCGCCATCGCCCTCGTCGCCGTCGTCGGTGCCTGCGCCTCCGGCACCCAGGGCGCCGCGCCTTCACCCGCAGCCGCCATGACTGCCGATGCGACCGGTTGGCGTTTGCTGCTGAGCGATTCCTCGGCCGCCTGGCGCGGCTACAAGATGGACCGGCTTCCGGACGGGTGGACCGTCGTGGACGGCGTCCTCTCGAAGACCCAGCCGGTCGAGGACATCGTGTCCACGGACGAGTTCGGCGACTTCGAGCTCGAGCTCGAGTGGCAGATCTCGAACGGGGGCAACTCGGGCATCTTCTATCGCGGCACCGAGGACGAGAAGAAGATCTACTGGACCGCCCCGGAGTATCAGCTGCTCGACGACCTCGCCGCTGCGGACAACAAGACGCGCCTGACCTGCGCGGGGGCCGCCTACGGGTTGTACCCCTCGCCGGTCGGGCACCTCAAGCCAGTGGGCGAGTGGAACCAGGCGCGCATCGTCGCCAAGGGGGCGCACGTCGAGCACTGGCTGAACGGCTTCAAGCTGCTCGAGTACGAACTGCAGAGCGCTGACTGGGAAGCGAAGGTCAAGGCGAGCAAGTTCGTCGAGTGGCCGCGCTATGGCCGGCAGCCTCGCGGTCACTTCGCCCTGCAGGGCGATCACGAAGGCGCACTCGCCTTCCGCAACATCCGCGTGCGGGAGCTCAAGTAGGTGAGCGCCACACGCACCAAGCTCAGCATCATGATGTTCCTCCAGTATTTCGTCTGGGGGAGCTGGTTCGTGACGATGGGGACATACCTCGGTCGCACGCTCCACTTCAGCGATCCGCAGGTGGGGCTCGCGTACGGTGCCACCGCGATTGCCGCGCTCGTGTCGCCGTTCTTCGTCGGCATGGTGGCGGACCGGTTCTTCTCGAGCGAAAAACTCCTCGCGGTCCTGCACCTTGCGGGCGGCGCGCTCATGCTGCTGCTGTCGAAGCAGACGGAGTTCGGCACTTTCTACCCGCTGCTGATCGCGTACGCGCTCTGCTACATGCCGACGCTCTCGCTCACGAACTCGATCTCGTTCCACCACATCGCCGATCCCGCGAAGGAATTCCCGCTCATCCGCGTGCTCGGCACCATCGGGTGGATCGCGGCCGGGACACTCGTGGGCAAGGTGCTCAAGGCCGATGCACTCGCGCTCCCGATGCAACTCGCGGCCGGAGGTTCCATCCTGCTCGGCCTCTTCTCGGTGACCCTCCCGCACACGCCGCCCAAGGCGGCGGGACAGCCGTTCAGCGTGCGCGATGCACTCGGGCTCGATGCGCTGGCCCTGCTCAAGAACACCGACTTTCTCGTGTTTGTGCTCGGCAGCTTCCTGCTCTGCATTCCGCTCCAGTTCTACTACACGTTCGCCAACCCGTTCCTGAACGAGATCGGCGCGCCGGAGCCGGCCTTCCTGCAGACGTTCGGGCAATGGTCGGAGATCGGCTTCATGCTCGTGCTGCCGCTTGCGCTGCGAAAGGTCGGCATCAAGGGGATCATGCTGGTGGGCATGGTGGCCTGGGCACTCCGCTACTTCGCCTTTGGCGCGGGTGATGCACACGGTGGCATGTGGCTCATCTATGTCGGCATCCTGCTGCATGGCGTGTGCTACGACTTCTTCTTCGTGGCGGGTCAGATCTACACCGACCAGCGCGCGGGTGAGAAGGTGCGTGCGGCGGCACAGGGAATGATCAACTTCGTCACCAACGGCGTCGGCTACTTCATCGGTGCGTTCGTGTCGGGGGCGGTGGTCAACAAGTACGCGACCGTGAGTGCCGGGGCCGCCACCACGCACGACTGGGCGCGCATCTGGCCGATTCCCGCGATGGGCGCGCTGGTCGTGTTCATCGTGTTCTTCCTGAGCTTCCGACCGCGCGCCGAGGACAACCGCGCGCCGGTCACGGCGTGATCGTTCGTTCCTGATGGGGGACTCATGACTGATCGCTCGCTCTCGCGTCGCAACTTCGTCGGTGACATCATGGTCGCCGGCGCCGCGTTCTCGATCGTGCCGCGCCACGTGCTGGGTCGCGGCTTCCGTGCGCCGAGCGACACGCTCAATGTCGCGTGCATCGGCGTGGGCGGGATGGGGGCCAACGACGTGAAGGGGATGAGCGAGCACAACCTCGTCGCCTTTGCCGACGTGGACTGGAACAGTGCCGATCGCACCTTCCAGGCGTATCCCAAGGCCAAGCGCTACAAGGACTGGCGCGAGCTGCTCGACAAGGAAGGGAAGTCGATCGACGCGGTGACGGTGAGCACCCCCGACCACTCGCATGCGGCCGCCGGCATGGCGGCGCTCAAGCTTGGCAAGCACACCTACATCCAGAAGCCACTCGCGCGCACGCTTGGCGAAGTACGCGCGCTCAAGGCGGAAGCCGCGCGTCGCCCCAAGCAGGCGACGCAGATGGGCAATCAGGGGCATGCGGGTGAAGGGATCCGCCAGATCCGCGAGTGGGTGGAGGCGGGCGCGATCGGCACGGTGCGCGAGGTGCGTTGCTGGACGGATCGCCCGATCTGGCCGCAGGGGATGCGCCGTCCGAGCGATGCGCACAACGTGCCGCCCACCCTCGACTGGAACCTCTGGCTGGGCCCCGCGGCGGATCGGCCGTATCACCCCTCGTACGCGCCGTTCAATTGGCGCGGCTGGTGGGACTTCGGCACCGGTGCGATGGGCGACATGGCATGCCACATCATGGACGCCGCGTTCTGGGTGAACGACCTGCGCTACCCGACGCGCATCACGGCCGAGAGCACACGGCTCTTCCCGGAGACCGCGCCCAAGTCGTCGCGCATTTCGTACGAGTTTCCCGCGCGCAACGGCCGCCCGCCGATTCTCGTCACGTGGCGCGACGGCTCGATCTATCCGCCGCGCCCGCAGGATTGGCCCGAGAGCAAGGCGTGGCCGTTCGACGACAGCGGCCAGCTCTGGATCGGCGACAAAGGGACGCTCATTGCCGGCACGTACGGCGAGAATCCGCGCCTCTCGAACGATGAAGCGCACAAGGCGCTGCTCGCCAACAAGCCGGCCGAGGTATACCCGCGCACGAAGGGCGTGTACAACGAGTGGATCGACGCGATCAAGGGCGGCACACAGCCCGGCTCCAACTTCGCGAGCTACGCCGGCCCGCTGACCGAGATGATCGTGCTCGGCAACCTGGCCGTTCGCATGGGCCGCACCCTTGAACTCGACGCCGAGACGGGTGCGATCACGAACACGACGATGCCCGCGGAGTTGATCACGCCGAGCTACCGTCCGGGGTGGTCGTTGTAGTGGCGCAACGCCTCACCGGCGGCGTCACGCAGGCCTCACTCTCCCCGGTTCTCGCGGAGCGGTTCGCGATCGCGCACGAGATCGGGCGTGGCGGCATGGCGACGGTGTTCCTGGCCACGGACCGCAAGCTGCAGCGCGAGGTCGCGGTCAAGGTGTTCGACCCGGCGTCGGAGGGGTCCGACGCCGAGGAACGGTTCGCGCGCGAAATCTTGTTGACAGCGCGGCTGGTACATCCGAACATCGTGCCGCTCTTCGACAGCGGCGTCGCGGACGCGCACCGGTTCTACGTGATGCCGTTCCTGCAGGGCGAGACGCTGCGCGCGCTGGTAGATCGCGAGGGGAAGCTCGCCGTGGAGCGCGTGGTGCGCATTGCGAGTGACCTGTGCGAAGCGCTCTCGTATGCGCATGCCATGGGCATCGTGCACCGGGACCTGAAGCCCGAGAACATCTTCTGCGTAGGCGAGCGGATCATACTCGCCGACTTCGGCATCGCGACGGCCGCAGGCTCGATGGCCAACATGCGGCTCACGGCCACGGGCTTGGTGCTTGGCACCGCCGCGTACATGAGTCCCGAGCAGGCGATGGGCGAGCACGGTCTCGATGGGCGAAGCGACCTCTATGCACTCGGCTGTGTGCTCTGGGAGCTGCTCACAGGCCAGACGCCCTATCGGGGCCTCAACGTGATGGCCGTGATCGGGCAGCACGTGCACGGGCCGGTGCCGGACATCGAGCAGGTGCGCAGCGACGTGCCGCGGTCACTCGCGGTGCTGATGCAGGCGCTCATGGCCAAGGCGCCGGCGGACCGGCCCGCCACGGCGGGTGACGTGCTCAAGTGGTTGCGACCGTTGCTCGCCAGCGGCCCGCACCCAGCCGTGAAGCCGGAGCCGGTGGTCGCGTCCGCGCAGCGCACATCAGCCGAGGATTCAGCAACGATGCAGGCGTATCGCGAAGGGCGGACGCTCTGGTCGCACGGAATGGTTGGCGGACCCGGCGCGCGCGAGAAGCTCGAGCAGGCAAAGACGTACTTCGAGCGAGCGCTCGCGCTCGACGCGACGAACGCGATCGCGCTCATCGGGCTGGCCGACACCGTGCACGTGATGGGCTATCGCGGCTTCGGCGACGAGGCGTCCACGTACGCTGAATCGCAGGCGCTTCGGCGGAAAGCGTTGGCGATGGGAGACGACATCGCGGAGATCCACTGGTCCATCGGCTCCACGCGCATGTACTGGGAGGACGACTTCGAGGGTGCGGGGCGTTCACTGGAACGGGCCATCACGCTCGATCCCCGCATGCCCGAAGGCATGCGCTTCCGTGCGATGTGGCTCAAGATCGCGGGGCGCCTGGATGAGGCACTCGACGTGGCACGCCGGGCAGCGGCGGCCCATGCGCAGATCGCCGCGGTGCAGAACACGCTGGCCGACATCCTGATGACGGTGGGCAAGTATGATGAAGCCATCGGCCCGCTGCGACAGGCGCTCAAGCTCAACCCGCGATACGACGCGGCACTCGAGCGGCTCGCAATGGCATCGCATCGCGCGGGGCTGCCGACCGAGGCGGTGAGCGCGCGCCGCGCCCTGCTCGGTCAGCGTGGGCTCGAACTGCGCCTCGCCCAGCTGGACGTGGACCTCAAGGCGAATGGCTGGACGTACGCACGCGAGGCAGACCTGGAGCGCGAGCTAGCCGACTTGCTGGCGCGCGCACAGCGCGAGGATCCGTTCAAGGATGTCGGAACCAGTCGACAGCCATCTGACAACATCATCATCACGTTGGCGGAGCTCGGGCGCTGGGAGCAGGCCATGGACTGGGTGGAGAGGGGGTTCCACCGGCGTCCGGGCCGGCTGCGGCGCGTGCTCCGCGATATGCCATTCAACCCCGGTGGACTGGCCATCGATCCGCGCTATGCCCCGATGCTTCGCATGGCGGGGCTGGAAGAGCTGTTGTGAGCGCACCGGATCGCGCGTGGCGGAGGCCGCCCGCCGCCGTCCGCAACGGCTGCGCATCGTGCTCACGGACCTTCCCTTTGATCGGCGCGCGCTCGCCAGCGATGCGCGCTATGCACCCTTGTCACTCACTGCAGGACTGGAGGATCTCCTATGAGCGTTCTTGTCGAGGCAGCGGTCGAATCATTCGGCCGCGCTCTGGAAGCGCAGGAAGGCGGCTGCAAGCGGATCGAGCTGTGCGGCTCGCTCTACAGCGGCGGCGTGACGCCGAGTGCCGGACTGATCGCGCGCTGCTCGCAGCGCCTCACGACGTCCGTGCACGTACTGATCCGTCCGCGCACGGGCAGCTTCGTCTATGACGAAGACGACGTGGGGATCATGATGAAGGACATCCTGCTCGCGAAGGAGCTGGATGCGGACGGTGTCATGATCGGCGCGCTCACGCCCGAGAACGAGATCGACGTGGCGGTGGTGGCAGAGCTGATGGCGGTGGCGACGCCGATGAAAGTCGGGTTTCACCGGGCGTTCGACGACATCAAGGATCAGGACGAAGCCGTGGAGCTGCTGGTTTCGCTGCAGCTGGATTCGATCCTCACGACGGGTGGAGCCAGGAATGCGGTCGAAGGGACGAAGGCGCTCGCGCATCTCGTGGAGCGTGCGCATGACCGGATCATGATCATCGGCGCGGGGTCGGTGACCGGGGAGAATGCGGCCGCGTTGGTGAAGGCGACGGGGCTGAAGGAGCTGCACGCGTCGCGTTTCGAGGGGATTGATGCGGCGGTGAACGGGTAGCGCCCCGGATGCCTTGCGCGATGCAACGCTAGCCGACCGTTGCCACGACGCGGTTCGGAAGCGCTGTCCGGTGGCGGATGATCCACTCCGCCACCACGACGTTGATGACCCAGCCGGCTCCCATCATCACACCCCGGGGGAGTTCACCCGGCTTGCCGTCCGCCAGCAAGAACCATGGCAGGTGCGTGAGCACCTGTGTGCCGGCGCCCAATCCGATCGCGTACGCGCGCACCATCCACGCGCCATGCGAACTGAAATCGCGTCGTCGGATCGCTTCGAGTCCGAGGCCGATGGCGGCCACCATTGCCGAGCCGAAGACGAGACGCTCCACGTACAGAAGTTGACCGTCGCCTGCCGGCCACGGATAGACGAGTGTCATCCAGAGGCCGGAGAGTGCGGCGAGCAGTCCGCATGGAGCGAGGATGCGACCCGCCGCGCGGTGCCACGGACGGTTACGACGGCGGAATCCCGGGGCGAACTGGAAGGCGCCGAGCATGGAGTACACGATGACGGCAGGGATGTGAAGCAGCACCGGAAGCGGCGTTGCGAAGAATCGCGCGTTCTCCGGTGTGATGGTCGCGCGGGTCGCGAGCTGCGCCATCCGAGCGGTGCCCGCGATCGCGGGCACCAGGCTGAGGACGATGAGCGCAACCGGGATGGCCCAGCCCGAGGCTGATACCTTCACGCTCGGGGTCGGCTGGGTGATGCGAGCCGAGCTGCGCGTCGCGGTCGTCATGATCAATTCTGCCGCGCGCCGTGACGGCTGAACCGCAGGGCGGCCATGATCATCACGTTGTTCTTGACGCCCGACGAGCCGGCACCCTGCAGCGCCGTGAAACTGCCCGCATAGTCGCGCACTTCGATGCGTAGTCCCACCCGGCCGACGCCGATCTCCCCGCCGGCACTGACGTAGCCCGCGAGAGTGTTGCTGGGCGTCACCGCGAGGTGGCGGTAGTTGAAGCTCTGGACGCCAGCGCCGAGCCCGACGAACGGACTGAGCGTGACCGCATGGCCCGTGAACCAGGTCGAGGGACGCGCCTCGAGACCGACGTCTGAGGTGAAGACGTCGAGCATCGGGTTCGCGGCCGCCGACAGGTCGTGGCTCGAGGCCCAAGCGAACGAGCCGGTGATGGCGAGCGACGGACGCAGCAACCAGGACAGCTGCAGCCCGGTCGTCGAGGCATCCTTGAGCGAGTTGCGCAGGTCGCCCGTGGCCACAAGCGCACCGCTGGTGAAGCGCAGCTCCCACGGGCTGGCTTCAGTGGCGGGCGACTGGGCACGAGCGGTAAACGGCGAAGCGAGTGCGACGACCGCCACGGCGAACGCGGCACGGGCGGTGCGAGCGACGTGCGCACGACCGGTGGCGGGGCGGGGCAGCGCGGCGGTGGTGGCGGGTGACGTGGTCATGGCAGACTCCTCAGGTTGGGGGGCCACCAGCCGGGTCAGGGTGAATCCCCTATCGCGGCGAGCGACCTTTGATTAGCGTACTACGTACACTGTTTTAGTGTATGCTATACGCAGTTTCTGGTTTGTCAACACCTTTCTGGAGCGCCGTGCCATGGCGACGGGGAAGAAGCGGGGGACACGAGAGGCGAGTGCGCACACCGAGACGCGCGCGCGCGGGGGGCCATCGGCGACGCCAGACCTCACGCGCGACGACGTCGTGCGGGCCGCCGCACGCGTGGATCCGGAACTTCGCCGGCGGAGTGAGTTGCTCTGGGACGACCGCGCGCGACCGACGCGCGGCCCGAAGCCCGGGCTCACGCCCGAGGACGTCGTGCGAGCCGCCGTTCAGCTCGCAGACGAGGACGGCCTGGCCGCCGTGACGATGCATGCCGTCGCGGCCCGGCTCGGCTTCACCACGATGGCCATCTACCGCTACTTCCCCAACAAGGAAACGCTCATCGACGCGATCGTGGACGCCGGGATGGGCACGCCGCCCCGCTACGGGGAGCCACGCGGCCACTGGCGCACCGAACTGACGCGCTGGGCGCACGCGAAGAGGGGAATGCTCTGCGCGAGGCCTTGGTTAGCCGAGTTGCCGTTCGTTGCTGCGCCACACGGTCCGAACTGGCTTAGTTGGGTCGAGGCCGTCGTCGATGCACTCTCGAGTACCGGCCTGAACTCTGCCGATCTCGGCGAGATGTTGAGCGTGCTCGACGGCTTTGTGCGAGGTGCGTCGGACACCGCCATATCCCTCGCGCGCGTGCGCGCTCGTGGCGGGTCCGAGCAGGAGTGGGTTGCGGCCATTGGGGCAGATCTCGGACGCGCGATCGGCGACCCGCGATATCCCGCTTTCGCCACGCTGCTCACGACGCCCCATCCAGGAAAGCCACGCACCATGGATGAGTCGTTCGACTTCTGTCTGCAGCGGGTTATGGACGGGATCGAACTCTTTATCAATCGCAGCGCGGCGACGTCGGTCGCGCCGCCCGCTCAGACGGGCGGCAAACGCTCCTTAGCGCGTCCGGCGCACTGAGTTGGCCATCAGCGCCGCCGGCGCGCGCTTCTCAACAACCAGATAGTCGAGCCCGAGCGCCGCCGCCACGCTCGCCGCGACCTGCCCCTGCGTCACGCGAGCGGCGTTCTTGATCTCGCCGAGCTTCAGCGCACGGGCGCCGAAGGTCGCGATCCAGACGTGCTCGGCGCCATCGACCGTGCGACCGTGGTCGGTCCACGTGTCGCCGTTGCCACGGCCATGATCCGTGGTGACGATGAAGGTGACGCCATCCTTGTACGCCGGCATCGCCTTCATGGTGTTCCACAGCTCTTCCACGAAGCCGTCGACGCCGCGCGCCGATCGCAGGTACAAGTCGTAGCGCTTCTCGTGCGCCCACTCGTCGGTTTCGCCGTAGCCCACGTACAAGGCACGCGGCGCATGCCGCTTCACTTCGTTGATCACGAGCGTCTGCATCTGCGCGTCGAACGACATCCCCTC
>JAYTVE010000432.1:0-3995 GCA_043744185.1 Gemmatimonadota bacterium | reverse complement strand
ATGGCGGCGGGATGCACCGAGTTGCAGCGCACCGCGATACCCTCCTCCGCTGCGTACAACGCCACCGACTTGGTGTGGTTGCGCACCGCCGCCTTGCTGGCCGCGTATGCCACGGCGCGCGGGATTCCCACCACGCCTGAACGCGATGAGATGTTGATGATGCTGCCGCTCGCGCCGCGCGGCCGGTGCGCGCGCATGGTCCGCAGCGCAGTTCGACACCCCAGCACCACGCCGTAAAGGTTGGTCTCGAGTACGGCGCGCATGTCGTCGAGTGCAACGTGCTCGGGGTCCTGCGGCGCGGCTGAGCTCTCGAAGCCCGTGATGCCGGCGTTGTTCACGAGAATGTCGAGCGGGCCATGCGCGGCAGCGAACGCGTCCGTTACGCGCGCCCACGCGGCCTCATCGCGCACGTCGAGCGTCGCGTACTGCGCCATCGTCCCGAGCGCGAGACCCGCAGCCCTGCCCTCGTCGTCGCGGATGTCGGTGAGCAGCACGCGCGCGCCCTCGCGCACGAAGGCCGCGCTGATCGCGCGCCCGATGCCACGCGCAGCACCCGTGACGAGGGCGGTCTTGCCGGCGAGTCGAGTCATGGAGTCCTCCGGCGGGCGCGGCGCGAACGTCGAAGGCCGGTCACGACATGCGCGACCGGCCTTCGTGTGTTCAAGGGTGCTACGGGAGAGCGGGCGATGGGACTCGAACCCACGACGTCCAGCTTGGGAAGCTGGCATTCTACCAACTGAATTACGCCCGCAAGGCCGTGCGTGATGCCACTGCGTCAAGCATACCGGACAAGCCGACGCCAGACAAGCGGTGACGGCCAGCGCGCTATCCCGTTCCGGCATCACAGCTTGCGTGACACGCGCGCAGCAACACCGGTCACCCCTTGCGTGGAATCACTGAGTGTACTACTGTACCGATACACTAACTCCACCGGAGCCCCACGCTGTTCGAGCAGGTTGACCCCAGAGCCGCCACCCCACTCTACGCGCAGATCGCCGACGGCGTCCGTCTGGCTATCGCGCGTGGCGAGCTCGCCGCCGGGGATGGCCTGCCCTCCGTCCGCCACCTCGCCGCCGAGCTCCGCATCAATCCCGCCACGGTGTCGCAGGCCTACCGCGAACTCGAAACCGAGGGACTCGTCGAGATGCGTCAGGGAGCCGGATCGTTCGTCGCCGACATTGCCAACGAAGTGCGCCAGCGCGACCGTACCACCCGTCTGCGCACGGCCGTGCGCGCCCTGCTGGCCGAAGCGTCGCGCCTCGGCGCCACACCGGACGACCTGCGCACCGCCCTCGACGCCGAACTCGGGAGAACCACCAAGTGAAGCTCGCCATCGAACTCACCGGCGTGCACGTCCAGTACGGCAAGAGCTTCGAGCTCAAGGCGCTCGATCTCAAGGTGCCCACCGGTTCCGTGTACGGCTTCCTCGGCCCCAACGGCGCGGGCAAGACCACCACCATCCGCTCGCTCGTGGGGCTCGTGAAGCCGGACTCCGGCGTCGTGAGCGTGCTCGGCCACGACATGCGCACCGAGGCGCCGCGCGCCCTGCTCCGCACCGGCTACGTGCCCGAGCGACCGCACCTCTACAAGCAGCTCACCGTGGCGGAGTCCATTCGCTATCACAGCACCTGGTACCCCACCTGGGATGCCACGTGGGCCGAGCAGCTGAGAGCCGCGTTCCAGCTCGAGTCGGACGCGATGGTCGGTCGGCTGTCCAAAGGCGAAACGGGCAAGCTGATGATGCTGCTCGCGCTCGCGCAGCGCCCGGAGTTGCTGGTGCTCGATGAACCCACCGACGGCCTCGATCCGGTGGTGCGTCGCGACGTGCTGGCGGCGGTGCTCGACTACGTGAGCGAAACGAACGCGACCGTGTTCATCTCGAGCCACCTCATCCATGAACTCGAGCGCATCTGCGACTGGGTCGGCGTACTCGAAAAGGGGGCGCTCGTGGCCGAGCTGCCGATGCACACGTTCAAGGAAGGGATCAAGCGGCTGCGCGTATCCAAGGCGCCGGCCAACCTGCCCACCGCGCCGTTCGTGATGCTCGCGCGCACCACGGGGTTGGGCTCGGTGGAAGAGTGGGTCGTGCGCGGGTGGCAGCCCCCGATGCAGGTCTGGTTCGAGGGGATCGGCGCGCAACTGCGCGAGGTGGTGGATCTGGACCTCGAGGAGTCGTTCGTCGAGTTGCTGCGCACCGCACGCGCGGCCCGTCAGCGGGGGGTCGTCTGATGCTGCGCGCCGTCTTGTTCGTGATCTGGCGGTGGACGCGCTGGGTGATCGTTGCGCTCGCCATTTTCGCCTTCGCCGTGCCGATCATCACGGCTGCCACGCTCGGGGGCCTCGACTTGCGCGCCGTGCCGGTGCGCGATGTCCTCACGACGTTCGCGGCGGGCGGGCTTGTCCTCATTCCGTTCGCGATTGTTGCCGGCACGTCGGTGGCCGCCGCTGCATGGAGCATGGACCAGCAGTTGGGCATGGTCTACATGCTCGTGCATCCGGTGCCGCGGTGGTACCTGGTGCTGCTGCGCTTCGCGTCGGGCGCCGTCGTTCTGCTCGTGCCTGCGTGCGGACTACTGGTCGGTGCCCTGATCGTCGGCGGCATCGGACACGGACCGGAGTTGCTACGCGCATATCCGGTCGGGCTCTCGATTCGCTTCCTGTCGGTGATGCTCGTCAGCTACGGCGCGGTCTTCGGCCTCGTTGGCAGCATGGACACTCGTGGCGATCAGGCCCAGGATGCGAGAGCGGCACTGCGTGCGGTCCTCACCATCGTCACGGTTGTCGTCACGCTGGTCGTGTTGGACCGCTACGTGTTCAAGCAGGCCATCGCGGACGCCCTGCTGCGCTTCCTGGTCAGCCGCTGGAGTCCACTCGGCGTCTTCATCGGTCGGTGGGGCCTGTATGACGTCTGACGCGAAACGCAGCGCAGCGCTCGCGTGCATCGCGCTCGCGTGGGTGCTGAGCCCGCGCGCACTCACCGCGCAAGCGACATCGCGCGCCACGCAGCCCGGCGCCGCATCGACGGCACTCCGCGGCGAGTTTGAGCGCGCCGTGGTGCTCGAAGACGCAACGATTGCGCGCATCGATGTACGGCTCGCAGCCATCGAAGCGTTGGCCCGCGAAACGGCGCGCGACACCATCCGGGTCGCGCCGGTCATGGTCGCCAGCGCACCCGCCTTCGGCAGCGCGGTGCGCCTCGCGCTGGCCGATGTTGTGCCGCACCTTCGCACTCGATGGGGCGCTGCGCTGGTGGACGCAACGTTCGCGGGGGTGATCGCGCGCGTCGTGCCCGTGCAGGAGCGCTCGTTCGGACGCACGAGCACCGTGCTGCAAGCCAGTCTGCTGCGCGGTGGCCGCGAGGAGCGCATCGTTCGCCTGAGCCTCACCGCCAATGACGACACGGTCGGTACGATCGCGAAGTATCTCGAGATCACGACCGCGGAAATCATCGGCGAACGTGCCGGGGCGCCGCTGGGGGCGTGGTTGGGACGCGTTCGACTCTCCGATCCGCCGGACAACGGTTCGCGTGCCTTCGAGGACCTCGTCACCGCTCCCGCACTCGTGGCTCGGCAGTGCGCAGCTGGAAACGATGAGCGCTGCCTCGACGCACTGGGCCTCGCTCCGCGTGCCGATGCGCGGACCGCATGGTACACCGAGGAAGATCGACGCGTCGTCGCGCGCAGCTGGTGGCGGAACTACCATCGGAAGCAGGTGAGCGAGGATGCGGAGAACCCGTGCCAGGCCCAGCCCATCACACCGGCGTGTGGGGCGTGGGTTGACTCGCTCTCGCCATCGGTGTGGACAACGCCGCTCGGCCCCGATGCGCGACGCGCCCTCGTGGTCACCGCCGTCACCTTGGGCGGCGATGGCGCCTGGGGCCGCTTCGTGGTCGATCCGGTCATGGCCACGACCGAGCGCGTGGCCAGTGCCGCGCGCCGTCCGACGCTCGACGTCGTGCGCGCATGGCGCGCGCGCGTCCTGGCGTCGCGCCCCGA
>JAYTVE010000431.1:0-14309 GCA_043744185.1 Gemmatimonadota bacterium | reverse complement strand
CGGATGTACGCGAGCAGCGCGGGCGGCACGTCGTCGACACCCAGTCGTTGCGCCACGAGCGCATCGGTATCGCGATCGCCGAGGTGCGCGAGGTGCAGGTGGCCCGTGGTGGCGAGCGGACGCAGCCGCGCCAGGTCGCCAGCGGCCCCCGGCGCAGCGGGTCGGGCCGTGATCACCAGCAACACGGGGCGCACGTCGCGCGCGACATCGACGAGCAGCGCCGCCGACGCGGAGTCGAGCCAATGGGCGTCCTCGACCACGATGACCGTGGGACACGCGCCCACCGCCTCGGCAAGCAGTGCGACGAGCAGGCGACGCGTGTTGTCCGCGCGCACCTCGCCAGTCATTTCCGCAGTGAGCGCGTTATCGCCAATGCGGAGCGGCAGCACGGCCGACAGCAGCGGCATGAGGCGCTCGAGACGTGGCAGGGCGTGCATGCGGTCGCCGATCTTGCTCACGGCGAGTGTGTCGCCGTCGCCGACAATCCCGAAGAGCTCCGTGAAGAGCGGGCGCCACGCGTAGTACGGCGTGGCGCGGTCGATCGCGTCGGCGGTGGCGGCCAGCACGCGGGCACCACCGTTCACGGCATCGCTCGCGAGTTCCTGCACGAGCATCGACTTGCCGAGCCCCGCCTCTGCCTCGATGAGCACGACGCCACCGCTCCCGCCTTCGCGGAAAGCAGCGAGCGCGCCCGCGAGCCTCGCGCGCTCGTCGTCCCGACCGACGAGGACGTTGCGGGTGTCACGCACCACGTCGCCGCGATCACGTCGCGCAGTCGGCCGGAAGACAACCACGGGCGCCGAGCGCCCTTTGACGGTGACCGGCGAGAGCGCGTCGGCGGCCACCCGACCGCGCGTGGCGAGCAGCGTTGCCTCGTCGCACGTGATGTCGCCGGGAGCCACGGCCATGAGACGCGCGGCAAGATTGATCACGTCGCCGCGTACCATGTAATCGCGTCGGCGATCACTGCCGAAAGCGCCGCAGATCGCGCGCCCCGTCGCGAGCCCGATGCCGGCAGAGAGTCCGCGAGACGCGAGCGCCTCGCGAAGCGCCCATGCCCCCTGCACCGCGCGTTCGGCGTCGTCCTCGTGCTTCACGGGCGGGAGGCCCCAGATGGCGAGGAGAATCGTGCCCTTGTCGTCCATGTCGACCTTGACCGTGCCTTCGAGTCGCCGCACGATCGACTGGAAGTCGCGCACGGCGTCATCGGTGACGTCGAGGCGCACCTCGGATTCGCCCTCGAGATCGGTGAGCGACGGGATGGCCGAGAAGAGCACCGTGATGCCGCGACTTTCGGCGAGCCAGTCGGCAGACGGCATTGCCTGCCGGTCGAGCACGGCGGGCGGCAAGTGCGCGCGGAGCCGATCGGGAGCGACCGTGGGTTCCGGCGGCAGCGACGCGGGAGGTGCGCCGACGAGCGTGTCGAGCACGCAGAGGGCGTCGTCACGTCGATGGCCGCGCACGCGCGTCCCGATGAGCGCCGTCGCTCGCGACGAGAGCATGACCTGTCCCGCCGTTGCCGCATGCTCGGCCAGCACGGCGTCGCGCAGCGCTTCGCCGCTCACCAGCAGCTCCCAGCGGCCGTCGTCGCCACCGACGGTGGCGACGGTTGCATCGCCCGCCCCGATGCCAATGCGCGTGGCGAACTGCATACCCCGGCCGGCGTCGCGGTGATGCAACGCGCGCTGGATGGCGAGCCCCGCCGCCGCCGCCCGAAGGACCGTGTCCGCGAGTTCCTCTCCCGGCGCCGTGGGCCACACACACAGGAAGGCGTCGCCCGCGATCGACACGACATCGCCGCCATGGCGCACCACCTCGTCGACCAGATCGGCGAAGTAGCGGTTGAGCGCCCATGTGAGGTCCTCCAGCCCCTCGCGTCCGTCCAGCGAGAACCGCTCGACGAGCGCGGTGAAGCCCTGCAGATCTGAAAGGAGGATGGCCGCAGGCAGATCACGGGCATCCGCACGCACGAGCGGCTCCGCGGCGGCCAGTCGCTCGCGGAGCAGGCGGGGGACGTAACAGTCCATCAACTGGGCGGTCACGTCGCGATGCGTGAGGATGGAGAAGCGATCATGGGAAAGATTGCGGGAAGAAATGCCGCATGCTACTCTGGCGCAACGTGCGTCCACCCCACAAGGCGCACGACCTTTCGCCCCCCCCCGCACATGCACGCCAGTTCCCCGGCCGCGATGGCGCGTGCCGCGCACGCGCCCAGTGTTGCCCGCCCGTACGACCACGGAGACATGGCGCTCGAGAAGCAGGTGCAGCAGGGGCTCAACCTGTTCTTGCGCCTCAAGTCGCCCGCCCAGATGCCCGCGCTTCTGGATGCGATCCAAGCTATCAAGCCGCAGATCAACTTTGCGCTTTCGTCGCTGCACTACGTGCACTTCGCGCGCTTTCTGCCGTCGCAGGACTTCTCGACGTTGATGGTGATCACCGTCTACGACGGCGACCTCGAGTCGTACCTGATGGATTTCGTGAAGGTCTTGGGCGACGCGTTCAACGCCATGCTCATGTTCGTCGACGATGCGCCGCGGCTGCCGGTGCAGAGGTATCCGCGCGACTTCATCGCGTTCGTGAACGCCAACAACATGCAGCAGGTGCAGCCGTGGTCCGCGTATCCCGCGCAGACCGTCATCGACATCCAGAACATCCATGGCAACGGCTGAACCCACGGCACCGCCCACGATCGACCTTGCGGACGTCCAGGCCAACATCGTCCGCGGCTACAGCGCGCGACACGCCCGCCATTTCGCGCTCAGCGCGCCCGATGCCGCGCGCGGCGGCCAGTTCCTGCGCGCCATTCTCCCCGATGCGCCCGGCGACGGACCGCGGGTGAGCACGGCGGCGCTGTGGGAGATCAAGCCGCCGTACTGCCTCAACCTGGGCATCACCTTTGCGGGCGTTGGTGCGCTCGGCGTGCCACCGAGTGTCGCCGCGCTGTTTCCGGTGCGCTTTCAGCAAGGGCCTGCGCTGCCCGCCGATGCCGCAGCAGGCATGGGCGACCAGGGCCCCAGTGCACCGGCCCACTGGGTTGTGGGTGGACCCAACACGCCAACGGTGCACCTCCTCGTTTCGCTCTACACGCACGCACATGACGTGTCGGTGCTTGACGCGTACTCGACGCAGTTGCGGGCCTTGTTCCGCACGCACGCGCTGAGCGAGCTCGGTCACTACGACGCGGCCGCGTTGCCCGATGGGCGCGTGCACTTCGGCTATCGCGACGGCATCGCGCAGCCGCGCATCGAGGGGGTGCCCGGCAAGTCGCTGCCGGACATGCAGCCAGCGAGCAAGGCCGGCGAGTTCCTGCTCGGACGCGACTACGTGAATCAGTACGACGGCAACTTCCTCGGCGACCTGCCCCACGCGATCGGTGACAACGGCAGCTACGGCGTGTTCCGCATGCTCGAGCAGGACGTATCCGGCTTCGAGCTGTTCATCCGGCGCGCCGGTACGCGATTCAACATGGACCCCGAACTCGTAGCGGCAAAGCTGATGGGTCGCTGGCGCTCGGGTACGCCCCTCGTGCTGTCAGCGGAGGCGCCGCACCCGACACCGCCCATCACGCACGGTCGCATCAACGACTTCGACTATGCGCCGAGCGCGGAGCATCCCGCGTACTTCGACGATCAGGCAGGGATGCGCTGCCCAGTGGGTGCGCACGCGCGCCGCCTCAATCCGCGCAGTTCGCGCGTGATGGGACAACCGTACAGCCGGCGCATCATCCGACGCGCCATGCCGTACGGCCCGGAGTACCGGCACGGCCACGATGATCCTGCCGTGAAGCGCGGCCTCGTCGGCTACTTCGTGTGCGGCGACCTCGAGATGCAGTACGAGTTCCTCGCCACGACGTGGGCCAATCTCGACATCGCCACGGCGGGCATCCGCGGCACGCGCGATCCGATCATCGGCTGGCAGCCGGATGAGGGCGGCAGGTTCACGATTCGCACGAATGACACGCGCGATCCGATCTCGATCTCCGACGTGCCGCGGCTCGTGACCACGCGCGGCAGCCTGTACTGCTTCCTGCCCGGGATCGGCGGACTCCGGTTCCTCGCGTCGCTGGCACCGTGATCAACCCGGCACTCGCCCGGCAGCTCGCAACGCTGCTGGCGCAGGCGAACGCGACCACGGTCCCGAGCGGGTTGCTCGCATGGTGGGGCTCGGTTCCGCTGCCCGACGGATCGGGGGCCGGAGGCGCGTTGTCGCTGGGCCAGTGGACGGCCGTGATGAACGCGCTGCGTCAGGCCGAGCTGGTGCCAGCACTCGTGCTGCCGTTGCCGGCCATCGACGCGATGACGGCCGCGATCCGCCCCGACGGTCCGTTGCCGGTGGCGATGACACGATATCGCGTGTCGAAGCCGACGGCGGCGTTCATGGCAGCGGTGAACGCGGTCGCGGTTGCCGGTGGTGCGCTTCCTGAACCGTTACCGGCGCTCGCCGACGTGCTCGAGACGCAGGAGGTCTTCGCGACCGCCGCGCCGATGCACGCTCAGTGGGGGCGCGCGACACCGACCTTCCGCAGTCGGCTCGCAACGTGGAGCTTCGATCAACGATTCTTCGTGACGAGCCCGGGCGCGCCGCTGCCCGAGCGGATCGACTTCGACGCGGGAGACGGCGTGGGCTTCCGCCGAGTCCAGTTCGGCGACGTGCTCGCGAGTGCGCATCCAACCGGCGAGACGATCAGGTACGCCGTGCGCGCACAGTGGGGTGCCACGACACTCGAGGCGCGCGGTATCGTGGCCTTGGGAGGATCGCCCACGCCGCTCCCGGACGAAACGTGGACGCTGAGCGTACCCGGCGGACTCGGCGGTACGGCCTACGTGTTTCGCGCGCCGGACCACGCGGACGTGGTGCGGCCGGTGATCATCGCCGAAGGGTTTCCAGGCGGCTTCCCGTGCGACTACCTCTACGAGATGATCAACCAAGGCGAGCTGCTCGAGTCGCTGCGCGCCGCGGGCCACGACGTGATCCTGCTCGGCTTCGACAACGGCACCGCCCTCATGGAGGACAACGCCCCCGTGGTGATGGCGTGCCTGCAACAGGTGCACGCGCGCACGTCGCACCCGGCGGCCGTGGGTGGCGTGAGCATGGGCGGACTGATCACGCGCTACGCGCTGGCCTGGCTCGAGCAACATGGGCTTGAGCATCACGCGCACCTCTTCTTCACGATCGACACGCCCCATCGGGGATCGGTGACGGCAGTCGCAGTGCAGTGGTTCACGCACTACTTCCGGAAGGCGATCCCGATGGCCAGGGATTTCTCCGCGCTCATCGGCACCGACGCCAACCGGGAGTTCCTGCTTGCGTTCCTCACCGGCAACACGATCGGCGTCGATCCCAAGCGGACCTCGTTCCTGCGCAAGCTCGCCGCGCTCGGAGAGTACCCGCAGCACGTGCGCCGCATTGCCGTGAGTTGCGGACACGGCAACGGCGGCGCGTCGCTGCCGCCCGGTGCGCCGCTCCTCTCGTGGACCGGCTCGCCTTGGGTCGGCGTGCAGCTCAACGCGAGCGCGGGCGGTAGCGCCCCCGCACTCGTGGCGCAGGGCGAATGCCTGCTCGCACCGGACGTGCCGAGCGCGACGCTGCGCATGACGAGCGCACGCAGTTGGGAGGGCGCCCCAGGCGGACTCAACGAGTACACGCCGCTGGCCGCGCAGATCGCCAGCCTGATGGGTTGCGGCACCGTGCAGGTGCAGGCACCGACGGCGTGCGTGGTGCCGACGATCAGCGCGCTCGACATCGACCAGGATCCGTTCGCGCCTATTCCAGCGCCGTCCACCGGACGCTCGCCCTTTCACGACTACACGTGCAGCGCCACGGACGTCGTGCACTGTACGCTCACGCCGCCTGTGGCCCAGTGGCTGCTCGAACGGCTCACGGCTCCGCCCTCGCCTGCCCCGATTTCGCCATGACTGCGCCATTCACGCCCTCGAGCTTCAATCCGCACGATCCCGCGTTCCTCGCGAACCCGTATGCGACGTACAAGCTGTTTCGCGAGCAGGCGCCGGTGAGCTGGGTGAGGCCGTACAACACGTGGTGGTGCTTCCGCTACGAGGATTGCGAGACAATCCTCACCGGCACCGACCTGTTCCTCAAGAACAACCCGGTGCCCTCCGACGGACCGCCACCGCCGATCAGCGGCGTGCTGGCGTCGATGCCCGAGTCGGTATTCAGCGTCGACAATCCGCGGCATGACCAGGTGCGCCCGATCCTCGACGAGCTCTTTGCGACCGCGATCGGCAACGCGGTGCCCTCCGCAATGGCGCTCGCGCAGCAACTGCTGGTGGCCGCCAAGGCCAGCTCGCAGTTCGACCTCATGAACGCGTACGCGCTGCCTCTCCCGGCCGGCGTGCTGCAAGGCGTGCTGGGCGTGGCCGCGTCCGATTTCGCCGGCATCACCAACTGGGTCACCGCGATCGTCGCCGCCAACGACATCACGGCGCCGATGTCGGTGCGCATGGGTGGCCTCACGTGCAGCATGGCGCTCAACGCATACTACCAGGCCTTCGCGCGCTGCCCGATGCACAACCCCGACGCGATGTTCGACCTCATGCGCGGCCCCGGCATGAAAGCGCCACAGGGACTCTCCATCGAGGAAGTGCAGACCAACGCGGTCACGCTGTCGATTGCCGGCTACTACTCGACCACCTTTCTCATCGGCACCGGCACGCTCAATCTGCTCAACAATCCGGACCAGCTGGCGCTCCTGCGCGCGAAGCTCGAGCTCATGCCGCAGGCGGTCACCGAGATGCTGCGGTTCGACGGTCCGGTGCAGCTCATCGATCGTTACGTGGCCGCCGAGACGGAGTTGGGTGGCGTGAAGCTGAAGCCCGGCGACATCGTGACGGCGGTAACGGGCTCCGCCAATCATGATTCGAGTGTGTATCCCGACGGCGACCGATTCGACATCACGCGCACCGAAACGACGCACCAGTCGTTCGGCGCGGGAATTCACCGCTGCCTGGGTGCGCCGCTCGCGGAGCGCGTGGCGCCGGTGGCATTCCAGGTGCTGCTCGAGCAGCTACCGAAGTTGCGGCTCGCCGGCACGCCGCAGTGGCGCACCGACCCCTTCCTGCGTTCACCGAGCAGCCTGCCCATCGCATACGGCTGAGAGACATCGTCGACAATAGGTCGCGCCACGCGCCGACCGAACAATCGACGCCTCTCGCTTGCCCACGGGCCTGCACCCGCCGAGCTTTCACAATTGTGATTGCGCGGGGCCGTCTCGCGCGTCCCGGTAGTGAAATCGTTCGCTCCCCCTCCCTCCTGCATGGTCCACGAGTCGCTGCGCGCGGCGTTCAGCCCACGCTACGAGCTGGAGCGCCTGATCGGTTCAGGCGGCTCGGCCGACGTGTACCTCGCCACGGACACACGCCACGCTCGCAAGGTGGCGGTGAAGATTCTTCGCGGTGACACCACCACAGAACTCGGCGCCGAGCGGTTCCTGCGCGAAATCGAGATCGCGGCGGCGCTCCAGCACCCCAACGTGTTGCCGGTGTTCGACTCGGGCGAAACCGACGGCCACCTGTTCTACGTGATGCCATTCGTGGACGGTGCCTCGCTCCGCGATCGCCTGCGGCACGAGGGTCCGCTACGGTGGGAGGAAGCACTGCCGGTCATGCGCGAGATCGTCGATGCGCTCGCCTACGCCCACCGTCGCGGCATCGTGCACCGCGACGTGAAGCCGGACAACATCATGTTCATCGGCGGGCATGCGGTGGTGGCCGACTTCGGCATCGCGCGCGCCATCGAGGACGCGCGGCGCGAGTACCGCACGCCGGATGGCCTGGGCGTCGGCACACCCGAGTACATGGCGCCCGAACAAGCCACCGGCGATTCGCTCGACGCGCGCTGCGACGTCTACAGCTTGGGCGCCACGCTCTACGAGATGCTGACCGGAACGCCACCGTATTCGGGCGCCTCCGCCATAGCGGTGCTCGTGCGCAAGTCGCACGAGCCGGTGCCCACGATGCGACCGCGGGACGAGGCGGTGCCGCCGCACGCGGGCAACGCCATCAATCGCGCGCTCGCGCGCGCGGTACACGAGCGGTACACCTCGGTCGAGGAGTTCCTCGAGGCGCTCGTCTCCGGCGACCTGTCGCCACGCGCACAGGCACCGCGCACGCGCCTGCGCACGATCGCGGTGCTTCCCTTCCGCAATCTCGGCGGCGACGCGGACGACGAGTACCTGAGTGACGGCATCACGGACGAACTCATCTACTCGCTCTCCAAGATTCCGGATCTCCGCGTGGTGGGGCGGGCAACGAGCTTCCGCTTCAAGGGGAGCACCGACGACATCCGCCTGATCGGTGAGACGCTGCGCGTTGGCGGCATCGTGACCGGCGGCGTGCGCCGCGTCGACGACCGGCTCCGCGTGTCGGCCGAACTCGTGGACACGGCCAGCGGCTTCGAGCAGTGGACGGAACGCTACGACCGCAGACTCACGGACGTGTTCGAGGTACAGGAAGAACTCGCGAGCGCCATCGCGAGTTCGCTCGAGACCACCGTCTGGCGACCCGAGAGCGCGCCGGCGGTATCTGCGCCATCGGCGCCGGCGTACCAGAAGTTCCTGCGCGGTCGCTGGCTCTGGAACCAGCGCACCGAGGCCGGACTGCTCTCGAGCGTCGAGTCCTTCGAGGAGGCGGTCGCACTCGATCCGACGTTTGCACAGGCCCATGCCGCGCTGGCCGAGTCGAACGTCACGCTCGCTCTCTATGGCGCCCTTTCCCCTGCGGAAGCGTTCCCCGCTGCGCGGCGCGCGCTCGAGCGCGCCCTCGCCCTGCCGGCGCAGTCTGCCGAGGCGCTCACCGCGCGTGCCTGCATCGAGGCCGTGTACGAGTGGGACTGGCGTCGCGCGGAAGATGACTTCCGCAAGGCGATCGTGTCGAATCCCGCCTCGCCGTCATCGTCGCAGTGGTACGCCATGAACCTGCTGGTGCCGCGCGGGCGCTTCGCGGAGGCGCGCGAACAACTCGCGCGCTCTCAGCAGATCGACCCGCTCTCGCCGGTGGTGTGGCTCAGCGTCGGACTCTCGCACTTCTACGAGCGCGACTACCGCACGGCCATCGCGACCCTCGATGGGTTGATCGAGCGCGATCCGACCTTCGGCGTGGCCCGCATGTTCTTGGCGCAGGCGCTGAGCGAGCTCGGCAACCACACCGCCGCACTGGGCGCGCTCGACGGCGCAGCAGAACTGATGGGCGAAAGCCGTGAGCTGCTCGCGGCGCGCGGTGTCATTGCGGCACGCAGTGGCGACCCGGACGGTGCGCGCGCGTCGCTGGCCGCGCTCGAATCACGTGCCGCCACACGCTACGTCTCGCCCGTGCTCATGGCGCAGGTGCAGGCAGCGCTCGGCGACCACTCGGCGGCAGTGGCCTCGATCGAGCGAGCCGTGGCCGTGCGCGCGAGCGACCTCGTGTGGGTGGGCGTACGCCCCGTGTTCGATGCGCTACGCGCCGTGCACGGCTTCCTGCCCGCCATGGAACCGCTGCACCTCATGACGCGATCGGGGCCGTTCGCGATTCCGCTCGGCGGCTGAGCCGTGTTCGCGCCGCGTCACTGCGGCAGCGCATACTCGAAGGTGTAGCGATGCACCTTCCCCTCGATCTCGATGCGGAAGGTGCCGGCGATGCCGGTGAGGTCACCCGTGCCGGAGTCCGGCACCACGGCAATGGCCAGCTGCTGCGCACCACGCGACATCGTGCCTGTGTGATGAAAAACGAAGGCGCCACGCTTGCCACGGAGCGTGCCTTCGACCCTTTCGATGGCCACGTACGCCGCCGACCCCTTGGTCTCGGTCATCGCGGTCATCATCTCACCCGTACCGGTACCCTCGAGATCACCATGGAACACCTTCTCGAGGCGAAAGCGTCCCGGAACGGCGGTCGGTTCGGTGATGAGCGTCGTGGTGACGTCGAAGGTGCCGGTGGCAACGAGCAGCATGTGAAGTGGGCGCCGAGGTGAACCGACGCCGCTGTGGCACCGGAGCGGACAAGCTACGCTCGCGAGGACGACCAGCCCAGTCTGCCGCTCGGTCTAGAAGGTCGCCGTGACCGACATGAAGCCCCAGGAATACGGCTGTGCGGACCCGGTCGCACTGAAGAAGTCGCCCGGCGTGAAGCGCGCTACGCCCCCGTCGAGTCGCAGGTGCCGCCCGATTCGCCAGATGGCAGTCAGGTCGGCCTCGCCGCCGATGTTGCGCGGCGCATTCGGCACGCTCGCGCGCAGGACCGCACCCGTCGCATCGTAGATCGCGTCGTCGGTGCTCGCGCGCTGAAACGCGTGCAAGGACCCGCGAAGGCGGACCGACGGCGTGGCTGACCACTGCGCGACGACGCGCTCCTCGATGGCATTGCGCCGCCCGAGCGCGTCGGCGAAACCGAGGAAGGCGTGCGCAAGCGGATAGAGCTGGTCCCACGTGCCACTCTGGGCAGCAGCGCCGGCTCCCGTGCCGCTCGCGTAGTCAACGCCCACGGTGAGCGACGGCGCGTGCGGTCCGGCCCACGCGTGCGTGAGGTCCGTGGCAAGCATCCACGCCTGTACGCCAGCCCCGCCTGCGGCACCAAGCTGCACCCCGCCCTCCAGTTCGTACGACAGCGCGGTACCCGCAACGGCGCCCAGCGTGCGGACGCCGATCGTGGACCGCTGCGCTGCGGGTACCGCGCCAGCCGCATCCACGCCTTTCACGAGCACGTAGACGTCGGTGAGGGCCGCGGCACCGCGCGTCCATGTCACCTGCCCACCCCACAGCATCGTGTGCACATCGGGCACGTTCATCGCGGCCGACACGATCGTGACCGGATGCACCCAGAGTGCCGTGAACATCAGCGCACCGTCACGTCCCTCAAGCACGCCGCCCTGGAAACTGCGCCGCGCATTCACCCAGTCGAGCGGCGAGAGCACGCGCTCGCGGCCGAAGAGCAACTCCTGGCGGCCGACGCGCAGCGCCCAGCGTCCCGCCCCCAGCGCGACGTTGTTGAGCTCAACGAAGGCCTGTTGCACGTCGCCGTCATCGCGGTCGATGCTGCGAAAGCCGCCCGGCAGGTCGCGCCCGCGAGCGCTCGCTACGCGCCCCTCCACGAAGGCGCGCAGGTGCGCGCTCACGTGCAGGTCGGCGTGCAGGTGCACGCGCAGGAGTCCGAAGTTGTCGGTGCGCGTGCCAGCGCCTCCTCCCAGGTAGTTGTCATCACGCTCGGCGCGAGCGCGGACGTGGCCACCCAGCGACAGCCACCCGTCATCCCATAGCGCGATGTGCTTGAGCGGATCCATCAGGTCGCCCGTCAGGGGCCTCGACCAGTCCTCGCGATACCGGACCATCTCGTAGGCAGGGCGCGCGGGGGACGTCGCGGGCGCCTGCGCCGGAAGCGGCGCGACCAGGACGGCAGCGAGGATGGCGGCAACGGACAGAATGCGCATGGGTGTCGCGCCTCGCATGAGGGAGGCGGAGTTAGCGGGGAGACGGTGCGAGCATGGCCGTGCGCCGGATCGGCACGGCGGCATCGGCGGCGAGGATCGCCTGGGCGAGCCGCGCCCGATCGGGCGGAATACGCTTCTGCTGGTGCCGCACGAGTCCGTCGGCATCGAGCACGGTGATGATGTTCGAGTGCTCGAAGTCGCCGGAGGGCAGGCGCCGGTAGCTCACGCCGACGAGCGCGGCGAGCGTGCGGACCGTGGACTGCGGCGCCGTGATCAGCTGCCAGTGCGCGTCAAGCGCCATGCGCGCAGCGTATGCGCGGAGAACCGGCGTGGAGTCGCGCCAGCTATCGAAGCTTGCGAGCACGAAGCGGGTGTGCGCGCGCACGTCGGCGGGAAGCGCAGCCTGCACGGCCTGCAGTTCCGCCGTGATCACCGGGCACGTCATGGTGCAGGAGAAGTAGACCATCGCGATCACGACGGGGGCGCCGCGCAGCGACGCGAGCGCGATCGGAGCGCCGTCCGCGCCGGTCCAAGTCGTCGGGACGGCATAGAGTGATCCGCGCGGCAACGGCGACGCATCCACAACCTGCGGCGCGTGCACGTGCCCCGCATCGTGGGCCAACCGGATGCCAAGCGAGCCCAGCGTGTACGACGCCCGGAGCGAGGCGCGTAGCGCCGCCCGCATGAACCCGGCGTAGTCCGACGGATCCGTGGCGAGCGCGGCACCGCCCGCGCAGAAGAGTCCCTTGTCTGGATCGCCGTCGCCGCGCGACTCACCGCTCGTGATGACGCTGTTGAAATCGTCCACCCACTCCCAACTCGTTGGAAAGCCGGGCGTGGCCGACCGAATGTGGCCCCGGTCGAGCGCCAGCTCCCACTCCGCCGTCGTCGGCAGCCGCGCACCGGCCCACGCGGCGTAGGCCGAGGCCGCGAACCACGACACGAACACCACCGGATCGCGCGCCGGTGCCGCGCGCCCGAGCACTGTGTCACCCGCCCAGTCTGCCAAGTACAGCGTATCCGCGGCCATGCGCGCGACGCGCGAGCGGCGCCACTCGGAACGGGCGATCACGAAACGGCGGAACGCCTCGTTGCTCACCGGTTCGGCGGCGAGGTCGAAGGCGTCCACCGTCGTGCGACGATCCGCGTTGGACGCGGCATACAACGCGCGAACACGCCCTGCGCTGATGTGCACCCAGCGCGTTCCCGTCTGCGCGGACGCGCCGACCGCCGCCACCGCGAGGGAGGCGACAGTCAACGCGAGCCGGCAGCGGGCGTTCATCACTCGTGTCCTGCGCCGCCCGCCTTCGGGACGAACTTGCCAGAGGCGCGCACCTTGCGCACGTCCGCGACCGACACGCCGTCGAGCGTGTTGCCGAAGTTGCTGCGCACGTACGTGAGCACCGCGGCGATGTCCTGATCCTTGAGCTGGAGCGACGGCATCACGTTGTTGTACGTCTTGCCGTTGACCTGGATGGCGCCCGAGAGCCCGTGCATAACCGTGCCGATGGCGCGCTCCTTGTTCGCGGCCAGGAAATCACTCTTGGCCAGCGGTGGGAAGGCGCCAGCCACGCCGTTGCCGTCGAGCTGGTGGCAGGCCACGCAGTTCCCGGCGAACAGCTGCTTGCCGCGGGCGAGCAGCTCGGCCTTGGGTGGCTCCTTGACGGCCGTGGACGTCTTCGGCGCCGCAGCGATCACGCTCGGCACCGCCTGCACCGTGCTGCCTTCGGGGAGGTAGACGAAGTCGCCCTGCTTGCCCGAGTACACCGCGACGTTCTCCGGGCCTTCGACCTTGATCATGCCAAGGGCGCCCTTGTTGAAGGCGCGGAAGATCGAGTGGTCCACGAGGATGAAGCTCCCGGGGACGTCGAACTTCATCTCGACGATGGCCGAGCCGCCGGCGGGAATGAGCGTCGTCTGGCCGTTGCGCTGGTTGGCCACCGACCCGCCCTCGGTGTAGATGCGGTCGAAGATCTCGCCGATGACATGGAAGCTCGACACGAGGTTCGGCCCGCCGTTGCCGACAAAGAGGCGCACCGTCTCGCCAACCTTTGCATGCAATGCGTTGTCGCCCACGAGTGCTCCAACCGAGCCGTTGAACACCACGTAGTCAGGCCGCTCCTCGAGCGCCTTCTCCATCGAGAAGTTCTGAAGGCCAGGCTCGCCGTGCTTGCCCGTCGTGTAGAACTCGCTCTGCAGCACGTAGTACTCGCGATCGACCGCTGGCAGTCCCTCTTTGGGTTCGACCAAGATGAGTCCGTACATCCCGTTGGCGATGTGCATGCCGACGGGCGCCGTGGCGCAATGGTACACGTAGAGCCCCGCGTTGAGCGCCGTGAACGAGAACTGCGAGCTGTGCCCGGGCGCCGTGAACGATGACGCTGCACCGCCGCCGGGACCCGTGACCGCGTGCAGGTCGATGTTATGCGGCATGTGGCTCGAGGGATGGTTGTTGAGGTGGAACTCCACCTCGTCGCCCTCGCGGATACGCAACATCGGCCCCGGCACGGAGCCGCCGAAGGTCCAGAACGTGTACTCGACACCGTCGGACAGCCGCTTGGTGACTTCGCGCGTCTCGAGGTTGACGATCAGCTTGGCGGGCGTGCGCCGCATGATCGGCGCAGGCACCTGCGGCGCAAAGGCGACGGTCAGCGTCTCGACGGGGAGCGGGCCACGCGCAGACGCCGCCAATGATGGCCAGGCGCCGCCGATTGTGCCGGCGAGCGCGACCGACGGCGCCTTGCCGGGACGCAAAGCGAGTAAGCCCAGCGCGACGGCCGCGCCAAGAGTCAGGATCGAGGTGAGGTACGGCGTGCGACGGGCCGACATGGTGTCTTCTCCGGACGATGGGGCCCCACGGGCGGGGCGAAGCAGCGGGAACCGAACTTCTT
>JAYTVE010000430.1:0-4013 GCA_043744185.1 Gemmatimonadota bacterium | reverse complement strand
TCTGCCACCCCTAACCGACGGCTGCACTACGATGTTGGTCACGGAAGGTGTCACGCCATCGGGGGCTGCCAGGTCGATCTCGCCCCGTCAGCGGCGTCCCGCGGCAAAGAAATCCTCCACCTCGCCCCGCAGCGCGTCCCACCGCCCCACCAGCCGCCGCGCCGGCGGCAGACCCGCCAGCAGCGCCCGCCCGTACGCCTTGGTCGCGATGCGCGGGTCCGCCAACACCACCACGCCGCGATCCGTCCCGCTCCGGATCAGCCGCCCAAACCCCTGCGTTAGCCGCAACGCCGCATGCGGCAGCATGTACTCGCGGAACGCATCGCCCCCCGCCGCCTCGATCCGCTCACACTGCGCGGCCGTGATCGGCTCGCTCGGCACCCGGAACGGCAACTTGGCGAGCAAGAGCGCGCGCAACGCGCGCCCTGGCACATCCACCCCTTCCCAGAAGCTCGCCGTGCCAAGCAGCAGCGCATCACCGCTCTGACGGAAACGGTCGAGCAACTCGTGCCGTGACTGCTCGCCATGCACCAACAGCGGCCAACGTCGATCGATCCCCTCGGCGCGCAGCGCGACGGCTGCCTCGCGCAATTCGCGGTGACTCGTGAACAGGGCGAAGCAGCCGCCATCGCTCTCGGCCACCAATTCCGAGAGAATCTCAATGACGCGCGCGCGGTGTCCCGCCGCGTCCACGTTGGGCGCCGGCAGATCGGTCGGCACCAGCAGCAACGCCTGTCGCTCGTAGTCGAACGGCGACGGCAACTGCTGCTCAATCGGCGCAGGATCGGCGGCCGCCAATCCCAACCGGCCGCGGGTAAAGTCGAACTTGTTGCCGGCCGTCAGTGTCGCGCTCGTGATCACGGTCGTGGTCAACCGGCCGAACAGATCGTCGCGCAGCAACGCCTCCAGGTCGAGCGGCACCGCGCTCGCCACCACGTTGCTCTCGTTCGGTCGTCCACGGAACTCGAGCCAGCGCACCAACGCGCCCGCTTCCTTGTCGGGCTTGAGCGCACGGCGCAGCGCATCACCTGATCCCTCCAGCCGACGCACCGTTGCGCGCACCTCGGCAATGAGCGGCGCGAGTTGTTCCTCGCGCTTCAGGTCGGAGCTCAAGCGGCGCTTCAACTCTTCGAGCCCCTTGGCCAGCGACGCCAGCAACGTCAACACGTCCGCCAACGCCATCTCGAGGCCCGCCGCCCACACCGGCGCCTGCGCGAACTGATCCGTGAGCCGGAGCTGCGGCGCACCGCTCTCCTGCACGAGCGTCGCGAGAATGTCGAATAGCAACGACGCCCTCTCGCGCCCGCGTTGCACGTCGGGCAACAGCTGCCGAGAAATCAGCACCTGACTTGCTTCCAACAGCGCATCGCCCTGCTTCGCCGCCTTGAGCAGCTCTTCCTGCTTGCCATACAGCGTGGGTAGCAGGCCTCGCCCCTTTCGCTCGAGCCGACTGAAGAGCCGCTCGACGCTGCGGCGGCTCACCGTCGCGCCCAACCGCTCGAGCGCGGCGTCTTCGAGGTGATGCCCTTCATCGACCACGAGCCGGTTGAACGATGGCAGCACCGCGGCGTCCGTCCAGTTCTGCGACGCGCGACGCACCGCGAGGTCGGCCATCAGCAGCGCATGGTTCACCACGATCACGTCGGCATTCGCTGCGGCGCGCCGCGCCTTGAACAGGAAACAGGCATCGAAGTGGCGGCACTTCATGCGCGGACAAAGATCCGGCTCGGCCGA
This sequence comes from Gemmatimonadota bacterium, assembly GCA_043744185.1. GTDB lineage: Bacteria > Gemmatimonadota > Gemmatimonadetes > Gemmatimonadales > Gemmatimonadaceae > JACPPC01. Next base: position 2,279 of record JAYTVE010000430.1, on the reverse strand, counting down.
CACCTCATCCCACACCTCGGGACGCGGCTGCGTGGCCAGGTCGGCGCGCGACCCATCACTCGTGCGCTCGGCCCACTCCACCAAGCGCGACACTTCCTGCTTCTGCGCATCCTCGAACAGCGTGGCGCTCGAACCTTCTGCCTGCTCGAGCCGCGCGAGACAGACGTAGTTGCTCCACCCCTTCAGCATCGCGAAGCGCACCGGCTGGTCCGTGAGCGCACGCGCGAGGAACGGCAGGTCCTTGGCCACCAACTGCTCCTGCAGGTTGATCGTGTTGGTGCTCACGATCGTGCGCTCGCCGTTCTGCGCGCTCCAGCGCAGCGCGGGAATGAGGTAGCCGAGCGACTTGCCCACGCCCGTACCAGCCTCGATCAAGCCCACGCCGCCTTCGTTGTAGAGACGCGCCACCGCACGTGCCATCGCGCGCTGCGGCTCGCGGTCCTCGAAGTCTGGGTGTGTGTTGGCCACCGCGCCCTCGGGGCCCAGATCCGCGTCAATGAGCACGATGTCGAGCGGCACCGTGGCCGCCGCAGCTGGAACCTCGACCACCACGTAGAGCTCGGTCGCGTCGTTGTTCACGATCGCGAAGCCGATGCCGTTGTCGTGCATGGGCGCGGCCACCATCAGGTCCGCGTCGCTCGGATCAAGCACGCCGGACGGATGGTTGTGGATGAGCAGCTCACCGCGCCGCGCGAAGCCGGGCAGCGCCAGCACACTCGACACGTCGCCGCGCGCAGCCACGCGCACCGCGCCCACGTCGCCGTCGGCATCGAGGGAACCGACGAAACACACCTCCCGCCCGCCCGCGAGGAAGATGTTCGCGCGAATGGCGTCCCGGGCGGCGGTGGTCAGCCGCATCGTGGCATCACTACGTCTTGAGCGGCTTCTTCTTCGCCGCCGGGAAGAGCACGTTGTTGAGGATCAGCCGGTACCCCGGCGAATTCGGGTGCAGCGACAGATCCGTCGGCGGCGCGTTGATCGAGTGCTGTGGATCCTCGGGGTCATGTCCGCCCAGGAACGTCCATGAGCCCTTGCCGTAGTCGCCATGCATGTACTTGACCCACGGCGCTCCTTCCTCGAACGCGAGCACCGTCGCGCCCGTCTTGAGCGTCGCCTTGGTGAAGCTCGTCGTCACGCCGTAGTAGTCGGGAATCACGCTGCGATGATCCTGCGTGAGCATAGCCGCCACGGGATCGAATTTGGCCGAGAAGGCAAAGAGCGTGAACGCCCCCAGCGGCTGGCGACGCCCGGGCACGTTCACCTGGTGCCCGTCGATGTCGCTCATCGAGTTCACGAACGGGTTTTTCTCGATGTGCGCATTGTGGAACGCCATCGTGCGCGTCCAGTCGAGCTTCTCGTCGGCGCGCTCGTCAACCGGCGTGTCGTCGGCAAACGGCCCGGCGATATCCACCCTCTGCGCGGCCAGCGCGAGGTCGAGCGTCTCCGTCGCGCCGCACATCGCGAACAGGAAGCCGCCCTTGTCCACGAACGAGCGGATCCGGTCGGCCACCGCCTTCTTGAGTGCCGGCACGTTCGCGTAGCCGTTCGTGCGCGCGGTCGCCATCATCTGCGCACGCTGCTGCTGGAACCACGGCTGGTCGCGGTAGGCGATGTGCAGCTTGTTGAGTTGCCCGGTGAAATCCTCGTGGAACAGGTGCAGCCAGTCGATCTTGGCCAGCCCCTCGCCGACCACGTCGTCGTCCCACACCTTCGTGAACTCGATGCCCGCGTACTCCAACGCGAGCGTTACCGCGTCGTCCCAGGGCGGCGCATTGGGCGGCGTGTAGATCGCGATGCGCGGCGCGCGCTCGAGCACCACGCTCTCCATGTTGCCGCCCGCAATCTCCGCGCGAATCCCCGCCAGCTGGCCGTCATTGACCGGCTCCACCGTCACGCCATCGAGCGTCGCCTTCTTCCGGAATTCCGCGTTGTCGGGAATCAGGAACGCGCCGCCACGATAGTTCAGGAACCACTCGCTCTTTCGCTCGGCCTTGAGCACCGCGTACGTCAGCCCGTACGCCTTGAGGTGGTTGCGCTGCGCGTCGTCCATGGGGACGAGCAGGTGCTGCGCGTACACCGGGAGCGGCGCGAGCGCCACGGCCACTAGCAACAAGTGCACCACGCGCGTCAGGCGCGCACCGAGCTTCGCACGAATCCGTCCGATCATCCCACGCTCCCCCGGCGCTTCAGCGCCTCCAGTTCTCGCCGCGCCTGCGGCACGAGCGCACTCGATGACCACGTCAGAATCAGGTGCTCGAATCGTTCGATCGCTTCCGGCG
>JAYTVE010000429.1:0-14378 GCA_043744185.1 Gemmatimonadota bacterium | reverse complement strand
CCGCAGCAGGATGAACCCGCCAAGAAAGACGGCGCCGATCACCAGGATGGCCGCGAGCGACATGATGGTCTGGGCGAAGGCTGAGCGCGGCGCCGTCTCGCTCAGCGCGTGGCGGTTCGCAACGCGGCGCTGATCGCGGCGAGACCACCGCGCAATTCGTCGTGCGTGGGCCAGCCGAAGCCGATGCGCATGTAGCGGTCGTCCTGCTCGAACCAGTGGCCAGGCCCGACCCAGGTCTTGTGCTGTCCGGTGAGCGCGGCGTAGAACGCTGGCACATCCACGGGTGCCTCATGCTTGATGCGCGGGAACGCGACCACCCCCCCCGCCGGCTCGACCCACTCCATGGCGGGCTCGGTCTCGATCCACTCGCGCACGATGCCCCGGCCGGCAGTCACGGCGGCGGCGATCGCCGGCCGCTCTATCGCCCGACGGCGATAGACCTGATAGCTGATCTCCTCATCGAGTACGGCGCCCGTGATGAAGATCTGCTCCTTCGCGGCGAGAAAGCGCTCGTTGAGCGTCGCGTCACGCGTCATCAGCCAGCCCATGCGTAGTCCCGGCAAGCCGTATGCCTTCGACAGCGACGCCACGCTGATGACGTGCGGACCCAACGCGGTCGCAAACGGTGCGGGCTCCGCCAGCGTGAGGTCGCGATACGTCTCATCCACGAGCAGGTACGCGCCGCGCGCTGCCACGAGCGACGCGAGGCGCTCCAGCTCGCCGCGATCAAACACGATGCCGGTCGGGTTGTGTGGCGTCGTGATGCTCACGAGCCGCGTGCGTTCGGTCATCGCGGCTGCGATTTCGTCGACGGTCCATTGCCACCCGCGTTCGAAGGCGAGGTCCACGTACGTACTCGTTGCACCGATCGCGCGCGGTGTCTCGATGTTGGTCGCGTAGTTCGGACGCAGGACCACCAGATGGTCGCCCGGCTCGAGCAGCGTCGTGGCCACGATGAACAGCGCGCCGGCCGCGCCCGTGGTCAGCAGCACCTGGTCGGAGTGACAGCCACCCTCCGCAGCCAGCAGCGTGCGCAATCCCAGATGACCGCGATGGTCGCCGTAGAGCAGCAACGTGGCGCCGAGGTCGAGGTCGAGACCGAGCTCGGCGACCGTGCGGTCGCGCATCGAACTCTCGGCGAGGTTGTAGTTGATGGCGTCGTAGCCGATCTGCTCGGGCGACTCCACTTCGATGGGCATTCGCTGATAACGCATGGAACGAACAATCCGTGAGCGCACGCCACGAGGCAAGGCGTGGCCCATCAATGCGGAGCTGCGCCGCCCGGCGTGTCCAGCGGCACGAAGGTGCCCGCGTCCACCACGCCGTCGCTTACGCGGTAGACCGTCACGCCCGATCGAGCGGGCCAGCCCATGATCGATGACGGGCCCACCACAGCGGCCGTCTGTGCAAAGCGCAGCATCCGGCCGCCGAATTCGAACCCCACTTGCTCGCGGGCGTGATAGTGTCCGCCGAGTGCAATCGCGAGCGGGTGATCCTTGGTCACGCGCGCAAGCACGTCGGCCGGGTTGGACACCACGTGCCGGTATTGGCGCTTGCCCGCAATCGTGATGATCGACGGTGCGACCGATGTTTCATCGATGCCGGCCGACATCAGCGTGCCACTCACGAGCGGGATGTGGTTGAACGTGATGACCGGTGTGCCGGCGCGCACCGTGGCGAGCTCCTGCTCGATCCAGGCCAGCTGCGTGGCGTCCACGTGGCCGTAGTACGACTCGTCGTCGATGTCCACGGAGTCGAGACCAAGGAAGTGCACGCCGCCGTACGTGAACCCGAAGTAAGTGGGTCCGAGGTACGAGCGAAACATCCCCTTGCCATACAGCGGGTGCGACGTCGAGACGCCTGACTTCGAGCGCTCGACGCCGAAATTCTCGTGATTGCCGGGCACGCTCCACACCGGCGCGTTGAAGCCCGCCGTCTCGCGAACGTAGAGCTCGTAGTAGCCACGTGCCTCCGCTTCCCCGACGCGCAGGGCATCGCGCACCAGATCACCCGAGACGAGCACGAACGCCGGCTTGACGCTGTCGGCAATGGCCTTCAGGCGCCGAGTGCGCGCCACGCTCGCCTCGGCGATGTGCGTATCGGACGCATGGATGAACGTGAACTCGCGGGGCGACGCACCCGGCGTGAGCGCAAAATCCGCGGTGGCGCTCACAACCCCCGCAGGCAGCAACTGCCACGTTCGGCCAGCGGCACGATACCCGTCGGGCAGCGACACGCTGACCAGTCCCGCGCCCGCCGCGCTGCGGAGCGCATAGCGGCCATCGGCCGAGGTGGTCGTGACGTCGCGTTGGTCGCTCACGGCGACTCCGCCGACGCCCGGCTCGCCGGCATCGTGCTTCCCGTTGCCGTTACGGTCGACGAAGACGACGCCGGTAACGGTCACAGCGGCCGCCTGCGCTGGCAGCAAGCGTGCGTGCGACGAAAAGGCGGCCACGGCCGCGACGGCAAAGAGCGAACGCATGGCGCTGGGGGTCGGGGACGCTGGAGACTAGCGCACGGAACCGATACACCACCAGTCCGCCCTTCGTCGGCTCGCCGTGCGCTCTACATTGGCAGCATGAACACTTCGTCGTTCGGCCTCGTCGACCAGTACCTCGAGCAATTGTTCACGCCGGACGATCCGGTGCTCGACCACGTGCTTCGGGCGTGCGAAGCGGCCGGATTGCCGTCGATCCAGGTGTCTGCCACGCAGGGGAAGTTTCTGCACCTGATGGCCCGCATGTCTGGCGCGCGGCGGATCCTCGAGCTCGGGACGCTGGGCGGTTACAGCACGATCTGGTTGGCGCGCGCGCTGCCAGTGGACGGTGCGCTCGTGTCACTCGAGCTCGATGCGAAGCACGCGCAGGTCGCGCGCGAGAACCTTGCGTACGCGGGGCTCGGCGGGCGTGTGGAGGTACTCGTCGGTGCGGCGCTCGACACGCTGGCCTCACTCGCGCAGCAGGGCACGGCACCCTTCGACTTCATCTTCATCGACGCGGACAAGCCGAACTACCCGCACTACCTCGATGCCTGCCTGAAGCTGAGCCGGCCCGGCACGGTCATCGTCGCCGACAACGTGGTGCGGAGCGGCGCCGTGATCGCCCCAGCGCCGTCCGACGCGAACGCGCACGGCGCGCACGCCTTCAACGCGCAGCTTGCCGCCGATCGGCGCCTCGACGCGACCGTCGTGCAACTCGTTGGCTCCAAGGGGCACGACGGAATGGCGATCGCGATCGTGCAGGGGTAGCGCGCGCTCAGCTCATCATCCGCTGCACGATGCGCGAGATGTCGTTCCACATCACGACCACGAACAGCAGCATCACCGCCGCGAACCCCACGCGCATGAATGCCTCGCGCGTGCGCTGCGAGAACGCGCTCCCCTTCACCGCCTCGGCCACGTTGATCAGGATCTGGCCGCCGTCGAGCAGTGGAATCGGCAGCAGGTTCAGGATCGCGATGTTGATGCTCAGGAAGGCGAGGAGCACCAGCAGCGACTCGAGGCCACCCGTCTTGGCCGCTTCCACCGAGCTCTGTGCAATCGCCAGCGGACCGCCCAACTGCTTCACGCTCACGCGGCCAGTCGCGAGCCCCTTCAACACCTTGATGACGGCGCCGCCCATTGCGAGCGTCCCCTTCCACCCCTCACCGACCGCTTCGTTGAGGGCGACCGGATCGCGTCGCACCGCCGACTTGGGCGCCGCGCCGATCTTGCCGATCGTCTTCGCCTCGCCGGTCGCGTCGTCCGTTCCCGGCATCGGCTCCGGCGTCACGTTGATCACCTGCGCTGCTCCCGCGCGCACGATCGCCACCGACAGCGCCGTACCCGGGGCTGATGCGATCTTCTCGACAAAGGCCGGCCAGTCGCGCACCGAGGCGCCGCCGACCGACACGATGCTGTCGCCCGGCAGGAAGCCCGCGATCGCGGCAGGCTTGCCAGGCAGCACTTCGCTCAGCACCGGCGCGAGGTACGGCCGCCCGTAGAAGAGGAAGATCGAAATCGAGACGGTAATGGTCAGTGCGAAGTTCATCGTCACGCCCGCCAGCATGATGAGCAACCGCGCTGGCAGTCCCTTGCTCTCGAACCAACGGTCCGCCGGCACCGGCTTTGGCCCAAACGGCGCGAACGCGTTGCTGTCGAACGGCACCGGGTTGAGCCCCTTCGCATGGCCCGTGTCAGCCAAGGCAGCGGCGCCCTCCTCGCCCGTCGGCAGCGGCGTCTCGCCCCCGCCCTCGATCTTCGCCATCGTCTCGTCTTCTCGGCTCGCCATGCGCACATAGCCGCCGATCGGAAGCCAGGAGATGCGGTAGTCTGTCTCGCCGACCTTCACCCCCCACACGCGGTTGCCCCAGCCAAGCGAGAAGATGGGGGCATACACCCCGGTGAGCTTTGCGGCGAGGAAATGCCCGAGTTCGTGAACAAACACCACGATCCCGAAGACGAGCAGCGGAGCGAGCCAGGTCAGCATGCGAAGTGCTCCAGCACGTGTTTGCGGGCGCGAGCATCAGCGTCGCCCAGCGCGACGCGCGTGTCGGACGGAGCGCCACCGACCGCGTCAAGCGCGGAGCGAATGGCGCGAGGGATATCCATGAACGTGATCTTGCCGTCAAGAAAGAGCGCGACGGCGGCCTCGTTGGCGGCGTTGAACACCGCAGGAGCGGCTCCGCCTGCGATGCCGGCCTCGCGGCCGAGGCCCAGCGCCGGGAAGTCGTCCCAGCGCACCGGTTCGAAGGTGAGCGGGCTCATCTTGACCGGATCGAACGACGGCACGCCTTCGTCGTCCACGCGATGCGGATGCGTGAGCGCGTAGAGCACGGGGATCTCCATGGTCGGCTGTCCCACCTGCGCCAGCACGCTGCCATCCACGAACTCGACCATGCTGTGCACCACGCTCTGGGGATGGACCACGATGTCGATCTGTTCGTAGGGAATGTCGAACAACACGTGTGCCTCGATCACCTCGAGCGCCTTGTTCGCCAGGGTCGCGCTGTCTACGGTGATCTTGCGCCCCATGTTCCACGTCGGGTGCTTGAGCGCATCCGCCAAGGTTGCCTGCTCGAGCTGCGATCGGGTCCAGTTCCGGAACGGCCCGCCGCTCGCCGTCAGGATCAGGCGCCGCACCTCGGAGCGCGGCCGCCCGCCGATACACTGCAAGATGGCGGAATGCTCGCTGTCGACGGGCACAATTTCGCCCCCGCCCCGCTTGGCGGCCGCCTGCGTCAGCGCGCCGGCCATCACCAGCGTCTCCTTGTTCGCCAGCGCAACGCGCTTGCCCCGTTCGAGCGCGGCCAAAGTCGCGTCCAGCCCGGCGGCCCCCACCACCGAATTGAGCACTACCTGCACGTCGTCGCGCTGCGCAGCATGGACAAGGCATTCCGGCCCCGTTTCCCACTCCGCCGGGTGCCCGGAGCCGTCCTGAACCAACCCGACGTACCGCGGTTGCCAGCGCGCGGCTTGCTCGGCCAGCAGCGTCTTGTTCGAGTGCGCGGTGAGCGCGGCCACGCGGTAACGCGAGCGCTGCCGCTCCATCACGCGCAGCGCGGTGGTGCCAATGGAGCCCGTGGAACCCAGAATGGCGATGCCGATCATTGGATGCCGAGCGGCACGGCGATCAGGAGCCAGGGCAACACGAGGTACGCCACCGGTATCACGAAGAACATCGAGTCGAGGCGATCCAGCACGCCGCCATGACCCGGGAAGACGCCCGACGAATCCTTGACGCCGGCCTCGCGCTTGAGGAGCGACTCCACGAGGTCGCCCACCTGCGCCACCACGGACATGATGACGGCAAACAGGATCGTTCCGCGCGTCGTCATCGAGACCTCCGCCACCGGCTTGAGCACGAACTCGCAATACACGAACGCCATGAAGACCGTAATAAGCAACCCACCGACCGCCCCGGACATCGTCTTGCCCGGGCTCACGCTCGGCATGAGCTTCGGCCCGCCGAAAATTCGCCCGAACAGGTACGCGCCCGTGTCCGTAGCCCACGTCATCCAGATCGGGAGCACGACCAGGGCGCACCCGGCGGCCGCGCCGATCACGTACGGGTGATAGCGGATGGCATAGGCGAAGCTGAGCGTGCCGGCGGTATAGAGCACGCCCAGCACCGTGACCGCCGCGGATGCGAGCGGCTTCTCTCCGGTTGAGCGTGTCAGGAGGAGGACGGCAAAGACCACCAACATGCCGATCGCGGCCGAACTCACCGGCACGTAGAACCAGTCATTGAACATGCCGTGCACGAGCAACGGCACCGCGGCGCTCGCTGGAATGCCGATCCATCCGATCGGGTTGATGCCGTCGCTTCGCGCCATGCGATAGAGCTCCCACGTGCCGATACCCGACAACGCGGAGATGAGCAGGGCCCACCAGATGCCACCGAACCACGCCGCCAAGACCACGGTCGGCGCGCCGACGAGCCCGGTCAGGACCCGCGTGATGAACTGTCGCTGCATGGTCAGCGCGGGACCGGGTGGTGCCCGCGCAACCGACGGTGACGCGGGCGCGCCACCGTCAGACTTCCATCAGCTCGGCTTCCTTCGCCTTGAGGAGCTCGTCCACCTTCTTGATGAAGTCGTCGTGGAGCTTCTGGAGATCCTTCTCTGCGTGCTTCACGTCGTCTTCCGAGATGCCGGAGAGCTTCTTGAGCTTGTCGCGCGATTCGGTGCGCGCATGCCGGATGCCGACGCGCCCTTCCTCGGCGAGCTTGTGCACGACCTTGACCAGCTCCTTGCGGCGCTGCTCGTTGAGCGAAGGGAGCGGCACGCGGATCACGCCGGCGTTCTGGGCGGGATCGAGGCCCAGTTCGGCCTCGCGAATCGCCTTTTCGATCGCCTTGGCGTTGGCCTTGTCCCATGGCGTCACGAGCAGGAGCCGGGGCTCCGGCGCGGCAACGCTCGCCACCTGATTCAGGGGCATGTTCTGGCCGTAGACCTCGACGCGCACGGTGTCGAGAAGGTTGGGCGATGCCTTGCCCGACCGAATCCCCCCGATCTCCTTCCTCGTGCTTTCCAGCGACTTCTCCATGTGGAGTTTCGCGTCCTTCTTGATCTGCTCAGTAAGTGTCATGTGACGAGGGTGCCGACCCGCTCGCCGCGCAACGCCGCCGCGACCGCGCCGGGCTTGTGGATGTTGAGGACGATCAATGGGAGCGAATTCTCCTTGCAGAGCGTGATCGCCGTCTGGTCCATCACGCCAAGCTCGCCGCCGATGATTTCGCGGTAGCTCAGCGTTTCGTACATCTTTGCCGTCGGATCCTTCCGCGGGTCGGCCGTATAGATACCGTCCACGCCCGTGGCCTTGATGATCACCGACGCCTTGATCTGGATTGCACGCAGCACCGCTGCGGTGTCCGTCGAAAAGTACGGGTTGCCCGTGCCGGCGGCAAAGATCACCGTGCGCCCCTTCTCGAAGTGCCGGAGCGCCCGGAGCCGGATGTACGGCTCCGCGAGCTCTTCCATCCGGATGGCCGTCATCACGCGCGTATCAATGCCCGCCCGTTCGAGCACGTCCTGCATGGCCAGCGCATTGATGACCGTGCCGAGCATGCCCATGTAGTCGGCCGCGACGCGGTCCATGCCCATCTTCGAGAGCTGCGACCCGCGCACGATGTTGCCGCCGCCGATCACGAGCCCCACGCTCGCGCCCATCGCGAGAATGGTGCGCATCTCGCCGGCCAGCCGGCTGATCGTGTCAAAGTCGAGCCCGAAGCCCTTGTCCCCCGCGAGCGCCTCGCCGGAAATTTTCAGGAGGATGCGCGGGTACTTGAGCTCCGGGCTCGCGACCGGCACCTGATATGCGCCGGACATGACGGCTTACGCCTCGCCCATCTGGAAGCGCGCGAACCGGCGGATCGATACGCCGGCGCCCGCTTCCTTGACGAGTCCGCCGATCGTCTTGCTGTCGTCGCGGACCCACGGCTGCTCGAGCAGCACGACTTCACCAAAGTACTTGGACACCCGGCCCTCGACCATCTTCTCGACGATGTTGGCCGGCTTGCCGCTCGCGGCGGCCTGCTCGGTGAAGATGCGGCGCTCGCGATCCACGAGATCCTGCGACACGTCCTCGCGATTGACCGCCACCGGCACCGACGGAACACCCGCCGCGATGTGCTCGGCCACCGTCTTGGCCAACTGGTCGACGGCGGCGCCCTTGCCCGCGACTTCCACCATCACGGCGACGCGACCGTTGTGGTGCAGGTACGTGCCGATCGTGCCGTCGGTGCTGAAGCGCGCCACGCGGCGCAGCACGACGTTCTCGCCAGTCTTGGCGGAGACGCCCTTGACGACCTCACCGACCGTGCGGCTACCGTCGTGCTTCCAGCTGGCGTCCAGCAGCTGGCCCTCGGCGCCGACGTGCACGACGCCATTGACGTTCTCGTCGAGCGCGACGTGTTCGGCGACTGCCTTGGCGAAGCTGACGAACTCGTCGTTGCGGCCGACGAAATCGGTTTCCGAGTTGACCTCGATCAGCGAGCCCGACTGGCCGTCCGGCGCGACGATGAGGGCGATCTGCCCCTCGCTCGCCTGGCGATCGACGCGCTTCTCGGCCTTGGCGATGCCGCGCTTGCGCAGGATCTCCACGGCGAGGTCCATGTTGCCCTGCGACTCATCGAGGGCCTTCTTGCAATCCATCATGCCGGCGCCGGTGCGGGCGCGGAGCTCGGCAACGTCCTTGGCGGTAACCATGGTGCTACTCACTCTTGGGTGTGCTGCGGTTGGTGTGACAACGCCGCCAGCTTGCGAGGGCCGGCGGCGTCGTGAGAAACGGACAGAGCGACGCCGACCTTACTCGGCGGTCGCCTCGTCCGCGGCCTCGCCCGCCTCGGCGGGTTCGGCCGCGCCTTCCTCGCCGCCCTTGAGGCGGGCCGCGATCGCCTCGGGCTTGGCCCGACGGCGGCGCGGACGACGGCGCTTGCGCTTGTCATCTTCGCCCGCGGGCTCGGCACCACGATCGGACGAGTACGTGAACGACTCCGACTCCTCGCGGTCATCGCGCGACGGAGCTTCGCGACGGGCCTCGGAGATGGCGTCGCAAATTGCCTGCGTGATCAGCTCAACCGAACGGATCGCGTCGTCGTTGCCAGCAATCGGGACCGTGATGAGGTCCGGATCCGAGTTCGTGTCGCAGATCGCGACGATCGGAATGCCGAGCTTGTTGGCTTCGGAGACGGCGATGCGCTCCTTCTTCGCGTCGATCACGAACATGAGGCCGGGGATGCGCGTCAGGTTCTTGATGCCCGAGAGGTTCTTGGCCAGCTTGTCGCGCTGGCGGGACATGAGGAGCTGTTCCTTCTTCGTATAGTTCGAGAAGTCACCGCCCTCTTCGGAGCCGGCTTCGAGCTCCTTGAGCCGCTTGAGCTGCTTCTTGACCGTCTGGAAGTTGGTCATGAGTCCGCCCAGCCAGCGCTCGGTCACGTGCATCGCGCCGCAGGAATCGGCCTGCTGGGCGACGATCGCGGAGAGCTGCTGCTTGGTGCAGACGAAAAGAACGTTCTCGCCCTTCATCACGACTTCGCGCACGAGCTTCTGCGCGAGTTCGAGCTGACGGATCGTCTTCTGGAGGTCGATGATGTGAATCCCGTTGCGCTCCGCAAAAATGAAGCGGCGCATCTTGGGATTCCAACGGCGCGTCTGGTGCCCGAAGTGCACACCGGCGGCGAGGAGCTGATCGAGATTTGGCTGAGACATGCTGGGTAGAATCCTGGGTTGGTCGTCCGCGTCCGTCGTGGTCCCCCTGCGACCGCCCAGCAGTGGGCGGCACCCCCAGGGGGACTCGGGACGCGTGCGGGATGAGTGAGGACTAGCGCTTGCTGAACTGGAACCGCTTGCGGGCCTTCGGACGACCCGGCTTCTTGCGCTCGACCGCGCGGGCATCGCGCGTGAGGAGCCCGAAATTGCGCAACTTCGGCTTGTTGGCCTCGTCGATGATCACGAGGGCACGCGCGACGCCGAGGCGGAGCGCGCCAGCCTGACCGGTCTGTCCACCACCTTCGATCGTCGCGATCACGTCGAAGCGACCGACGGCATCGGTGACCGCCATCGGCTGCTGGATGGCCGTGACGAGCGACGGACGCGGGAAATAGTCACCGAGGGTGCGACCGTTGATCTCCCACTTGCCCGAACCCGGGCGCAGGTAGACGCGGGCCACAGCTTCCTTGCGGCGGCCGATGGTGTGAATGATGTCCGCCATGGCTTACTTCCCGTCCTTGCCGAAGGTGAGCGTCTTGGGGGCCTGCGCGACATGCGGGTGCTCAGCGCCCGCGTAGACGCGGAGCTTGAGGCGGAGCTTCTGACGGCCGAGGGCCGTCTTGGGCAGCATGCCGTGGACCGCCTTTTCGATCACCCGCTCGGGGTGCTTGGCGAGCATGGACGCGAATGGGATGTGCTTCTCGTGTCCCATGTAGCCCGAGTAGTTGAAGTACGTCTTCTGCTCGGCCTTGCGCCCGGTGACCTTCACCTTGCTGGCGTTGATGACGATGACGTTGTCGCCGGTGTCCATGTGCGGCGTGTACATCGCCTTGTGCTTGCCGCGGATGATGCGCGCGACTTCGGTCGCGAGGCGACCCAGGACCATCCCTTCGGCATCGACGATGTACCAGTCGTGCTGGATGTCACTTGGGGTCGCAGTGTAGGTGCTGCGCATGCGTTGGAATAACCGATAATGCCGTGTGACCTGCGCCCTCACCGGTGCGGAATGCAACCCGGGTCTCGGGACGCCCCTGGCAGGGCGTTTTTGGACAGAACCCCAAGATAGACAGGCGGTTAGCTCGGGTCAACTGGGCGGACCTGGGCGCCCTCCGCGCGGCGCTGGTGGGCGCGGGCTACTTTTGGCCCGTGATGCGCCCCGCCCGCCTCCTTCTTAGCGCCGCACTCGTCTGGCTCGCGTACGCCACGTGGGTCCTTTCGGGACAGGCAATCCGTCACCACGTCGTCAACGATGCGGTGTTCCAGCTCTTTCCTTGGGCGGGCGTCTTCACGGCCTGGAGCGCCGCTCGGCGACCGGAACTGGATCCGGAGTCGCGCGAGGCGTGGCGGTTCGTGGCGATCGGCATGACGCTGAATACGATCGCAAGCGCCCAGTGGCTGATCTTTGGTTGGGCAGGCCCTGTGGGCGAATTGCCTCTCTGGACATCCGTCGGCTATCTGGTCTACTACCCGTTGGTGCTGACCGGATTGACGCGCTTTCCGACGGCTCGTCGCCTGCGCGCGGAGGCCCGTCGCGCCTGGCTGGACGCGGCACTCGTGACGACCGGACTCATCACGGTCAGCTGGTACCTGTTGTGGACCTACACGCCCCTGTTCGCGTCGGAGAGCCTTGGGTCGACGATCCTCAATCTGTTGACCCTCGGGTCGGACCTGTACATGGCCTGGGCCTCGTGGACCCTGATGCGGGGCGAGCAGGATCCCGATACCAAGCCCGCCATGCGGCTGGTTTTCGTCGGCATGCTCGCGCTTGCGATCTCGGACTCGACCCTCTCGCTCTGGCAAGTTCTCGAACGGTACCGGAGCGGCACCCTGCCCGACGCGATGGTGTCGGCGTCGTACCTGCTGTTGGCCGCCGCGCCCGTCCTCCATCGGCGCTCCCGCTCCTCGCCGCTCCCGGAGGAGCGACCGATCACGGCGCGTTCGTCGCCGTGGCCCGTGGTCGCGCTCGTCTGCGTGATCGTGCCGCTCTTCGTGGAGATCACACGGCACCACGAGATCGACCAGACGGTGCTCATTCTCGCGGCTATCACGGTGATGGCGATGGAAGTTGCGCGCCAGTCCGACATCCGGCGCCAGAACCGACGGCTGGCCACCGCCCGCGCAGAGCAGGATGCCCGCTTCCGATCGCTGGTCATGTACTCCCACGACATGACGTTCGTCTGTGACCGCGTCGGACGGCTGACCTACACTAGTCCGTCGGCGCCCCGACAGCTCGGCATGGGCACCTCATCGCTCACCGCTGGCGACCTGCTGGCGCTCATCCATCCAGCGGATCGGCCCCGCATCGCCGATTTGTTGGCATCGGTTATGATGTCGACGCCGCGGAAGGCGACGCTCTGGCGAATGGGGGCCGACGGCACCTGGCGCGACGTTGAGGGGTTGCTCACGGACCTCACGGACGACCCGACCGTGCGCGGCATCGTGCTGAACGTTCGTGACGTCAGCGAGCGCGAACGCCTCGAAGAGCAGCTCCGCGAATCGCAGAAGATGGAGGCGATCGGCCGGTTGGCCGGCGGCATCGCGCACGACTTCAACAACATCCTCGCGGCCGTCATGTCCAATGCGCAGCTGCTGCAGGAGACGCAGCCGGGAGAGGAAGCGAGCGACATCGAGGATGCGGCGCGTCGCGGCGCGGCGCTGGTGCGCCAACTGCTGGAGTTCTCCCGAGGACAGGCTCCGACCGCGGGCCCTGTCAACGTCGGCGAGGTCGTGACCGCAATGTCGCCGATGCTGCGCCGCTTGATCGGGCGCGAGATCGACCTCGTATTCGACGTGCAGGCGACCGAGGCGGTGGTCTGGGTGGACCGGGGGCAGGTCGAGCAGGTCATCCTGAACCTCGTCATCAACGCCCGCGACGCGATGCCCGACGGCGGCTCGGTGCGCGTGGAAACGTGGTCCGAAGGCGACTTCGCCGTCATGCGCGTGAGCGACACGGGCATGGGGATGGACGCGGAGACGCGCGCGCGCGTCTTCGAGCCGTTCTTCACCACCAAGCCGCGTGGCCGAGGCACCGGGCTCGGGCTCGCGACGGTGTACGGGATTGTCACCAAGGCGGGGGGCGAGATCACCGTGGATAGCCTGCCCGGCGCGGGCACGCGCATGCAGGTCCGGCTGCCGGTGGCCGCGCAGACTGTGGTTGCGCCACCCGCGGTCGAGACTCCCCAGATGCGCGACGATGCGAAGCTGGTGCTGGTGGTCGACGACGAAGACGCGCTGCGGATGTCGATCGCGCGCTTCCTCGAGCGTCGAGGGTTCCGCGTGCTGTCGGCGCGGGACGGGCTCGAAGCGCTCGCCTCGCTGGCCGAGCATGACCGGCAGGTCGACCTCGTGCTCACCGACATCGTGATGCCGCGCCTGGGCGGGATCGAGCTCGCCCAGCGGATCGCGAAACGGCCGGGCGGACCGGTCGTGCTCTGCATGACGGGCCATGCCGGACGAACCTTCGAGGCTCCGCCCGATGCGCCGTGGCATCCGGACAACGTGCTGATCAAGCCGTTCGACCTGCCGGCCCTCGTGGAGCGGATCAGCGCGATGGTGGCGGCCGCAGCGCGCTGAGCCGCCGCCCGTCGAGCGTCAGGCAAGCTCGACGAGCAGCGTGCCCTTCTCTACTGCGGTGCCTGGCACGGCCAGCACCTTGCTCACGGTACCGGCGCTCGCCGCCTTGAGCTCGTTCTCCATCTTCATCGCTTCCATCACCACCAGCCCCTGCCCCGGCACTACCTGATCGCCGGGCTGCACATTCACGCGCACGATCAGGCCGGGCATCGGCGCCACGAGCGGCGCGGGGCCCTTGGCCGCCGCACTCGCGGTCGACGCATCGCGAATTGCGCGACTGCGTTCGTCGAGTGCCTCGACGTCGAAGCGCCAACCGTCCATGCGCAGCGCATACTGACCACGCGCGCCGGTGCGACGCGCGACCACGCGATGCACCGAATCACCGATGGTCACCAGCTTGACCGGCGAGCCGGTGACGTCGGCGGCATGCGCCGTGACGGGCGCGCCATCGACGACGATGCCGTCTCCGTCGATCACCACCTCGACGCGACGCGACCCCACCTGCACGATGTACTTCATTGTCAGGACTCCGGTACGAGCTCGCACACCGTCTCGACATGCGCGGTCTGCGGGAACATGTCGAACGCGAGGATGTGCGAGAGTGTCCAGTGCGGCATGCGCGCAACGTCGCGCGCGAGTGTGGCCGGGTTGCAGCTGACGTAGAGGATGGCGCGGGACGATGTGTGCGCGGCATCGAGCGCCGCCGTCACCTTGGCGGCCAGTCCATCGCGCGGCGGGTTCACGATCACGACGTCGGAAGGCAACGCGCGCGGCAGCGCATCTTCGACGCGCGCAGCGATGGCCGTGCTTCGAGCCGGCAGGCGCGACGCGCTCCAGCGTGATGCTTCCTCGTCAAGCTCGATCGCTGTGACCTTCGCGCCCCACATGGCGAGCGGCACCGCGGTGTCGCCGGCGCCGGCGTACGCATCGATGACGGTGCGTGGCGCGAACGCGCGCACGCGCTCGAGCAGGTGGGTGCGCAGCATCGCCGCCACTTCGGCGTTCACCTGCGCGAACGATGCGCCCGGTTCGGCGGCCGAGCGGCGATCCGCAACGAGGCGACGTCGCCCGCGATGCGGTTGCCACCAGATGGCCGTGAGTGTTGGCACGGCGGCGAG
>JAYTVE010000428.1:0-14501 GCA_043744185.1 Gemmatimonadota bacterium | reverse complement strand
CCCTCCTTCGCAGGAACCGTACCGCGAACGAGATGCTCACTTCGGAGGGCAAGAACGCGACGTAAGTCTCACTAAATCAACGCCTTGTAGCGTGTGGCGAACACGTCTGTATCTCGACGAATTGCGGTGCAGTTGCAGCAATGCAACACAGGGGTGCAGCAGGACTCGCTACTTGCTTCCTCCCCCGATTGAGGGCTCGGACGTCGGCGTCCGGCTCGCAATCGTTGCCTGCTCCGACGTCGGTCGCGATGCCAAAATCTGCGGACCGCGGCTCCGGCTCGTCCCTTCAAGCGAGGCCGACCCCGCACCTGCCTTCTGGCGCGTCACGCGAATCGACCCGAGCCCCAACAGCCCGAGCGCGAACGCTCCGGTGAAAATCTGGGCTAGACACTTCGCGGACGTGATCCAGAACTGCATCTGACGATCCGCCGGCACCGCACGACGCAACTGCAACAGATCCATCGCGAAGATGCCAATCATCCCGATGTACATCACCGCCAGCAGGAGCGTCACCACACCGACGCTCTGCAGCACCGACTTGTGCCCGAACAATACGCCGAGCACCGCGAACATCGCGAGCGAAATGACCCCGGTCATGATCGTCGGCGCCACGCTGATCATGAGCCCGAACCGCCACTGGATGTTGCCAGGGTGGGGCGGCGTGATCGCCGCGAGCAGGTCCAACGCCGGCGACACGAGGAACAGCGCGCACACCGAATACAGGGCCCACGCGAGGGCGCGTCCATTGCGTCCCTCGTACAGCTTCTCGATCGTGATCATCGGCGATAGCGCCCGGTGGTGGGGCCCCGGCGGGCCCCGAGAGGTCGAGCGGAAAAGGTCACGAGGCGACCGCCGGCTTCGGCAGCACGCGCATCACCTCAGGGATGTAACGCTTCGCGGCGTCCTGCGCGAGACTGTCCGCCTTCGCCACGTTCGGAAGCACCTTCCGGAGCGCGACGGCTTCCGGCTGCTGCGCCTTCTCGTCAGGCGCGAGTGGAATGACCAGCCGAACCAGCGCCTCCTCCGTGCGGCCCGTCAGCGCGGCGTCGCGCATCAACTGCCACTTCACGCGATACTCATTCGACTCCACGCGCCCGCGGCCCTGATACCAGTAATACACGAGCGCCCGCGCGGCACCCTTGCCGAGCAGGTAGCGGTTCACGGGGTGCGACACGCCATCGGCCGTCGTCACCGCCACGACGCTCTGCGACATCGGCTCCCATCCGGCCCCGGGCAGGCAGTTCTTCGGCGAGTGAATCGACTTCCCTTGCTGCTGGTAGTCGTAGTAGCCGACATACAGCGACATCACGTCCAGCGTGTCGCGCCGGAAGATGCGCATCAGGTAGTTCGTCATGCCGGCGATCTTCTGCTGCGCGGGATCGATCGGGAGGTCCTTCGACGACAGCCCGTCGAAGCTCGTCTCCACCGACGCCAGCGGCTGCGCCAGCGGCACCGTCAGCTGGTCGCGTTGCCCCAGCAGGAGGGCGCAGCCGGCGAGCAGCACGGCTGCCGGCGTCCAGGCCTTCCAGCCGCTCATGTGGTTGCCTCGGCGAACGAGTCGTCGGGAGCCGGTTCAACTGGCAGGGGGCGAACGCGATCCTCGATGGTACCCATCACCCACGCGATCGAGCCGAGGATCGTGAGCGAAATGACGAACATCGCCCACCCCTCCGTGGTGTGCATGAAGCCATCCGCAAACTCGGGCCCGACGAACAGCACCAGAAAACCCGTCAAGAAGATTCGCACGCCGTTGATCACGACGGCCACCGGAATGGCGACGGCGACCAGCACCACGCGAGAGAGCGGAAAGCGGAGTCCGATGCCGCCCGCCAGCACGGCGATGGAGATGAGCGCCGTCAGCGAGCGCAGGCCGCTGCACGCTTCGGCGACGAACAACTCATGGCCCGGCACTCGGATCACGTTGCCCGCGAGCAGCACGGGAATGTCGCGTGCACGGAGCAGCGCCGCGCCGATCGACGAGGCCTTGAATTGCAAGGGCAGTGCGATCGCGTTCAGGATGATCTCGGGCAACGGCACGGCCAACGCGAACAGCAGGACCGGCAGCCACCAATGCACGAGCTGCTTGCCCCCCCAGCTCGTCGCAATCAGTCCGGCGGCCGCCACGAGCATCGACGCCTTCATCGTGAAGAGCTCGGCGCCTAGTCCGGACGCGTAGCGGACGATGACTCCGAGGACGATGAGTGTGAGGCCGAGCGCAAGGTTGGGCTTTGCCCCGGGACGAACCCCCGACTTCCACGCGAGATAGACCGCCACCGGCGCGAGCAGGAGGCCGTGTCCCGCCTCCGGATTCGACCACCAATCGCCCGCCAGCATCGCCGCCGGACGCCAGAACAGGAAGGCGAACGCGGCGCCAGCCACCGCGAGCGGGGCAAGGGCGCCGGCGTCTGCGGGCGCGTCAGTTGTCACGGAGGCCGGAAGGGCCGATGCGGTCATGCGGATTCGTGTCGGAGAGTCACGAGGTCAAGGAG
Source organism: Gemmatimonadota bacterium (assembly GCA_043744185.1). Lineage (GTDB taxonomy): Bacteria > Gemmatimonadota > Gemmatimonadetes > Gemmatimonadales > Gemmatimonadaceae > JACPPC01. The sequence goes on along the minus strand of JAYTVE010000428.1, from coordinate 12,012 downwards.
CAACCTGCATGCCACGACGAGGGGATCGTGGGAATCTGTCCAGCCTTTCACCGTCGAACAAGGCGTGCGCCAAGTATCGGAACGCAGCACGCCCCGTCCGGTGATTGCCGGACGGGGCGTGAATGTGAGCGCATCGCAATCGTACTACCAGCGATAGTGCGCGAACGCCTTGTTGGCTTCGGCCATGCGATGCGTGTCTTCCTTTTTCTTGACCGCATTGCCTTCGCCCTTGGATGCGGCGATCACTTCGGCGGCGAGCTTCTCGGCCATCGACTTCTCGTTGCGGTCGCGCGAGAAGGAGATGAGCCAGCGCATCGCGAGCGCCGTGCGACGATCTGGGCGCACTTCGACAGGCACCTGATACGTGGCACCGCCGACGCGGCGTGACTTGACCTCGACCACAGGCTTGAGGTTCGTGAGCGCCTGCTTGAAGACGGTGACACCCGGCTGTGACGTGCGCGCCTCGACGAGGTCCATGGCCCCGTAGAAGATGCGCTCGGCCGTAGCCTTCTTGCCGGCGAGCATCATGACGTTCATGAACTTGCTGACCGTCTGGCTGTCGTAGCGGGAGTCGGGCAGGATGGTGCGCTTGACGGACTTCTTGCGACGGCTCACTTCTTACCTCCTGCGGTCTTTCCAGCGGCGCCAGGCTTCGGCTTCTTCGTGCCGTACTTCGAGCGGCTCTGGTTGCGACCGTTGACGCCCGAGGCGTCGAGCGAGCCTCGAACGATGTGATAGCGACAACCCGGCAGGTCCTTCACGCGACCGCCGCGCACGAGCACGATCGAGTGCTCCTGCAGGTTGTGGCCTTCGCCCGGGATGTAGGCGGTCACCTCGAAGCCATTGACGAGCCGGACACGCGCGACCTTGCGCAGGGCCGAATTCGGCTTCTTCGGGGTGGTGGTATAGACGCGCGTGCAAACGCCGCGCTTCTGCGGGTTCGACTTGAGCGCGGGCGCCTTTTCCTTGGCGACGACGTCACGGCGCGAGAGCCGGACCAGCTGGTTAATCGTGGGCATCGGCGAGAATTTCGAGGTGCTTCGGAAGACAGGACGTCCACCGCAACCGCACCCTTGGGTGGCGCGGTTCGGGGGAAGCACAGATATTTACCCGCGAAGCGACGTGCGGTCAAGGCGTTGCGCCATGTCGCCTTGCCGCGTCCAGTTTCTTGGCCTCCCCATCTGTTGAAGACCGGGTCCGCCACTCCCGCGGGCTCCCGCCCTTATTGCAGTTTCGCGCCCCACCACGCGCGCTGACGTGACACACTCCTGTCTGTTACGACTTCGGCCCCTCGCCCCCGCCCTGCTCCTGGCGGCGACGACGTTTCCCGTGCAAGCGCAGGCGCGCGTCGCTGGTCCGCCCTCCCGGCTGGCCTTCGTCGTGCAACCGCCGAGCACCGTCAGTGGCGGATCCCGCATCCGTCCGCCCATTCGCGTCGCGCTCCTCGACTCCGTCGGCACGCAGACCGGTGGTGCCGATTCCGTGAGCCTGGCCCTCTCGCGCGGACCCGATGGCGGCGTTCTCGCGGGCCGCTTAACCGTCGCCGCCATCAGCGGCGTGGCCACCTTCGACTCCGTATCGCTCAACCTGCGCGGCACGTACACGCTCATCGCCACTACCCAGGCGCAGGGGGTGCTCAGCGCGACGAGCAACGACCTCACCGTGCAAACGGGCCCGCAGGCGCGCCTTGGCTTCCGCATCCTGCCGACCAACGTCGCGCGCGGCGATGTTTTTCTGCGCCCCGTGCAGATCGTCGTGCAAGACTCGGGCGGCAATTTCGTCGGTGGCGTCAACGGCTGGCCAGTCACCATTGCCGCCAACGGCGGCGTCGGCGCGGCCACCGTCACGGGCACGCTGACACAGACAATGGTCGGCAGTTCGGCCGTCTTCCGTGATCTCAAGTTTCCCGCTGCGGCGGAAGGCATCGTGCTTTCAGCCACCACGAGCGCGCCCGGCATCATCGCCGTCTCGAGCGCACCGTTCGCAGTGCGCGAGCCCGGCGCGCCCGCTCGTCTGCGCATTGCCGTGAGCGTCGGCAACCAAATCGCCGGCGCCGTGCCGACCGCGCCCACTGTGCAGGTGGCGGCGCTCGATTCCGGCGGCCTCTGGCTGCCCAAGGGCGCGCCTGGCACTCCCGCGCTCGTGCTCATCGGCGGTGCAGCGTCCACGCTCCGCGTGAGCGGCGCGCCGACGCTGACTGGCGGTTCGTGGCGGTTTTCCCCGTCGTTCTCGCGCGCGGGCACCTATCGCCTCATCGCGACCATCAGCTCCGGCCTTCGGCCCGACACGTCGGCGCCGTTCTCTATCGGTGTCGGCGCGCCGCAGCGCCTCGAGATCACCATGGAGCCGCAGGCCGCAGGGGTGGACCAACCGCTCACACCGCCCGTGCAAGTGCGCGTTGTCGACCTGACTGGCACGCTCGTGCCGACCGCGAACGACACGGTGGTCGCGACGCTGTTGCCGCGACCGGGCTCCGTGGGCGCGCTCGGAGGAACGGTGAGCGTCGAAGCCATCAATGGCGTCGCGACGTTCGAGAACCTGAAGCTGAGCGCACCCGGCGACGGGTACGCCATCATGTTCCGATCCTCGCGGGCCCTCGTGCGCGACACCACGGCGCGCTTCAACGTCGGCGCGATCGGACCGACGGCGAAGCTCAAGCTGCTCGGCGTGCCGTCAACGCTCGTCGCGGGGCAAGTCATCGCGCCGGCGCCCAAGGTGGTCGCCGTGGACTCGAACGGCACAGTCGTGCGGGCCTTCAGCGAGGTCGTCACGGTGACGGTGGTGGGTGGTCCGCCTGGCTCCGCACTGCGCGGGACGACTGACGTGGACGCCGTCGACGGCGTCGCGAATCTCAGTAACCTGTGGCTGCAAGTCGAGGGCACCGCCTATCGCCTGAGCGTGAAGGCAGAGGGCGTGGCCGCCGACACCTCCCCGATGTTCGACGTCGTGACCGGTCCGGCGTCCGGACTCAAGTTCCGCACGCAGCCTGTGAAGTATGAGTTCGGGCGGGAGATGCCGGGGAGCGTGCAGGTCGAGGTCGTGGACGCCGGCGGCAACCTCGCGCGCGAGGCCACGGATTCGCTCATGCTCTCGGTAAATCCGTTTTATTCGCTGCGCGGCGGCATCGTCGCGCGGGCGGTGGGCGGCGTGGCAACGTTTCAGAATCTGAAGGTGGAGGGTTTGCCGCCAGGTCGGCTCGTATCGCTCGTGGTCGCCTCGGCCACGCTGCCGGCGCTCTCGCGCTCGACGAGCCAGCCGTTCACATCGACGCCGGGCAAGGCCGCGAAGCTGCATGTCGCCAGCCTCCCGCGCCTCGTGAACCAGGGACAGACCTTTCCCGACGCGGTGAAGGTCGAGGTACGCGACGCGAACAACTACATCGTGGCCGGCGACAACACCGAAGTCACACTCAGTCTCGGCGAAAATCCGGGCAGGAGCACGCTGGGCGGCACGCTGCGTCGTCGCGCGAAGGACGGCACGGCGACGTTCGACGACCTGACGCTCTCGCGTTTGGGCATCGGCTACACGCTCGTGGCGAGCGCGTCGGGGTTGGGCAGCGATTCGAGCACTGCGTTCGCAGTGGCGGGACCGCCGTATCGCATCGTGTTCACGGCTGAGCCTGCCGATGGCTTGCGAAACGGTCCCGTCGCTGTCGCGCTGCAGGTTCAGGACTCCCTCGGCACCCCTCGTAACGCGGGGGCGGTGCCTATCGCGTTTGCGCTCTCCACAAGTCCCAATCCGAAGGCCGTTCTCGGCGGAATGCTCAGCGTCACTGCGCAGCCCGCGTCCCGCGCGCCCACGGCGCCAACTGAGGCCAGGGTGACCGGGCTCCACGTGAGCGAAGAAGGCGTGGGATACCGGCTCAGCGCGAGCGCGCCCAAGCTCTCGACGGCACTGAGCGCGCCGTTCACGATGCTGCGACACGGGCCACCGCGCGTGTTGTCGTTCGAGGGTGCCGTGCCCGTGAGCAATCCCGCCGGCACGATTGCGCCGGCGGTCTCGGTGCTCGTGCGCGACTCGGTCGGCAACGTGGCGGAGACCTCGGCAGACCAGATCCAGCTGGCGCTCGAGCCGAATGCGGCGAGTGCCACGCTGGAGGGCACGCTGGTGTCCGCGGCGCAGGCCGGGCGCGCCACCTTCCCGGGGCTCTCCGTGAGCACGGCGGGCAATGGCTACTTGTTGCGGGCCACGTCCGCCTCGTTGGATGCGACGAAGAGCGAGCCGTTCAACGTGGTCGACGCTGCGGCCCCCTGCAAACTCGCCTTCACGCAGCCGCCCGTGCGCGCGACCGCCGGCACACCCATTGCGCCTGCGCTCGCGGTCGCGGTGCAGCGCTGCGATGGCGGCGTGATCGCCACCGCAACGGACGAGATCACGGTCGGACTCGGCGCGGGCGCTGCGGACGGCGCGCAGTTGACCGGCACAGCGATCACGAGCGCGACGGCGGGGTCGGCGAGCTTCGCGGACCTTCTCGTGAAGCGCGCGGGGGACGGCTACACACTCGTCGCGCGTGCGAAGGGCCTGACGCCGGCGACCAGTGCCCCATTCAGCGTGGTGCCCGGCGCGGCGGCCAAGCTCGTGGTGCTCGACCAACCCGACAACGGAGTGGCCGGCCAGCCCATGCGCGGCCAAGTACGCGTGATCGTGGCCGACGCCAACGGCAATCGCGTCGCGACCGCAGCCAACCCGATCACGATCGGGTTGAGTTGCTCGTTCAAGAGCACCTCGACCACGAAGGGGTCGGTGATCGTCGGATTCACGGGGGCGTTCAGCGAGACCTCTGGTACATGCGTGTCGCCGAAGGGACCGGCGGCGGCCGCGATGCGTGGCGAGGCCGCGTTCGACATGACGCGCTATCGGGTGCGTGGCTCCGCCAGCGAGGCACGGCTCCTCTTCACGTCGCCAGGACTCGCGGATGCCGAGAGCGGTCCGTTCACCATTGCTCCGGGCGCCCCGTACACGCTCGGCTTCGAAGGGGTGGCGACCACGGAGGGTCGGCGCGCGAAGGTTGCGTTCGACGGCGTGCGCGTGGCTGTGCGCGACTCGCTCGGCAATGACGTGGGTCAGGGCAATGACCTGATCACGCTTGCGCTCGGCGCGGGCGGTGGATCGCTGGGCGGCGCGAAGGAGCAGCGGGCCGAGAACGGTGTCGCCACCTTCAACAATCTCTCGGTGGCGGAGGGCGGCGCGGGCGTGACGATCGTGGCCGCGGCGGGTGGACTCGCAAACGGAATGAGCCCGCCATTCGCCGTGGCTTCGTACGGCAAACCCGCGCGCCTGTTCTTCAAGGTGTTGCCGTCGATTGCCGGACCGGACCAACGGTTCATCGTGCGCGTGGAGGTGCAGGATGATGTCGGCAACGTGGTGGACACGGCCCGCGTCGCGGTCACGCTGACTCTCGAGAACAACCCGAGTGACGGCGAGCTGCGCGGACAGGGACCGAACGACACGAAGGTGGGCGTGGCCGAGTTCCGGGACGTGCGCATCAACCGCACCGGCGAGGGGTACTCACTGCGGGCGACCGCGACCGGTTTCCCCGAGGCGGTGAGCGCCCCTTTCACGATCGGGACGCCGCCGCCCGCCCCGGGCAAGCCGCCGACGTCGTAGCGGTTTGCCGCGGGTTGCTGCACGCGATCGGAAGCAAACGACTGTTTTCTCGAGGCCTTTGAGGTCGCCAAGTCGTCGGGCGATACTACATTGGATGCTCTGGGGCTGACGGCGTCCATCGCGGCGCGGCTCTTGCATGTCATGATTTGCGACAGCGCCCCACTCAGATTGGACCAATGGCCGATACGACCGCGATCCTGAGCTGCCCGCACTGCGGCACCGCCAACACGACGGGGTCGCGGTATTGTGGCAGTTGCGGGACTGACCTCACGGACGTGAAAGCGACTGCGCCGACCGTCCACCCCGAGGTGGCCAAGGACGAGGTGTTGGCGCTGCTCATTGATGCCACCCTTGGTGAGTACGACATCTACGGGCTGCTCGGACGTGGCGGCATGGCCAGCGTGTACCTGGCCCTCGACTTGGCGCTCAATCGCAAGGTCGCGATCAAGGTGATGAGTCCGGCGCTGCTCTCGGGCGAGGATGCGGTGGCGCGCTTCAAGCGCGAGGCGCAGACGGCGGCGGGGTTGCAGCACCCGAACATCATCCCGATCTACGCGGTGCGGCAGTCGCCCAAGATCGTGTTCTTCGTGATGAAATACATCGAAGGTCGCCCGCTCGACTCGATCGTCAAGGAACTCGGGTCGATGCCGTTCGACATGGCGCGCCCGATCCTCTCGCAGGTGGCCAACGCGCTGCAGTTCGCGCACAGAAAGGGGATCGTCCACCGCGACATCAAGCCCGCGAACATCATGGTGGACGAGGAAGGCAACGCCGTCGTGACCGACTTCGGCATCGCCAAGGTGGCGGAAGCCAAGGGGCTCACGATGACGGGTGCGACCGTGGGCACGCCGTACTACATGAGCCCGGAGCAGTATTCGGGCACGAACATCACGGGTGCGGCGGACCAGTACTCTCTTGGCATCGTCGCGTACGAGATGCTCACGGGCAAGACGCCCTTCGAGGGCGATTCGATCATGACCGTGATGAAGGGGCACCTGATGGATGCCCCGCCACCGCTGCAGGATCGTCGCGCGGACCTGCCGAAGAACGTCGCCGACACGATCATGCGCATGCTCGAGAAGGCACCGGAGCACCGGTTCCCGGACCTGACGGAGTTCGTGAAGGCGCTCGACGCGCGCGTGCTGGCCGAGGATGATCCGGTTCGCACGCAGATGGTGATGCTGGTGAAGACCGGAATGGACCTCCGTCCGCGGATGAGCATCCCGCTGTCGCCGGTGCCGCTGGGCAAGCGTCCGACGCCGCGCAGTGCGGCCGCCGACACGATCGTGTCGGCGCCGAAGCCTGTCGCCAAGACCGCCGCGCCCCCCGCGAAGTCGAACACCGGCATGATCGCCGCCGTGCTGGGCGTCCTCGTGCTGGGCGGCGGCGGCGCCGGGTGGTACTTCACACGTGGTGCTGCCGAACCGACCGCCACAGTGGCGGAGCAACAGCCCGTCGCTCCGCCGCCGGTTGTCGTCACGCCTCCCGTGGACTCTGCCGCGCTCGCTGCGGCCGCAGCCGCTTCGCCCGCCGTCGCGTCGCCGACGGTGGACAGCGCCAAGGCAGCGGTTGTGGCCGAAAAGTCTCCCGCCGATTCCGTGAAGCCGAAGGAAGTTGCGGCGAAGGCGAAGACGAAGACGCCGAAGCCGGTGGTGGCCGTCGAGAAACCGGCCAAGAAGCCCGACACGCCGACCGCCGTGGACAATGGCGGCGAGCCTGCTGACGTCGGCTTCAACGACGCCGGTTCGACTCCGAACGCAAAGCAGAAGCCGAAAAAGAAGGGCGCGAAGCCCTAGTTCGCGCTCGACGCGCTCGACCGCTCGGGCGCGGTCAGCGCGAGGGCGGGCAATGTGTCTCGCGCCCGCACACCCTCGGCGAATGGCCCGAGCAAGTGGGCCACCGAGTTGGCGTAGTAGCTCACGAGCGGCCGCCCCCGTTTCATCACCACGAAACCATCGCCGCTGGCGACAAGCACCCTCCGCATGCCGAGCATGCGCCACGCGCGCTCGAACGTCTCTTCGATGTCGCGATCGGCGCGCAACACACGCGCATTGAGTTCCACGAGGACATCGCGCATCTCTTCCATGCGCTCGAGCAGCACGCGACGGGGAATGAAGTCGGCATCGAGGGACTGGATGGCCGCACAGGCCAGCGGCACGGGCGTCACGGGAATGATCGCGCCGATGCGCCGCAGCGCGTCGTCGGCCAGCACCTGCACCTTTGCGAGGCGCTCGGGTCGCTCAAGCGCGAAGAGGGCATCGCCGCCCTGCGCCGCGAACCAGGGCGCGAGCGGCAGGGGCTCGCCGACAGTGACCGCGGCGCGACCGTACTTCTTGAAGCGACCAGTGGCGGCGCGCCCGACGTTGGCGAGAAAGTGGTTCCCCACTTCGCGCATCTGCTGGATGCGCCCCGGCCGCCGCACCTTCCCCTCGCGTGCCGCGAGCTCGAGCAGCAGCGAGCGATCCTCGAGCACGCGATCGTAGTTGATGGCCACGGGCACGATGTACATCCGGTCGCGCAGCGCGGCATCGCGTCCGACGCCGAGGATGTAGTCGAGGAGCCCGATTTTCGCCGGAAGCAGCTTGCCATCGCGCGTGAGACCGCCCTCGGGAAAGATCCCCTGCGTGACGCCGTTGCGCGTGATGAGTTGCACGTAGCGTTCGAGCACGGTGTGATAGAGCGGCTCGCGGTAGCGCCGACGGATGAAATACGATCCGAAGCTCTTGAACAGATACTCGAGCGGGAAGGCGCGGGCCCATTCGCCGACCGCGTACGAGATCGACACGTCGCCAGCGAGCACGAAGCTCACCAGCACGTAGTCGGCGTTGGAGCGGTGGTTCATGAGGTACACGACCACGGCGTCGCGCGGCAGCGCGGTGATGGCCTTTGGTGCGGCGTACTCGACCGACACCTTGTAGAAGGTCTCGAGCATCACCTTCGAGAGCGTGTAGCCGACGCGATAGTACAGCAGCACGTTGAAGAACGGCACGATCTCGTCGAGGTACCGCTCGACCTGCTCCCACACTTCTTTCTCCGGCTTCCCGTGCTCGGCCGAGAAGGTGCGAACCCCCTCCGCGATGCGCTCATCGCGCATGAGGTCGGCGATGACGTACGGCTTGGCGGTGAGCTTGAACCGGTCAAGCCGCGGGCGGAAGCGCATGATCGCGCGCACAGCCATCCGGTTGAGCCAGTGGCGCGCGAGCACCAGCACCACGACGCCGGCGAGAAAGGCGCCCGCGAGGGCGAGGAGGAGGTTCGGCATCCTCCGGCCGCGGCTAGGTCGTGGGCGGCTTCCCGCCGGCCGGTGACGCGGCTGGGGCGGGCTTGGGTGCACTGGCAGCTGGCGGCGCGGTCGATGACGGCGGCTTCACCTCCACCGCTTTCGGGTCCTGGAAGTCGCGCGGCGACATGATGGGAATGGTGACGCCGGTGAGTGCGCGCATGGGGCGCCGCGCCACTTGCTCGACGAACCAGCGCAACATCACGGCGGTCGAGTCGAGATTGGCGGCGATGCGTGCCACCTCGGGCTCCCGGTCCTTCATCATGCCATTGACGGTGTTGACGGTCTTGCGCGTGTCGGAGACGAGCCGGTTGACCGAGTCCAGCGACACCACGAGCGCCGGCGAGAGCGTGCGCAACTCGCGTACGAGCGAGTCGACGTTGTTGAGGTCGCGATTGACGTTGGCGAGCAGCACCGGCAGCTGCTCCTTGCCCTGTTGCGTGAGGTCGTTGACGCCGACGATGGCAGCTCTGGCGTCGTGCGCCACGAGCTGCAGCGAATCGACGAGGCGCGTGGTCGACTTGAGCGTCTTCTTGACGTCCTCACCCAGATCGCCGGCCAGCTGCTTGAGCTGGTCATTGAGGCCGGTGGCGAGTTCGCCCTTGATGATGGAGCCTGGCGGCAGCAGAACGGTTGGCTTGGCCGGCGTCTCGAGCGAGAGCACCGCATTACCGATGAAGCTTCCGGACACGATGCGCGCGATGGTGCCCTTCGGAATGCGGAACGGCCGGTCCCCCGCGAGCCGCGAACGCACTTGCATGCGCACGCGGAACGAGACGCGGCCGCCCATCGAATCGCTCGACGGTACGATCTCGGCAACGCGTCCGACCTGAAAGCCCGCGAGCACGACCTCCGATTGTGCGCCGAGTCCGTCGACGTTGGTGAAGTCGGCGAAATAGGGTATCGAGTCGTCGGAAACGGCGGGGGTGAGCCAGACGAACGAGCCGATGGCAACCGCGGTGGCGGCGACCAGCAGGAGACCGACGCGCAGGTCGGCGCTTTCCCATTTCATGCGACGCCCTCGCCCGCCGACACGAAGCCGCGGGCGTCCCAAAGCACGAGGTGATCGGCGATGTCGTACAACGGTTCGAAGCGCCGGAAGACGGTGACGATCGCGGACGGCACGGCCGCCTTGCAGCGGTCGAGCACACCAGCGGCCATGCGTGAACGGACGGCATTGAGCGGATCTTCGAGCACAAGGGCCTGGGGCTCGGGCGCGAGTGCGCGCGCGATGGCGGCCACTTGGCGCAGGTCAGGCGGCAGTTCACTCGGGCGAGCCTGCGCCCACGCGGTCAGTTCGAGCATCTCGAGCACAGCCTCTGCGCGCATGGTCGCCTCGGCCGGGGTGCGCTGTCCGCTGTAGACGAGGGGCACGATCAGGTTGCGGATGAGCGGCAGGTTGCTGACGAGGCCGTCGGGCTGCAGTGCGACGCCCAGCCCGCGGCGAAAGTTGAAGACCGCGTCGCGCCCGAGTAGCCCCGGCATTTCTCCGAGGACTTCCATCGTGCCGGGAGGCGCCGGTTCGTCGAGACCGCAGCAGAGGCGCATGAGGGTGCCGCTCCGCGCCGGCGTCGTGCGGATGACCAGCCACGCGCCGACCGGCACCTCGAAGGAGACCGGCTCGGTCCATTCGGCGGCACCGCGGCGCGGTCGCAGCTCGTGTCCACGGAAGGCGCTCACAGGTAGCGCAACAGCGCGAAGAGTCCGGCCAGACCGACAACGAAGAGCAGCGAATCGACGACGGCACGCGTGACGGCCTGCGGGATTTCTGTAGGCGCGCGCCCGGCGCGCAGTCCCTCGAACGTGCAGAGGGCGGCGATTCCGGCACCGGAAATGGCGCCCTTCAGCGTCACCTCGATCACGTCCCACGACCGCATCGCAAGCTTGAGCGATCCGACGTATTCGTCGAGGGAGATTTTCTGGATGGCACGGGCGGCGAGCAGGCCGCTGGTGAGCGTGGCCGCATCGAAAAGCACGGTGAGCACCGACACCGCGATCGCGACGCCCAGGATGCGGGGCAGCACGAAGTAGTGCAGCGGGTTGACGCCCATCGCCTCGAGCGCATCGATCTCGCCGTAGACGCGGCAGGCGGCGAGTTCCGCGGCAATCGCGGTGCCGGATCGGCCGATGACGAGGATCGACGTGAGCAGCGGCCCGAGTTCGCGGACAATGACGCTGGCCAGCAGCTTGCCGAGCGTGTCGGAGAGCCCGCCGAACTTGATCGCCTGTGCGCTGGCCTCGACGATGACGATGCCGCCGACTGCGATCGCCACCGCACCCACGAACGGGATGGCATCGACAGCGGTGAAGCGCACCTGACTGACCACGGACCGCCACCAGAGACGGAACGCGGTTCGCGGGTACGTCAGCGTCGAGCGCATGACGGCGCCGGCGAACCGCGTCAGCAGCGCGGACGACGCGCCGACCCGACGGGCACCGTTGCCCGTGGACGCGATCGCATCGAGGATCATCGGCGCGTGGTGCCCGGTCTCAATACAGCGTCATGTCGGCACGGAAGCCCTTCCCCGTCCCGCCCGGCGCCGACGAGGTGGGTGGACCGGCGGGCTTCCAGCCGCCTTCGACGCCCAACATCGCGATGGCGCTCACTTCCACGAGGATGCCCCGCAGCTGACACCCAACCGCTGTACGCGTCGGGTACGGCTCGGTGAAGAACTCCTTGTAGACCTCGTTGAAGGCGCCCCAATGCTCCCCGTTGGCGAGGTACACCGTTACCGAGACCACGTCCTCGAGGCTCGCGTCCGCGGCCTGCAGCACGTGCTTGAGGTTGTGCAGCGTGCGGCGAGCCTGGATCTGCACGTCGGCCGTGCCGACCTCTCCCGTCACCGGATCGCGGGGCGTCTGCCCCGACACGAACACGAGGTTGCCGGCACGAACGGCGGGCGTGTACGGGCCGACTGGTGGCGGAAAGCCCTTGGGCAGGGGTGCGGGGACCCAGGCGCGCTTCGGGTTCGTCATCAGTGGCTGGACATGGTTCTGGAGACGGAGCACCGGGTGGGCACAGGTCCGGCCGGGTCCGCGACGACCGTGTTGTCGGGGAAGAAGTTCACCCCCGGGCCGTGTTGGTCAAGGTAACGCGAGGCACCAAACGACGGCGGGCCGGGATG
>JAYTVE010000427.1:0-14514 GCA_043744185.1 Gemmatimonadota bacterium | reverse complement strand
GGAAGTGCTGAGCACGGAGAAGCCGGCCGTGTTGCTGCCCGGCGTTCGGACGTTGGTGGACGCGGTGGCCGCACACGACGGCATGGTGCTCGGGCTCCTCACGGGCAATGTGGCCGAGGGCGCGGCGATCAAGCTGCACGCGGTGGGGCTCGACCCGCTGGCCTTCGTGGTGGGCGCGTTCGGGTCGGATCACGAGGTGCGCGCTGAACTGCCCGCGGTGGCGCGTGCACGCGCCGAGTTGCACCTGGGGCGTCCGGTGGCCGGCGAGGCCTGCGTGATCATCGGTGACACGCCGTCGGACATCCAGTGCGGGCGCGGTATCGGAGCGCGTGCGGTGGCGGTGGCCACGGGGCACTACCAGCGTGACGAGCTGGCCTCGTACGGCCCGCACGCGCTGTTCGACGACTTGAGCGATACCGACGCCGTGATGGCGACGCTGGAACGCTGCTGATGAGCACGACTCGCGAAGTCGAACTCAAGGCGCTCATCGACGACGAGGCGCTCAGGCGCGCGCGCGTCGAGGCCGCCGGCGCGACGCTCGTCTACGAGGGACGGCTCGAGGACAGGCGCTTCGACACACCGGGGCGCGCGCTCTCGCTCCGCGACTACGTGGTGCGGCTCCGCACCTGGCGTGGCGCCGATGGCGTGCGCGCCGCGCTCGACTGGAAAGGGCCGACGCGCTACGAGGACGGCTACAAGGTGCGCGACGAGCTCACGACCACGCTTGGGGCTCCCGACGCGCTGCAGGCGATGCTCCTCAACCTCGGCTACATCATCACGCGCGAGATCGACCGCCACATCGTGCAGTACGATTTGGGTGGCGCGATGGTGCGCTTCGAACGCTATCCGCGCATGGATGTGCTGGTCGAAGTCGAGGGGACGCCCGAGCTGATCGAGGCTGCCATCGCAACCATCGGCCTGCCGCGCGAGGCATTCACGACAGAACGGCTGCCGGATTTCGTCGCGCGCTTCGAACTGCGCACGGGTCAGGAAGCGGCGCTCGCCGACATCGAGCTCGCTGGGCAGCACCCGTTCCGCATGGAAGACGCATGAGCGACCGCGGGCCGTGGTCGGTGCGCATCCGTGATGCGTCGGGCGGTCGCGACGCCACTGCGCGGTTGCTCGATGACGCGCTGATCCTCGAACACACGCTCGGCGTGACGATGGTGGAATTGTCGACGCTTGAAGGGATCAGCGCCGACGCGAGCACGGTAGCGCTGCATCCCCATGCGGAGCACGCGATCACGATCGAGACGCCGAGTGCGGCCGCGCTGTCGCTCGCGGTGACCAACGCGGCCACGGGCGTACCCGAAGTGGCGGCGTCGTTGCGTGCGATGGGGTCGCCGCGTGCGCGACCCGGATCGGATCACGACGCCTGGTTCGGCCCGCTGCTGGCCGCGCGGCGCGCGGCGCACGATGCGTCGTCGGCCGCGGCACGACTTGCGGCGTTCGACGCGCCGTCGCTGCGCGTGGCGATGCGCACGACGATCGATGCGTTTGCCACGGCGCGCGCGCGCGGGAGCGCGCCGGATGCGCGCGCGTTGGCCGAAGAGCTGCGCGAGCGCGCGGAGCCGCTCGATCGTGCATTCACGCAGCTGGACGCGTTGCGCGCGGCAGTGAACAACGCCGACGATGCCACGCGCCTCGCGCGCTGGCAGGAGTGGGTGGCTGGACTCCGCGCCGTGTTTGTGGCCGCAGACGGTGCGTGGGAAGCGATGCTCCCCGCGCTCGCCGATGCGCGCGGACAGAGCGGCTCGTTCTGGCGGCGCGTCCTCAGCCGGAGGAAGCATCCATGATTGTGGGCATCGGGCTCGACCTCGTGGACATCGCGCGCGTCGAACGACTGCTCGCCGACAAGGGCGACCGCGCGACCAACAAGCTGTTCACGCCGGAAGAAGCGACGTACGCCACCAGTCGCGCGCACCCTGCGCGCCACTTCGCCGCGCGCTTCGCTGCCAAGGAAGCCGCGTACAAGGCACTGTCCGGGAGCGAACTCGCGCGTGGCATCGGCTGGCGCGACCTCGAAGTCCTGCGTGATGACGCCACCGGCCAGCCGCGTCTCGTGTTGCACGGCCGAGCGGCTCAGCGCGCCGCGGAACTCGGCGTGACGCGCACGCACGTGACGCTCACGCATTCGCACGAGACGGCGGCGGCCGTGGTGATTCTCGAGCGCGACTGACGCGATCAGGCGGGTAGGCGGCTGTGCGTTCAGTGCGCCACCGCGTACACGCGGTGCGTCCACCCCGCGCGCACCGTTTCGCCCGACACGTGCATGCCATTCCGCTCCGCCACTGCGCACGACGCCGCGTTTTCCGATCGCACGAGCGAGATGATGCGACGCCCCGGATAGCGCGCTTCTGCCCACGCGCGTGCGGCCTGCGCGGCTTCCGTCGCGAACCCCTGCTTCCAGACGTCGTGGTGCAGCAGGTAGCCGACTTCGATCTCGCGCACGCCGTCCACGTCCTGCATGGTCACGCCGCATTGCCCCACGGGGCGGCCCGTGGCCCGTTCTTCGATGAGCCACAACCCGTGGCCGTCGTCGCGGTAGCGCTGTTGTTGCCGCGCAATCCACGCCAGAGACTCGTCGCGGTCGAGCACCTTCGGATAGAACCGCATGACGCGCGCATCGCCCAGCATCTCGGCAACGAACGCAACGTCGAAGTTGTCCATCTCGCGCGCACGCAATCGCTCGGTGGTAAAGCGCCAGCGCGGCGGGTCGCCGAGTGGAGTGCTGCTCACGGCATCGCGCGCGTGGCAACGCCGACCCGCGTCGCCCTGACGCTCACAGCGTCACCCACTGCGCGTCCGGAGCATGCTGCGCGGCCTCGAACACCGCCTGAGCCGCGTACACGTCCTCGACGGCGAGGCCGAGCGACTTGAAGACGGTGAGTTCGCGTTCGCTGGTGCGACCCGGAATCGCACCCAGCACCACCGACGCGAGCTCACCCGCCACGTGAGATTCCGTGCACGCGCCCTCGCTCACCGCGAGCGCGAGTTCGCCGCACTCCGCGCGTGCGGCGTCGATCGAATCCACGATAAAGCGCGATCGTGCGACGGTGGCGCCATCGAGTTCGCGGGAGTTGCGCGTGTGTGCACCGACGGCGTTCACGTGCGCGCCACTGGCGAGATCGCCGCTGGCGATGATCGGCATGGATGCCGACGTGACGCAGCACACGATGTCCGCTCCGTGGACGGCGGCCTGCGCACTGTCGCAGGCGCGCACCGATTGATGCAGGTCCGCCACGGAACGCGCGAATGAAGCGGCCCGAGCGGCCGTGCGGGACCAGACCCGGATTTCCCTGACGTTGCGCACCGCGAGCATGGCTTCCAGATGCGTGCGCGCCTGAATGCCGGAGCCCAGAATCGCGATCACCGGGGCGTCGGCGCGGGCCATGTAGCGCGTGGCCAGTCCCGACGCAGCAGCGGTGCGAATGGCCGTGAGCGATGCCGCATCGAGGATCGCGGCGGGATCGCCCGTCACACTGTCGAAGAGGGTGACGAGCCCCTGAATGACCGGTCGATCTGTGCCGGCGTTGCCAGGGAGGTAGGTGAGCGCCTTGACCCCCGCCACGGTCGCGGTCGCCGCAGGCATCACGAAGAACGCGCCCGACTTCATGGTGAGAACGCTGCGTACGGGTTGTGCCACCTCCCCCTGCCCCCACGCGCGAAAGGCGGCGTCCATGGCCTCGATGGCCCGGGATGTGCTTAGGTGTTGGTATGTCTGGGCGGCAGAAACCACCAGAACCCGGGGCATGGCGAGCGGCACTTGGGGAGAAAGGCGGGGAACGACGCCCCCGGACGATGCTGTTATGCAGTCGGAATCCGGAATGTGGTAGTAGGGCTTCCGCAGTGGATGCGCGGCCCATAGACTGGAACACAATGCAAATGAGAACTATTCTCAACTCAACAATGCCACGGATTTCGGCTCCCGCGAGCCGCCGCGCACTCGCGCGCCTCGCGTCTGCCGCGCTCCTGACGTTTGCAGTTGTATTGCCCCGCGCCGCTGTTGCGCAGGACCACCCCGGCAAGCGACTTGCCGGCATTGTCGCTGTTGCCCTCGACGAATACGCCAAGGGGGTCGACCAGCGCGGCCGCCTGACCTCGGCCACCGAGTACGACGAAGCCGCCAGCTTCCTCGTCGACGCGCGCGATGTCGCCGGCCGGCTGACCGGCGGCCACACCGCGCAAGTCCGCGCCCTCGTCGACACGCTCTCCGCGGCGGTTCGCGCCAAGGTCCCGCCCACTGCGCTCGAAGTCATCCATCAGCGCCTCGTGGCCGCACTCGGCGCCGACGCCCTGCTCGACATGCCGACCCGCCGCGTCGATCTGGCGCGCGGCCAGACGCTTTTTGGCACCAACTGCGCGTCGTGTCACGGCGCGATGGCCGAGGGCAGCGGGCCGGCCGCCAAGGGGCTTACGACGGTGCCGCCGTCGCTCGTGGGTGCGGCCATGCACGAGAAGGCGCCGGCCACGCTCTATCGCGTCGTCAGCGTCGGCATCGCCGGCACGGCCATGGCCGGCTGGGCCTCGTCACTCTCGCCGGACGATCGCTGGGACATCGTGCACTACCTCGCGTCGCTGCGCAGCACGGCCACCGAAGTTGCGCGCGGTGATTCGATCTGGAAGGCGACGCATGCGGTGAACATGAAGGGCGCCACGCTCCCGGCCGAACTGTCGCGCTTCGAGTACTCGGCTGAACGCAGCGATCTGCAGTTGGCGCTGTCGATCAAGGATGCGGGAGCCGCAACTGGAACGACCGCGCCGATGACCGACGCGGATGTGAATGCGGTGGTCGCGTACGTGCGCGCGTTGCCGACGCGTGAGTCGGCGGTGCTCGCCGCTGCGCCGCCGACCAAGGCGACGACGCAGAACCTCGCTGCAGTGGCGCAGGCCGCCGCGCGCACCGTGCTCGCGCTCATGGATGAAGCGCTGGCCGCCGCCAAGGCTGGGCGCAAGGCCGATGCCGGCGACAAGGCGTTCGACGCTTATCTCGCCTTCGAGCCGCTCGAGACGCGCGCCCGCGCACTGGAGCCGGCCAAGGTGAGCGCCATGGAAGCGTCGTTCGCCGCCTTCAAGGCCAACGTCAAGCTCGGCAACGTGGCCGGCGCCGTCGCCGCGCGCGATTCGATCGCGCAGCAGTTGCCGCGCATGGTCGAGCTCGCACAGCCGGTGGGCGACTTCTGGGAGCTCTTCCTGCAGAGCTTCCTGATCATCCTGCGCGAAGGGTTCGAAGCGATCCTCGTCATCGGCGCGATCATCACCTTCCTTGTGAAGACTGGCCACAAGGAGCGCGTGCGCTCGGTGTGGCAGGGGGTCGTGGCCGCGTTGGTTGCGAGCTTTGCGACGGCGGTGGTATTGGCCACCGTGCTTTCACAGATCCCCGCAAGCCGCGAGATCGTCGAGGGGGTCACGCTGCTCATTGCGGTCGCGGTGCTCTTCTCGGTGAGCTACTGGCTCATCAGCAAGGTCGAGGGCGCCAAGTGGCAGCAGTTCATCCGCGAAAAGGTGAACGTCGCGCTCAAGCAGGGCGGCGGTGCGGCGCTCGCGTTCACGGCGTTCCTCGCGGTGTATCGTGAAGGCGCGGAGACGGCGCTCTTCTTCCAGGCGCTCTTCCAGCAGCCGGGTGCGGTGGGCATGCCCATTTCGCTCGGCCTCGCAGCCGGCTTCGGGGCACTCACCTTCATCTTCATCGGCTTCCACCGCTTCGGCGTCAAGATCCCGATGCGGCCGTTCTTCGCGGCCACGAGCGGCATGCTCTACCTCATGGCCTTCGTGTTCATGGGCAAGGGCATTCGCGAGCTGCAGGAAGGGAACGCGCTCTCGCTCACGCTGCTGCCGGGCTGGCCGACGGTGGACTTCCTCGGCGTCTTCCCGAGCCGCGAGGGGCTGATCGCGCAGGGAATCATGGTCGCGTTGCTCGCGTTCGCGCTCTGGCGCACGTGGGCATCTGCGAAGGCGAGCGCGGCGGAACGTGCGGCTGCGGCGCAGAACGATGATGCCACCGGCCACGTGCACGTGGACCTCGAGGGCAAGGTGGCCGAGCTGACGGCCAAGGCGCGGTTGCTCGAAGAGCGGCTGGCGAGCCTCGAGGGCGAGCTCGAGCACGAACGCGACAAGGGCCGGCTGCAGTAGCAACCACGCGACAGCAGCGGGCTTCGCGCGCGCAATGCGCCCGAAGCGGCTCGCGAGTTACGCCGTGTCGCGCCGGAGTCGGTTCCCGAGACGCAGCGCAAGCGCACCGATCGTGAGCCCGGTGTTCGCGATTCCGCTCGACGGAATCAACGAGCCGTCGCATACCCAGAGATTGCTGGTGCCGAACACTCGCGCATCGGCGTCACACACCCCCGACTCTGCCGAAGCCGCCATCCGCGCGGTGCCGGAGTGATGCGCCGCCGTCTGGATGGTGGCGGGCCAATCGGGAAAAATGCGCGCCGACTTGACCACCGAGCCGAGGCGCTTGACGAAGGCGTCGACGGCACGCCTCAAGGTCGCGACGTATGCGTCGTCCAACTGCCAGCGACGCATCACGACCGTGCCCACACCGTCTGCGGCCGCCTCGCCCCAGATGGAGCGCTCGGACGTGGTCGGCATCTGGGCGAGCATCATGATGGAGTAGTGTCGCGTGGGCAGGCGGATGCCGAACTTGAACGAGAGGATGTCGAGAACGTCGTCCCAGTGGGTCAGCAGTCGCACATAGTGCACGGGGTTCCACATCTGACGCCGCAGGTCGTTGACCACCGTGAACACCCGCTTTCGAGTGCTGGCCCGGCGTATCGTTGCCGACGGACGCAGCTGGAACGAGACCTCGAGTCCGTCTTCTTCGTTGACCAGCAGCATGCGCAACACGCCGTCGGTGTCGGGAGCGGAGAAGTTCCAGAGTCGATACAGCGGCGCATCGATTTCAAGTTCGCCGACGAACGTCATCGGATGATCTTCGTAGTGACAGCCGGCCTGTCGCAACGCGGGCAAGTCCCACTGCTCGGCGAGTTTCTGCAGAAGCAGCGGTGTGCCGAGCCCTCCGGCGCAGAGCACGATGTGGTCGCCCTCGACCTCGTGTGTACTATCCGTGCCGGCGACCACCACCGCCTCGACTCGATCTGCCGAGCCACGTCGGAATCCGGTCACCTCACCACGGACGACAGTCACTCTCCCGCCAACGCTTAGCGCGTCCCACACATTCGCGGGCCAACGCGGGTAGAACAGGCCGATGAGCCGGCCCGCATCAAGGCCCGCCTTGCGACAGCGCTGCTCGAGCAGCGCGATGCCCTCGTGGACCTTGGCTGCGGGGATCTTCGACAACAGTTCGAATGATCGGTCGTAGTCGCCCGTGAGCGCCGCCTTGGGGATGGGCCAATGCCGTTCGAAGATCGACGCATCGATCTCGATCAAGCCATTGTGCCAGAGCCGGGTCGAACCCCCGAGTCCGCTGACGAAATGATGCTTCATCCGCGCGGGCCGTCCGAGGTCGACCGTGGGCGGCTGTGCATCGCGATCGACGGGATCACGCTCGATCACCGTCACGTCGTGCGTGGCAGCCAGATCGTGGGCGAGCACTGATCCTCCGAGCCCGGCACCCACGATGACCACTCGCGGTCGCGTCACGCCAACCCCCAATCCGCGCTGAGCCACGTCATCGAGTCTCGAATCAGGCAAATGGAATGATCCCGCGTGATGTCGCGCGGTGCGAGCCGTTCTGTCCTCAAGATATCACTCGACGCGATACACGCCCAACAGTGCACGCAACGAGGGCCGCCGACATTCGCCGACGGCCCTCGCCGTTCCCGCTTCGCTTCGCGCTAGGTCCGGCTCACGGCTGCCCGCGCGCGTACGACGCGCGCATTCTCAACGGGCGCCGCCGGGCGAAACGATCAGGGCGCCGGGGTGGAGAGCGGACCCTCGTGATCGCACACGAAGGTGGCCGTGAAATGCGCCGAGTCGCTGGCACTCGCGTTGGCCGACGTTTGGTGCACGTCGGTGGGGGTCTCGTGAAAGGTCTGACCACGCGTGTACACCGAGTCGCGGCCGCCGCGAACGGACATGCGCACCGCGCCATCGATCACGAAGACGACCACCGCACAGCCGTGTCGATGGGCGGCGGAGGATTCGCCCGGTCCGTAGCGAACGTCCACGATCTTCATCACGAGTTGCTTGCCGTCCATGGGCGGCAGGGCGCGATCGAACGCGATGCGGGTGCGCTGCGCGCCTACCTGCGCGCCTACCTGCGCGCCTTGCTGCGCGGTGGCGCGGAGCACCGTGGCTCCCGCGGCAGCAGCGCTTGCGACAACGAGGGCCGCAGTGACGAACGCGAAGCGCGAACGGTTCCGGTTCATGGTCGCTCCTTCGTGCGGGTCCGCCTGCGGTGGTGCCGTTACGCTGCCTTGGTGTAGTAGATCCCCGGCCGCCCTGGCCCCGGGGTGTTGCGCACCATCATCCACCACGCACCGCCCGCGGCAATGAGAATCGCGATTCCCTGCGCGACGGTGAGCGGCCCGAGGAAGCGGTCATCCTTGGCGCGGAAGAACTCGACGATGAAGCGCTCGGTTCCGGCAAGCACGGCCCACACGCCAAACAGCCAGCCCTCGGCGTGCTTGTGCTTCCGCATGTTCCAGAGAATGAGGAAGAACACGAATGCGATGCCCACTTCGTAGAGCTGCGTCGGGTGCACCGCGAGCACCGTGTCGCCACTCACCCCTGGTGGGATGGGCGTGCCGAAGCTGCGATTCATGATGGCCGCCGTGGACGGCGGCGCGCCCTGTGGGAACATCACCGCAAGCGGCCCATCCCACGGGCGGCCGTAGTCGTCACCCACGGCCCAGCAGCCGGTGCGGCCCACGGCATAGCCGCCCATGATGGCGACGCCGGTGGTGTCGCTGATGCGGATGAAGTCGGCCTTCTTGTACCGGATGGTGAGGTACGAGAGGATGACCGAGCCGATGAAGCCGCCCCAGAAGACGAAGCCGCCGCGGCTGAAGAACGCGCTCGCATCACCCGTGAGGATGACGTAGTACGTCTTGGCGCCGATCAGCGTGCCGATGACGCAGGCGAGCACGACATCGGGAATGGTGTTGGCTTCGAGCGTGTGACCGCGGCGCTCGAGCTCCTTGGCGCTGATGTGCTGCGCGACGACGAACCCCGCGAGGACGGCGAGCCCGAAGCCGGTGAGGCGGAGGGGGCCGAGGCCGTAGTCGAGCGGGTGGTGGGTGATGGGGCCAAGGAGCATGGGGAGGAATCTAGCCGTGCGGCGACCGGTGGGCAGCGGGCGCGGATCGGGTCCGGGGCGCAAGCGTTGGGGTAGCGAGAAGTCGATCGATCGCGATATCGTATGACAGCCAGAGGAGGCCACCATGTCCGTCGTCACCGTGTCACCGAAGTTCCAGGTCGTGATTCCCCGGGCCATCCGGGAGTCTCTCCAGCTCGAGCCGGGCCAGAAGGTGCAGGCCTTCGAGTACGATGGGCGCGTGGAGTTCGTGGTGCTCAAGCCAGCCAAGGCGCTGCGGGGCTTTCTCCGTGGCATCCGCACGGATGTTCCGCGCGAGCGTGACCGCGCGTGAATGTCGTCGATTCATCGGGCTGGCTCGAGTACTTCGACGACGGCCCGTCGGCGGGGTTCTTCGCCCCCGCCATCGAGTCGACCGCGTCGCTGATCGTCCCGAGCCTCAGCCTCACCGAAGTGTTCAAGCGGCTGTTGCAGCAACGTGACGAGAGTGCGGCACTGACGGCGGTGGCGCTGATGCAACAGGCCACCGTGGTGGAGCTCACCGCGCCGCTCGCGCTCTCGGCGGCCGCGCTCGGCTACAAGCACAAGCTGCCGCTGGCCGACAGCGTCATGTACGCGACCGCGAAAGCGTACGAGGCGACGCTGTGGACGCAGGACGCCGATTTTGTGGGATTGCCGCTGGTGCGTTACAAGGCGGCGCGGAAGCGGTAGGCCAACCTAGTACGCTGGCGTCTCATCCCCCGAGAGCACCGTATCCGCGAAGCGCGCGGCCCGCTCTTGTCGCGGGTCGGGCGTGGGCGCCGAGAACAGATAGTCCCCGTGATCCACGTTCACGCTGTCCGCGATGATGGTGCTCACCACATCCTTCGGCACGGCGTCATCGCGATACGGCTTGGCGCCAAAGCGGCCGAGCGCGCCGCCGGGGGCATCTCGCCAGAAGAAGAGGAGCGACTGCACGAAGTCGCCGACGGGGTAGGCCCACTTGAGGACGTTGTCGCGCTTGGAGCCGAGCACCGAGATGCGGTTGGACCAGTCGGCGGCGGTGCGATAGGTGCCGGGATCGCTCACACTCCAATCATCCACGGCGGGGGCCATGACGCACACTTCGCGGATGCTGAACTTGGAGCGACTCAACTTGTTGATGGCACCGAAGACCACGCGTGCGCCGAGCGAATGCGAGACGAACGAGAGTGTGGTGCTGGGGCGGAGGACGCGATCGAGATAGTGGCTCAACGCAGCGGCGGTGTCGTCGGCGTCGTTGCCTTCGAGTGGATAGCTGAGGAAGCTCAACGCGCCGAGGTTCACGTCGCCAGGCCAGAGCACGGCGACAATCGGGCCCGCAGGCATCTGGCGCGTGAGCGCGGCGCAGAAGTCGCCGAGCGATTGGCGGCCGGCGGGGCGCGTGACGTTGAAACCGTGCACGGCGATGGTGACATGCTCGGCGACGAGGAGCTGGTCCTCGGCTTCGTGATCGGACAGGGTGCCGTCGCGATCGTAGGCGATGCCGTGGGTGACGGGGCCGCCGGCGTCGGCGTCGCGGAAGTCGAGGAAGAGGATCATGGGTGGGGGGGGGCGTGGGAGGAGCTCAAGCGGTACCATGAAAAAGTAACTTTACATTTTGCTTTTTCATGGTATGGTTATGGCATGATCCTCTCACGGAAGCGCCTGCGGGCGCAGCTCAAGGCCGCGTTGGCGCACCGGCCCGTGGTGGTGCTCACGGGGCCCCGGCAGTGCGGCAAGACGACGCTCGCGCGCTCGTTGCTGCGGACCACCGCCTCGGCGTGGTTCGACCTCGAGGACCCGCGCACGCGCGTGCTGTTCGAGGAGCCGATGACGGCGCTCGAGTCGCTCAGCGGGCTCGTGGTGATCGACGAGGTGCAGCTCGCACCCGAGCTCTTTCCGATCCTGCGCGTATTGGCCGATCGGCGGCCGCGCCGCGCCCGCTTTCTCATTCTCGGGAGCGCATCGGGGGCGCTGCTGCGGCAGAGTTCGGAGAGCCTCGCAGGCCGTGTGGAGCACGTGCGCATGGGTGGGTTCACGCTGGACGAGACCGGAGCGCTGAGTGCGGAGCAACTCTGGCGCCGGGGCGGTTTCCCCGATGCGTTGCTCGCCCGTGACGAGGCACGCTCTGTACGCTGGAGGCGCAGCTTCATTGATACCATTGTGGAGCGCGACCTGCCAGAGTGGGGGGTGCGCACGCCGGCCACCGCCATGCGGCGCTTCTGGACGATGGTCGCGCACTACCATGGCCAGGTGTGGAGCAACGCGGATCCCGCGCGCGCGCTTGGCGTGAGCGAGCCGACCGTCCGCCGATATCTGGACCTGCTCACGGATGCGCTGGTCATTCGTCAGTTGCCGCCATGGCACGCCAACCTGCGCAAGCGCCAGGTCAAGTCACCCAAGGTGTACGTGCGGGACAGCGGATTGCTACACGAGCTGCTCGGCATCCACGACCAGTCGTCGTTGCTACTCCATCCAAAGCTCGGCGCGTCGTGGGAGGGGTTCGCGATCGAGCAGGTGCTGGCGACGGAGGCGCACACGGAGGCGGCCTTCTGGGCGACGCATCAGGGCGCGGAGATTGACCTGGTGCTAAGGCGACAGGGGCGACTGTACGGCGTCGAGTGCAAGCGCGTGGATGCGCCGCGCATGACGCCCTCGATCCGCATCGCCTTGGATGAGTTGGGCCTTGAGCGCGTGGCGGTGCTGTATCCTGGCCCGACGCGGTACGCGCTCGCCGAGCGTGTGGAAGCCGTGCCGCTCGCGGCGCTGAGGAAGCCTGGCGGGCTGTTTCCAGACGACAGCTGAGCGGAAAGGCGTGCCAACCGGCTACCCCCGCGCCTTGAGCGCACGTGCGGCGCTGTTGAGCCCCGAGGCCAGATCCTTGGCAATAGGCGCAATGGGCACAGCTGCAACGCCAATGATGAGGGCCCACGACCAGTGCGGCTTGGGCTCATCCATGGCGAGGAAGGCGATGAGGGCCATCGCAAGCGAGGCGAACATGGCGATGACGCGCGCGGTGCCGGTGTAGCGGACCTGCGCGACGGTGAGGGCGGCGTCAATGCGCGCGTCGGCGGCGAGCTCGTAGCGCGCGAGGATGGCGCGCTCGGCGTCGGTGACGGGCTGCGCGGCGCCGCGCTTCTCAAGAACAGCGCGCAGCGCGGGGCCGTTGATGGTGCCGAGGAAGGCGGCGACGCGCTCGGCGTTGTCGGGGGTGAGGCCGACGCGGACGCCTTGGCGGAGCATGCGCGTGAGTTCGGCGGTGTCGCCGCGGTAGCGGTCCTCGATGGTCTCGCGCGTGGTGGGGCCGTGCGCGGTTTCGAGCGTGAGCGTGAGCGCGCCCAAGCGTGCCCAGAAGGTGGGGAAGCCCGCGAGTCCGACGGGTCGCGTCCACTTGAGGGCCTCGACCAGGCCGAAGGCGGCGGTGCCGAGGGCGCCGGTGGCGAGGGTGAGGGTGGGGAGGTCGGGGGATGGCATGGGGGGGGAGGCGCGAGGGAAGCGGACTAGCGGCAGCCAAGGTTCGTGGGGGGATGGGTGGCGTCAATAGGGCAGTTGGCTTGTCAGAGGGGGTGTGGATATTGCGGGTAATGGCGCTGGGGCGCAGACTGGGGAGGATCGGCTACGTCTCGAGCGCGACGCGGCGCGAGGGCGAGAGGCCTCGAACTGTGTCGTAACTTCATGAACGCGTTCAAGCTGACGACTTGGAACTGCAAGGGCGGTTTTGCCCGAAAGCACGCGCGCGTCCTCGATCTCGATCCGGACGTGCTGGTCCTCCCTGAGTGCGGCAACCTGACGGACATCCCCCAAGAACTCGGCGCAAAGCCGCTCACGGGCGCACACTGGATTGGGGAAAATCGGACCAAGGGTCTCGCCGTGATGGCCTATGGCGGCTACACCCTTGAGGTGGACGAGGCGTATGACCCGTCTATTCAGTGGATCGTCCCCATCAACGTTTGCGGTCCGGTTTCCTTCACCCTCATCGCCGTCTGGACCGTGCCTGACCCACAGACGCGCCACTACATCAGCCCTCTTATTGCGGCGACTGACCGATATGCGGATCTGTTCAAGCGTAAGCGTCTAATCATTGCTGGCGATTTCAACCAGAATGTTCTGCTCGACACTCGGTCGGCGCCAACCTTTACCGAGCTGATGCGCGGCTGGGATGCGTTTGGGCTTGCGAGCCTGTACCACGAAGCACGCGACTGCGCGCACGGCGCAGAGCTCGAGCCCACCTTCTTCATGCATCACAACAAGGCAAAGCCTCATCACTTGGACTACATCTTTGCTTCGCGCGCCATGCGCCACGGGCCGACTACTGTACACGTCGGTGACCCTGGTGAGTGGCTTGCCCTGAGCGACCATATGCCGCTGTCCGCAAGCGTCACCGTGCCATGACTTGGCGCTGGCGCAGTACGCCGCGAGCCAGTCAAAGCAAGCACAAAATGAAGGCCCGACTCACCAGGACGAGACGGTCGAAGGCAGGGGGACGCCACACGTGCATCGTGCCAGACTTCGGCACGTTCCGCGAAGTATTGCATTTCAACGACGCAACACGACCACGATGACACTCAAGCGCGCCAGCTCCAGCAAGCAGCTCGGTGACGCCGGTGAGCACTACGCGCTGAGCCAGTTCACGTTCGCGGGGAAGGCGGCGACGAAGATGCCTGACAACTGGGCAGGGTACGATCTCGCCGTCGAAACGGGCAAGGGCTTGGTTCGGGTTAGTGTGAAGACGCGCAGCGAGACGAAGAGTTGGGATGCCAACAGTTGGTTCAATTTCGACGATCGCCAACAGGTGGATTGGCTCGTCCTCCTCTTCAAGGCCAGCAACGGCCACCTGCGGGCATGGGTCATTCCCTTCGACGTCGCGCTCGCCAATGCGAACAAGCCGGGCCCGAAGCGAAAGGATGCGTGGTATCGTGAGGTCTCGTGGAGCAAGCTACAGGAGGCACCATTGAGCTCATTCGAGGACAACTGGGCGCTCAAGGAGTGCTGAAGGCCGCGGGCTTCAATGAAACGCCCGTCCACGCGAAGTGTGCGCCCATCTACAACCAGCCATTGAGTCAAAGCGAATGATCACCGGCGCCATCAAGACCCAAATCGACCGTATCTGGGACTCCTTCTGGACGGGAGGCATTTCCAATCCGCTGGCGATCATCGAACAGATTACCTATCTGCTCTTTATCCGACGGCTCGACGACTTGCACACGCTGGAAGAGAACAAGTCCGCGAGGCTCGGACGGCCAATGGAGCGCCGGGTCTTCCCCGAAGGCAACGACCCCAGGGGCCGAGCCTACAAC
>JAYTVE010000426.1:0-4063 GCA_043744185.1 Gemmatimonadota bacterium | reverse complement strand
ACTTGTTGACCGCGAGGTCGATCGCGTGTTCGGCGGCCACCTCGGTGATCTCCGCGCCGTCGATGTGGTACTCGAGCGTGATCGCGATGAAGCGCGCCGGCAGACTGCTGGCCCGTTCGCCGGTCGTGCGGCACTCCGCGCGTGCGGCCGGCGTGCGCTTCTTCTTCAGGATCTCGATGATGTCGACCATGGTGCAGCTCGCGAGCGCGGAGAGCAGCGCCTCGGGCGGCGACTGGCCGTCCTTCGAGTGGCCGTCGAGCACGATCGCACGATCATGCACGGCGTTGTTCACGAACGCGATCTCGTGCGTCCAGCGCGTCGTGATCTTGACCGGTGGCCTCGGCGTGCTCGAGACGACGGTGGACGGGCGTTGTGGGGCGGTCATGTTCCGGTACCCTTCTCGATGGGCGCCCGCACCGCGTTTCCCCACTCGGTCCAGCTGCCGTCGTAATTACGGACGCGGCCGTACCCGAGCAGGTAGGTGAGGACGAACCAGGTGTGCGAACTCCGCTCGCCGATGCGGCAATACGCGACCACATCGTCGGTCGGCTTGAGGCCGGCTTCCCCTTCGTAGATCGCGCGCAGCTCGGCGGCCGTCTTGAAGGTGCCGTCAGGATTGGCCGCGCGCGCCCAGGGTA
The DNA here is from genome assembly GCA_043744185.1 of Gemmatimonadota bacterium. Taxonomy (GTDB): domain Bacteria; phylum Gemmatimonadota; class Gemmatimonadetes; order Gemmatimonadales; family Gemmatimonadaceae; genus JACPPC01. Next base: position 3,425 of record JAYTVE010000426.1, on the reverse strand, counting down.
CCGACTTGGCGCCCGGGATGTGCCCGCCGCGCAGCGTCCCTTCCTGCGGATAGTCGGGCATGTGCGTGCGCTCGCCCGTGAACTCCTGCGGGCTGCGCACGTCCACCATCGGCTTCTTCGATGCCATGTGCGCGAGCGTTTCGGCAAAGAACGCACGAATGCGCGAATCGTCGCGGCGGCGCACCGTCACGCTCGACGGCGTCACCACCGGTTTCGCCTCGACCATCGGGCGCCCTTCCTGCTCCCACTTGATGCGCCCGCCGTCGACCACGCGGCAGTTGGCAAAGCCGAAGAGCTGGAACACCCAGAAGGCGTAGCAGGCCCACCAGTTGTTCTTGTCGCCGTAGAAGACGACGGTCGTGTCGCTCGTGATGCCCAGCCTGCGCACGAGCACCTCGAACTGCGCCGGCGAGAGGTAGTCGCGCACCACGGGATCGTTGAGGTCCTCGTGCCAGTCGATCTTGAGCGCATTCGGGATGTGCCCGGAGTCGTACAGCAGCACGTCCTCGTCGCTCTCGAGGATGCGCACCAGCGGATCGTTCAGGTGCTCCGCCACCCAGTCGGTGGACACGAGTACCTCCGGGTGTACGTAGCCCTTGCCGGAAAGGCGGGCATCGGGAGGAAGCGTCTGGGCGGCCATGGGGAGCTCCGGATCAGGTCACCCGATGCGGGTGACGAACAGGGAACAGCCGGGTGGCGAGGACCGTTCCGCCCTCGATGACGATCGCGACGCAAGTCACGCGCGGTGGCATGGTCGCAATCTATCGCGCCCGGAACTCCCGTTGCGTCGGCGCACTCACAGACTAGCATCCTCCAGCCATGAAAGTCGGCGAGGGACCACCGGAAATGACGCCGTATGCGCGTCATGTGCTCGTCTGTGTCGGGGGCTATTGCTCACCGGACCGGCGCGGCCGCGGGCTCTATTCGCAGCTCGCCCAGCTGCTCCAGCGCGAAGGGTTGCTCTTCGGGCCCAATCGGGTGAAGCGGGGCGAAACGCCGTGTCTGGGCGTCTGCGAGGGTGGCCCGGTGCTGGTGGTGTACCCCGAGGGGGTGTGGTATGCGAAGGTGACCCCCGAGTTGCTCGAGCGGATCGTGACCGAGCACCTCCGGGACGGGCGCGTGGTCGAGGATGCGGTGTTTCATCGACTTGGCTCGCCGGCGGGCGTGGTGAACCCCCGCCGCTAGACCCTTGCCGCGCCCCTCGCCCCCGAGGAAGTTTGGGGGGCGATGGACACTCTCGAAACTGCCGTTCTGTACACCCGGGTCATGGCCCAGGGACCGCTCGTGCGCATTCGGCGCACCAGCGTGACTGGGTCGCATCCCGTGGTTGCCGTCCTTGAGGTGGATCGCCGGTCCACCACCCCGCGAGGATCGCGCGGCGGAGCGCCCCCCCCGCTGATGATCGTGGAGGGCAAAACCGACGTGGATGTGCTTGCACAACTCAAGCCGCAGGCGGATGACGATGTGGTCATCTCGCGGTTGATGCAGGGCAAGGGACTGCGCTGAGTGTCCCGCTGATGTCGCTGATTCCGCCTGATTCCCGCCGCAAACTGTTCGGCGCCGCCACCAAGTACCTGCTCGAACCCAACAAGAACGAGCCGGTGCCGGGCGACGACGGTCCGCCGCGCCTCACTTCCCGCTTCCTCGAGAGCCTGCGCATGTCCCGTTCCCGCGATCGCATCATGGCCAACCTGGACGAGATGTACCGGGAAGCCTTCGAACGTGCGAAGGCGACTGGTGACGAATCCCAGCTGTCCTCGCTCGACTTTGCCTACCGCCGCGAGCAGCTCTATTTCGAAATTCTGCTCGACGTGCGCGACGCGATGGAGCGCCGGTAGATGGGCTCGATGACGCCCGCGGGGGGCGTGCCGCCGTTCCGCCCCACGGGCTTGAGCAGCGGCCCGACCCTCGTGATCGTCAACGCGCGCGTCAAGACGAATGACGAGGCCCGCCCCTGGGCCTCAGGGCTCGCCGTCACCGGCGAACGCATCAACATGGTGGGCTCGAGCGCCGAGCTGATGAAGGTGGCGGCGCCCAATGCGCGGATCGTCGACGCGGGTGGGCGCATCATTCTGGCGGCGACTGCGGACGGCAACGATCCCGACACGATCAAGATCGAGCGCGCGACGCCGGCCACCTTCATGGTGGTCGATCGCGAGCCGCCGGCCAATTCGACCTGGTCGAACCCGGGTTACAAGGTGTTGATGCGGGTCGTGCGCGGCATGGTGCTCGAGGATACGCTGCCGTAGCGCGGTCGTCCTGAGCGCTCCGTCGTCCTGAGCGAAGCGAAGGACCTGCTTTCGGGTCTTCATCCCGAGCGCCGCGAGGGAGCTGCTTTTTCTGCCGGGAACTCCGGCGGCGCCTCGCTCCTAACTCCTACATGCGCCTCGCCCGATCTGCCCTGCTCGCCCTCGCACTCTCGGCGGCCGTTCCCGCTGCCGCAGCCCGTGCACAGGCGGCTCCCGCTGCCCTCGGCCCTCGCGACGGCGCGGGCCTCCCACCCGCCGACACCGGTCGCGTCGCCGTCGGCATGGTGGCGCCCGACTTCGCACTCCCGACCAAGGATGACGGCGTTGTCACGCTGACGCAGTTCAGGGGCAAGAAGAAGATCATCCTCGTGTTCTATCGAGGGCATTGGTGACCGTGGTGCACCGATCAGCTCGTGCAGCTGAATGGGCTCCTCGATGACCAGGGACGGCAGGACACGGAGCTGATCGCGCTCTCGATCGATCCGCCCGACCTGTTGCGGAAGATGGCGCGCCAGGTGGCCGCGCGCGGCCGCACGCCCACGTTCACCTTCGCGTCCGACTCGGGCCACAGGGTGATTGACCGCTACGGCTTGCTGAACGAGCAGAGCCCCGGCTGGCCGCACCCGACCACGTACGTCATTGACCGGACTGGCGTGGTGCGCTGGAAGTCCACGGAGATCAACTACAAGGTGCGGCCGACCAACCAGATGGTGATGGACGCGCTCGACAAGCTCGGGCGCTGAGTCGTCCAGCGCGTCGCGACGGCCCTTGTCGTCCTGAGCACAGCGAAGGACCTGCGTCTCGCCCTACGGTGTCCGTTCCACCCCGATCTGTTCGAGAAACGGCGCGACATCGAGCACCACGATGTCGCGCCGTTTGCGCAGCTGGCGCATGAACCATTCCTTGTGTCCCGCGCCGTAGGTGATCACGAAGCGCGCCCCTTCGCCGCGATGCGCGTCGAGCGCACGCGCGATGTTGCCGTAGTGGGTGACGTTGATGTTGTCCCAGCCACCGGGACCGAGTTCGCGATTGAACAGCCGGTTGTACGGTTCGTGCGCCGCCGTCTGCACCGCGTCGTAGCCATCCGAGTTGATCCAGTACGGGTTGTCCTTGCCGTGAACGCCGTCGATCGAGTCCGCCACCGCGCTCGCGCGGGTGTACGCCGCCCAGTCGACA
>JAYTVE010000425.1:0-14608 GCA_043744185.1 Gemmatimonadota bacterium | reverse complement strand
CCGTTGCGCTCACCGACCATCGCACGTTCAAGGGCTCCGTCGTCGGCCGCGATCCGACCACCGACGTCGCCGTGATCAAGATCGACGGGAAGGGACTCCCCACCGTGCCCTTCGGTGAGGACGAGCGCGCCCGTATCGGCGAATGGGTGCTCGCCATCGGCAATCCGCTCGGCCTCGACTTCACCGTCACGGCCGGCATCATCAGCGCCAAGGGGCGGAGCAACGAGCTCGGGCCCATTCCCGGGCGTAGCCAGTACCAGATCTCCGACTTCATCCAGACCGACGCGGCAATAAATCCCGGCAACTCGGGCGGTCCGCTCGTGAACGTGCGTGGCGAGGTGATCGGCATCAACTCGATGATCGCGAGCCAGACCGGCTTCTACTCGGGCTACGGCTTCGCGATTCCGATCTCGCTCGCCAAAAACGTGATGGACGACATCGTGAAGCACGGCCGCGTGCGTCGCGCGATCATCGGCGTCGCCATCAACGACGTCACGCCCGCCGACGCCGCCGTCGCGGGCCTCAAGGACATCCGCGGCGCCAAGGTCGGCGCATACACCAACGACGACTCGCCGGCCAAGAAGGCGGGCATCGAGGAAGGCGACATCATCATCCGCGTCGACGGCAAGGACGTGGACAAGGTGAGCACGCTCCAGCGCGTCGTGCGCTCGCATGAGCCGGGCGAGGTGATCGAGGTGGACGTGATGCGCTACGGCGCCCGCAAGTCCTTCAAGGTCAAGCTGACCGAGGCGCCGAGCGATCCGCAGGTCGCGTCCGCCGCGCGCGGCGAAACGCCGGAACCGGACAAGGTCGAGAGCACTCCAGCCGAGAAGCTCGGGATCATGGTCGAACCACTCCCGGCGGACTTCGTACAGGCAAACAACGTCCCGACCGATCGGCGAGGAGTCCGCGTCAGCAAGGTCACCCCGGGCGGGCCCGCGTGGCGCAACCTGGGCCCGGGCGACATCATCTTCGGCATCAACTTCCCGGCGAAGCGGCCGATCCATACCGTGGCGGATTTGCAGGGAGTGCTCAAGGGGCTCAAGGACGGGGATTATCTGGGCCTCCAGGTGCTCGGGATCTTCCCGAACGCCGACGGCACGACGACCCAGCAGACGCGGATCGTGAACCTCAAGGTGGGCAGCGAGTAGGTCCCAGGCGGCAGCCCTGGCCTGACAGGGTTGACGCCGCTTGTTGCCGTGACGAGCCTTCGGTGTCGCGTACGCGAGCGTGGCGGAACTGGCAGACGCGCGGGACTTAGGATCCCGTGCCCCAAAGGCGTGTGGGTTCGAGTCCCACCGTTCGCATTCGACCGGGGGTCGGCCATGCAAATGGCCGACCCTTCGTCCTTCGCGGGGGAACCGCCCGATGGGCTAGCGCATTGGACCAGCAGGGCTCAACTTCTGTCACGCAAAGTTGACATCCGTTTCCGGCTATCTTCTGTCTGGATTTCGGAGCTATGCCCCGACCTGATGTGACCGAATTCTGGCATCACCGGCGGCACTTCCCAAGCGCACCTGCATGCCCGCTCTCAATAGCTCCACAACCGCCCGAGCCGACGCCGCGCACTGCGCGCGGATTGTACGCCATCACGCCCGAACCTTTTCGCTTGCCTCGCGCTTCCTGCCGCCGGCCAAGCGTCGCGCCGCGTACGCGCTCTATGCGTTCTGCCGGGTGGCGGACGACATGGTCGACTTGGCCGTCGAACAGCGGTCGACCGGTACCCAGAAGAAGCTCGCAGAGTACGATCGCACGCTGAAGGCGGCGTTCCGCGGCGACACGATGAGCGATCCGGTCTTCCGCGAGTTGCAGTGGGCGATTCGCACGTACAAGGTGCCGCTCGATGTGCTGCGAGAGCTCGTGGCCGGCGTGGCGCGAGACCTTGCCCCGGTGAGCTACCCAACGTGGGGGGAGTTGGCTCGCTACTGTGAAGGGGTGGCGAGCACGGTGGGCGAAATGTGCACTCACGTATTTGGCGTGGCGGGCGGTGGAGAGACGCGCGAGCGCGCGCTTCGCTACGCCCGCATCCTCGGCGTGGCCATGCAGCTCACAAACGTGCTGCGCGATGTCGGAGAGGACGCGGCGCGAGGCCGCTGCTACCTGCCGGACGACGACCTCGCGCTCTTCGGGCTGACGTCGGACGAGATCCTGAGCGGCCGCGTCACCGCCGAGGATGAGCGCTGGCGCCCGTTCATGGCGTTCGAGGTTGGTCGCGCGCGCGCACTGTACGAGATGGCACGCCCCGGCATCGCCCTCCTGGCCCCCGATTCCCAGCGCTGCGCCACAGCCTGCGCCACCGGCTACTCGGGCATTCTGGGCGCCATCGAATCGATCGGATATGACACGTTGCAGGTCCGGGCGCGGATGAGTACGCCGCAGCGGGTGCGCCTGCTCTGGAACGTGTGGCGCGCCGAACCCGTTATCGCTGATGTGGTCGCTCTCGGCGAGGGGCCGTCCATCCGCTTCGAACTGGGCGAGCCTGCCGGACCGTTCGAGCGCGTCAAGCTCGCCTGAGGCCGTACCATGCGCATCGTAGTCATCGGGTCCGGCTTCGGCGGACTCGCCGCGGCGATTCGCCTGCAGGTGATGGGTCATGACGTCACCATCGTGGAGCAGCGCGACAAGCCGGGTGGTCGGGCGTACGTGTACGAGCAGGACGGCTTCACCTTCGATGGCGGCCCGACGATCATCACGGCGCCGCAACTGATCGAGGAGATCTTCGCGCTCGCCGGGCGCCAACTCTCCGACTACGTGCAGCTCGTGCCCGTGTCGCCGTTCTACAACATCCGCTTCGAAGATGGCTCGGTGTTCCGATACACCGGCGAGCAGCAGCAGGTCGAGAGCGAAGTGACCCGCTTCAACCCCAACGATCTCGAGGGTTACCGGAAGTTCCGCGAGAAGACCGCGGACATTTTCGAGACGGGCTTCGGCATGATCGACCGGCCCTTCCTCACGCTGGGCAGCTTCGCCAAGATCCTGCCCGACCTCGTGCGCCTGCGCTCGGACCGCTCGGTGGCGACGTTCGTGAACAAGTACATGAAGGACGAGCGGCTCCGGCAGGTCTTCTCATTCCATCCGCTCCTGGTTGGCGGTAACCCGTTCCGGGCGACGAGCATCTACGCCCTCATCCACCACCTCGAACAGAAGTGGGGCGTCTGGTTTGCCATGGGCGGCATGGGCGCCGTGGTGCGCGCGATGGTGCAGCTGTTCGAAGAGCGCGGTGGCACGATCCGCCTCTCGACGCCGGCGCGCGAAATCCTCGTCAACCCGGCCACGAAGCGCGCAACGGGCGTGCGGCTTGACGACGAGACGCTCGAGGCCGACGTCGTCATCTCGAACGGCGACGTGGCCAACACATACATGCGCTTGGTGCCGCCGCAGTTCCGCGAGAAGAACTCCGACAAGTATCTCGCCGGGCTCGACTACTCGATGTCGCTCTTCGTCATCTACTTCGGCACCAACCGGAAGTACGACGACGTGGCGCACCACGAGATCCTGCTCGGCCCCCGCTATCAGGGCTTGCTGGAGGACATCTTCAAGCGCAAGGTTCTGGCCAAGGATTTCTCGCTCTACCTGCATCGCCCCACCGCAACCGATCCGTCGCTCGCGCCTCCGGGCTGCGATGCGTTCTACGTGCTTTCCCCGGTGCCACACCTGGGAGGCAACACGGACTGGACCACGGCGGCGCAGCCCTATCGCGACGCGATCATGCAGTATCTCGAAGAGCGATACCTTCCCGACCTGCGCCAACACATTGTCACCGAGCATCGCATCGATCCGCTCCACTTCCGCGACGTTCTGACCAGCCACGTCGGGAGTGCCTTCTCCGTGGAGCCGACTCTTACCCAGAGCGCCTGGATGCGACCGCACAATCGAAGTGAGGACATCCCGAATCTCTACTTCGCCGGCGCGGGAACGCACCCCGGCGCGGGGATTCCGGGTGTGCTCTCGAGCGGCAAGACGACGGCTGAACTGATCGGTCCCGAGCGAGGCGTGCGACGCGGTCGCGCCGTGGAAGAGACGGTCCCGCGATGATCGCGCAGGCGCTCGCCGGCGCATCGCGCACCGAGCGTGCGGGCTGGGTCGTGCTGGCCGTGCACGGCAGCTTCGTTGTCTTCGGCACGCTCGCCCTCGTCACGATTCTCGCTGGCGAGTTTCCGACGTTCATGCAGACGCCGTACACCGCCGAGGTGTTCCGGCTGAGCTGGAAGTTCACGGGGCCGACGCTCGTGGTACTCGGCTGCGTCGCGGCCGTCCTGCACTCGATCCCGCGGCTCGGCCTGCGCACGGGACTCGCGCTTTTTACGATCGCCACTGGCATCGCACTCGCGAGCGAACTGCTCGGCACGAACATCGGCCTGCCCTTCGGGCCCTACCACTACACCGAGATGCTCGGCTACCGGATCAAGGGCGACGTGCCCTTCCCGATCCCGATCTCGTGGTACTACATGCTCTACGGGTCGCTCGCGATCTGCGCGCGCCTCATGACCGCCGACGCGACGAACCGCACCAAGTGGCGCTGGGCGATCACCGCCGGCTTCATTCTCACAGCCTGGGACATCGCGCAGGATCCGGCCATGACCGCCGTCCAGCCGGTGCACTGGGCGTGGGACTTTGCGCGCGTCCCGGCCTGGGTGCCGGGCTGGCTCACTGCGCCGTTCTTCTATGGCATGCCGATCTCCAACTGGATCGGCTGGGTGGTCACCGGGTCGCTCATCGCGCGGGTCATGCTGGCACTCGTGTCGCCGGCCGTGTGGCGTGACCGGATCGCCCCCTCGGCGCTGCCGCTCGTGCTGTACGCGCTCAACGGCGTGATGCCCATCGCCATGTGTGCGCGCCACGGCATGTGGTGGGCGGCCGTGCTGGGCACGATCGCGATGGGGACACCGCTCCTGCTCGCGCTGAAGGTGCGCGAACCGGGACTTTCGACTCGACCAATGACCGGGGGCACCGGCGCGCTGGCCCTCTCGGGCGACTGATGCCGATCGACGCGACGCCGCTCGTGCTGCTCCTGATATTCGCCGGCGTCGGCGTAGAGATCGGCGGCATTCTCATTTTTCGAACGCTCACGGGCCTTGGGCCGCGGCCGGCAAAACTGCTCTCGTTCGGTGCCGCGGGCATCTTTCTCAGTTTGGCGATGTTCCTCGCGCACCTGCACGTGGACATCCTGCTGGTGCTCGGAGCGCTGTCCCTCGCAGGCGCCGCTCAGGGCTACCACGTGTGGCTGATGTGCAAGCGGCACTACATTGAGTGGCAGCGCCGCAAGCGCGCCCGCGAGAGCTAGGCGCGCGCACGGGAGCGGGCGGTCACGCTTGACGTCGCCCGCGCGGATGTCATCTTCACGCCATCCTGCCGTGGTGCGGCGATGCGTGCCGGCGCTGCGAAGACACCCGCCTCCCCCGAGGACGCCCGATGGTTCGTTTCCCACGCTTCCTGCTCCTCCTGTCGAGTCTCGCGCTGTCGCTGCCGCTGGCGCCCGCGCAGGCGCAGGGGAGCCGAGTCTCGCGCACCATGAATTCTTCTGGGAGCGGCTCTGCGGCGGGTGGCGGACTCGCTGACCTTCTGGCCTCGCTCTTTCGCTTCGGCTCCACCGAGGTCGAGTTGTTTCTGCCGGGATCGGGCGGCGCGGGGCAACCGCCAGCGATTCAGGTACACGGCAACCACTTCATTCCGAGCGCCGTTGCGAGCAATGGCTCGCTACTCGGATTCGTGACGAACTTCATCGGTGGCGCCGCTTCCAACGTGCCACTGACCTCGGCCGGCGGCGGCACGACCTTCCGCTTCGAGAATGGCGTCCCCGTCGCCACGACGGTCTCGCCCGGTCCGATCTTTGCCGAGCGTGCGCAGACGCTCGGCCGTGGACGCGCCGCGATCGGCGTCAACCAGACGCGCACGCAATACAACGCGATCCGCGGTGTCCCGCTCAACAACCTGCAGCTCGTGTTCGCGCACGAGAACATCACGAACGCCCAGTTCCCCGGCTGCGATTCGGTGTTCGCCGGCAACTGCAACAAGCTCGGCACGCCGTCCTATGAGAATGACGTGATTCGCGTGAACCTCAATCTGCAGCTCGAGTCACGCGTCACCTCCTTCTTCTTCACGTACGGCCTCACCGACGCGGTTGATCTCTCCGTGCAGGTGCCCTTCATCGAGACGTCACTCAAGGGCACGAGCGTGGCGAACATCGACCCGTTCGGTGGCGTATTCGCAGCACACTTCTTCGCGGGCACGTTCAGCTCACCCGTGCTGCAGGCGACCAAGTCGGTGCAGGGTGACGCGAGCGGCATCGGTGACGTGTCCGCTCGCCTCAAGATCGGGCTGGGATCAGGCCCGAAGGGTTCGATGGCGCTGCTGCTCGACGGCAAGTTCGCCACAGGAAGTGCGGCCGACCTGCTCGGATCCGGAACGTTCGCGGGTCGAGGCCTCCTGGTGCTGTCGGGGCGCTTCGAGTCATTCAGTCCGCACGTGAACGCCGGTTACCTGTATCGCGCAGGCGACCTGCAAAACAGCGCGGTGCTCGGCACACTCGGCTTCGACCACTTGCTGGCACCGTGGGCGATGCTGGCCGTGGATGTGATCACCGAATTTCAGGTGGGCGAGAACAAGTCCCAGTTGCCACAGACCATCGCGTTCGAGACGCCTTTCCCGCGAACGGTTGATCTGACCAACATCCCGAACTCGCGCGACGACATCGTCAACGGTTCGTTCGGTATGAAGCTGCGCACTTTCGAGAACCTGAACACGGTAGCCAACGTGCTGATTCCGCTCAACCGCGGTGGCCTGCGCTCCAACCTGCTCTGGACCATCGGCGCCGAGTACAACTTCTAGTCTTCGGCTGCAGCTGGGAGACTGCGACAGGGCGGCGTGCTTCGGCACGCCGCCCTTCGTTCGTCAGTGCACCAAATTGAGGCGCCACGCCGCGCCTTCCTTGACGAGCGACGCGTTGAACTTGACCGGCGTCCTGTCGTGGCTGCCATTGGCGCGTGCATCGTACTCGTACGTGCCGACGATCTGCGCTTCGGCGCCGCTGCCGCTCACGCTCAGATTCTCGACACCGAGACGGGCCTTGAGATTCTTCACCGACTTGAAGAACGCGTCCCATCCCTGTGCCTGCTGGCCAGTGAGCCCACCGTAAGCCCGGCGAATTTCACTCACGTCCTCGGTTTCGATGGCCCGCGCGTACGCGGAGATCGCGCGTTCGACACCCACGCGGGGATCTTCGGCGACCGGTGCGGCAGGCACCGGCGTGGGTGTGGCAACCACTGCTGCCGGCGCAGGAGGAACCACTGCGGTGGGCGCAGGCGCCTGTTCGGATGGCTTGGCGGTCGCGACGACGCGAGCGGCGGCCGCGCGCTCGCGCGCCGCGCGCTCGCCGTCTCCCCATCGTGTCGCCGCAGCGGAGAGCGCGCTCAGCGCCGCAGATGCCTGCCCCTTCGCGGCCGCCGCGTCTGCAACCTTGAGCTGGGCATCCCCAGCGGCGAGATCCTGCGCCGTCGCACCGGCGTCCGCAGCGCGTTGACGAGCCGCGAGCGTGCTGTTGCGGAATTCCTTGACAGCTGCGTCCGCTGAACCGCCCGAGGCGTTCGGATTGAGCTTGGGCGCGACCGGGGGCGGCGCGACCACGACGGGCGATGGCGATTGCGCAGCAGGTGCGGTGGAGGCTTGCTGACTCGCCGTCGGCGGGGCCGTCGCCGGGGCCTGTGCACTCGGAGCAGTCGTCGTCGGCGCCGCGCTGGTCGCCGGCGCCGTGTTGCTCCCGACGCGGCCACCAGTGAGGTAGATGGCCCCACCGCCGATGGCGGCCGTGGCAAGGACACCGACAACGATGCCCAGCATGCGGTTCCCGGCCGGCGTCGTGGGTGCGATCGTGACCGGCAGGTCGGCGGTCGCCGCCGCCGAGCGGTCGAACGCCTCGGGTGAGAAGCCCGGTGCCGCAGTGGGCGGGTTGGACCGGCCGCCGACGCGCGAGCCACCGCCCGACGCGCTGGTGTTGCCGCCGAAGCTCGGGTTGGAGCGACTCGAGCCGCCCGGTTGGCTCGGGTTGCTGACGGTGCCCGGCGCGGCCACGCCGCCGAGCGACTCGAGGTACTGCCGGTCCGAGTCGGTGAGTACGTGGCGCATCTGCGAGGGCCGCACCGCCATCGTGGCGCCGCTGGCGTTCGAGAGGGCGAAGCGCACGGTTCCCAGGTCGCGCGCAAACGCAGTGGCACTCTCGTAGCGCCGCAGCGGATCCTTGCTGTGCGCCTTGCGGATGATCGTGTCGAGCGCGGGCGGCAGCGATGGATCCAGCTCGAGGATCGTGCTGGGTTCCTCGCTCACGACGTTGAACAGCACCGCGTGGAGCGTTTCGCCATTGAACGGGCGCGTGTACGTGAGGAGCTCGTACAGGACGCTCGACATCGAGAACAGGTCGGTGGTCGCGCTGACGGCGCCGCCCATGACCTGCTCGGGGGCCATGTATTGCGGCGTGCCGATCATCTCGCCGCTCTTGGTGAGCTCGGACGAGTTGACGCGGGCGATGCCGAAGTCCATGAGCTTGCCACGACCTTCCGCGGAGACACGGATGTTCGCGGGCTTCACGTCGCGATGCACGACGCCGCGACCGTGAGCGTACGCCAGGCCGTTGAGCGCGTCAATCACGATATCGAGGCGCTGCGCGAGCGAGAGCGGGTCGCGGCGGCGGATGATCTCCGAGAGGTCTGCGCCCTCGATGAACTCCATCGCGATGTAGAGGTGCTCCCCCGCTTCTCCGAAGTCGTAGATGGTGACGACGTTCGGGTGCTGGAGCGATCCGGCGGCGCGGGCCTCGCGCATGAACCGCTCGCGCAGATTCGTGTCGCTGGCAATGACCGCACTCATGACCTTGACGGCGAGATAGCGGTCAAGAACGGGGTCATACGCACGATAGACGACGCCCATGGCCCCTTCGCCGAGGACGTCAGTAATCTGGTACTTGCCGAGTTCCTTGGGTTGCTCCCGGGACACGCGGGGAAGGTGGGGGAAGGAACCCCGACGCGCAACCGTATGGCGACCGTGCCAGCTGTGAGCGCCAACGTGCCGAGAGCGCGACTCGCCGCCAGGCATCGCGGCGCATGGTCGTGATGCGAACGGAGTGCCCGTCGGGACGGGCGTCATGGTGGCCGGTTGTGCGGCCTGCCGCGAGGGTGACGCTGCTCATTTGCGGTTGTGACTTAGGGAAGTGCGCAGACCTCGACCTGCGCGGACCCAGTCGCAAAGCCGGCCCGGGGGCTTCCTGGTCCGCATCCCTCCTGCCGGGGACCAATCCAGCGCTGCAGGGGGTTATGTTTCCAACCCTTATGGACATCTCCGTCACCCCCAAGAAGGCTGAGGGCGTCGAGCGCCTGCTGCAGGTTTCCGTCCCGGTTGCGGACGTGAAGGCCGCAGAAGAGCGCACCGCCCGTCGCTATGCCAGTCAGGCCCGGATTCCGGGCTTCCGCGCCGGGAAGGCCCCCGCCGCCATGGTCCGCAAGCAGTTCGCCGCACAGATCCGCCAGGAAACCATCGAGGCGGTCGTGCAGGAGGCGTACAAGGCGGTTCTCGAGAAGGAACAGCTGCAGCCGATCGCGCAGCCGCATATTCACGACCTGACGTTCAACGAGGGCGAGCCGCTGTCGTTCGAACTGCACGTCGAAGTGCGCCCCGAGATCAAGCTCGAGACGCTGTCGGGCTTCAGCGCCGTGCGAACCGTCAAGCCGGTATCCGAGCCTGACGTCGATGCGCAGATCGAGCAGCTGCGCGACCAGCGCGCCACGTGGAGCCCTGTCACCGACAAGCCGCTGCCGGGCGATCAGGTGACCGTCGAGCTGGCCACGACGAACGACGCCGGCGAGATGGGCGAGCAGAAGGAATACCGCCTCGAACTCGGCAGCGGGCAGGCCATTGCCGGTATTGAGGAGCTGATCATGGAGGCCGTGCCGGGCCAGACCGTCGAACGCACCGTCAAGTGGCCGGACGACTTCCCGAACGAGGCTGAGCGCGGCAAGAGCAAGCTCGCGCGCGCCACGCTCAAGGACGTCAAGCGCAAGTCGGCACCAGCCCTCGACGACGCGTTCGCGCGCGAGACCGGGGACTTCGACACGATCGCCGCTCTGCGGACCACCGTCGAGGCTGACCTCAAGAAGCACGCCGAAATCGACGCCGATGCGGAGTGGCGTACCGCGCTGCTCGAGCAGGTCATCACGGCCAATCCGTTCGACGTGCCAAATGCTTGGGTCAAGCAGCTAGTGGAGGGGTATGCGCAGATGTACAGCATCCCCGAGGCGGAGCTGGACAAGTTCGCGGGCGAGTTCCGCCCACTGGCGGAACGGCAAGTGCGTCGCGACCTCGTGATCGAGACGATTGCGGAACGAGAGAAGCTCGCCGCGACCGAAGCCGATATTGATGCGAAGATCGAAGAGATGGCGAAGGCGCGCAGCACCGACACGGGCAAGCTCTATGCCTCGCTCGAGAAGGCCGGGCGCCTGCGTGAAATCGAGCGGCAGATCACCGAAGACCGCGTCTTCGCGTGGCTCCGAGAGAAGAACCCGGTAGCGTAAGCGTCACGCACGCCATCACATTCCTGTTGTCCCTCAGGTCCCGCACCCCCGAGTTTCCCATGGCGAGTATTTACGCCCCTTACGTGATCGAGCGGTCGAGCCGCGGCGAGCGCACGTACGACGTGTTCTCCCGCCTGCTGATGGATCGCATCGTCTTCCTGGGCACGCCCATCAACGACGATGTCGCGAACATCATCATTGCTCAACTGCTCTTCCTGCAGGCCGATAATCCGGAACGGGACATCCACCTGTACATCAACTCGCCGGGCGGCAGTGTGAGCGCCGGGCTGGCGATCTATGACACCATGCAGTTCCTGACGGCGCCCGTGAACACGATCTGCATGGGGATGGCGGCGTCCATGGGCGCCTTCCTGCTGGCAGCTGGCCGGGCCGGGCGGCGTTCCGCCCTCCCGCACTCGCGCGTCATGATCCACCAGCCCTCGGGCGGCACGCAGGGCACCGCGGCCGACATCGAGATCCAGGCGAAGGAGATCCTGTACCTGCGAGGCACGATGAACGAGTTGATGGCCAAGCACACGGGGCGCCCGCTCGAGCAGATCGAACGCGACGTGGAGCGCGACAAGTTCATGTCCGCCGAGGATGCCAAGCAGTACGGCATCATCGACAACATCGTCACGTCCCAGACCGAGGTCGGGAGCAAGCCCGCCGCCGTCTGACCGCCACCGTCCCGTACGGTGCAACTCGCTTGACCCCCTGTGGGGCTGGTGGTAGCCTATCACCAGTTCCCGGGGTCTCCTCGGTTGTCTTCGCGTGAGTGTGACCACCATGTCCCACGACAAGCACCTCCGCTGCTCCTTCTGCGGAAAGTCCAAGGACAGCGTCCGGAAGTTCATTTCCGGGCCGTCTGTCTACATCTGCAACGAGTGCATCGCCCTCTGCAATGAAATCCTGGCAGAGGACGAGGAGCGCGAGGTTGCAGAAGCCATCACGCAGGTCCCGACGCCCCAGGAGATCAAGGACGTCCTCGACCAGTACGTGATCGGGCAGGACCACGCCAAGAAGGCGCTCGCGGTTGCGGTCTACAATCACTACAAGCGCATCAACGCGTCGTCCGCGCGCGAGGACGACGTCGAACTCGACAAGTCGAACATCCTCCTCATCGGCCCGACGGGTACAGGCAAGACGCTGCTCGCGCAGACGCTGGCCCGGATGCTCGACGTGCCCTTCACCATCGCCGACGCCACGACGCTCACCGAAGCCGGTTACGTCGGCGAGGACGTCGAGAACATCCTCGTGCGGCTGCTCCAGGCGGGCGACTTCAACGTCGCCGAGTGCGAGCGCGGCATCGTCTACATCGACGAGATCGACAAGATCGCGCGCAAGTCGGAAAACCCGAGCATCACGCGCGACGTCTCGGGCGAGGGGGTACAGCAGGCCCTGCTCAAGATTCTCGAGGGCACGGTGGCCTCGGTGCCGCCGCAGGGAGGTCGCAAGCACCCGCAGCAGGAGTACATCCAGATCAACACGAAGGACATCCTGTTCATCTGCGGTGGTGCGTTCGACGGCCTCGAAAAAATCGTCGAGTCGCGCTTGGGCCGCGGGTCGATCGGCTTCGGCTCCCGTGAGGCTGCTGCGGATCCCAAGCGGGCAACCAAGCCCGCCGAGGGGCGCAATGCGATGTCGATGACCGAACCGGATGACCTGCTCCGCTTCGGGCTCATCCCGGAGCTGGTGGGCCGCCTGCCGGTCACGGTCTCGCTCGACGCGCTGGACGAAACAGCGCTCGTGCGGATCCTCAAGGAGCCCAAAAACGCGCTCACCAAGCAGTACGCGAAGCTGTTCGACCTCGAGGAGGTCAAGATCACCTTCGACGAGGCGGCGCTGAAGGCGGTGGCGAAGAAGGCGCTCAAGCGCGGCACGGGCGCGCGCGGCCTCCGCGCCATCCTCGAGGAGCATCTGCTGCACGTGATGTTCGAGCTGCCGAGCCGCGAGGACATCGTCGAGGTCAAGGTGACGGAGGCGTGCATCGAGCACGGCGCCCCGCCCCTCCTCGAAATCGCCCCATCCCGGCGCAAGAAAGAAGCGTAAGTCGGTTAGATTGGGACATGGCTTCCCATGCCCCCGCCGCGGACGACAGCCTCGTCCGCCTGAGCGTCCTTCCGCTCCGAGACGTGGTGCTCTTTCCCCACGTCTCCATGCCCCTGCTCGTGGGGCGTCCCTCGTCGCTCGCGGCCATCGAGACCGCGCTCGCCGGCGACCGGCGCATCCTGCTCGTGGCGCAGAAGGATGGCCAGCTCGAGGAGCCGGCACCGGCCGACCTCTTCCGCACCGGCACGATCGCCACGGTCACGCAGGTGGCTCGCCAGGCGAACGGCACCACGCGCGTGCTCTTCGAGGGCGTCGAGCGAGCCCGGGTGACGCGCTTCTCCGCGGCAGGCGGCGTGCTGCGCGCGAGCGTCAAGTCGCTGCCGCTCGCGGGTGGGCCGTCCACGGGCGAGGACGCGGGGGTGCGCCGCGTCGTGACGCTGTTCGAGGAGTACGTGGCCCTGCACCGCCGCATCCCGACCGAAGTGCTCGCGGTGGTCAACGCCGCGCCCACCACCGAGCGACAGCTGTGGACCGTGGCCGCGCACATCGGCGTGCGGCTCGACCTCCGCCAGGAGCTGCTCGAGACTGCCGACGCGAAGGCGCTGGGCGAGACGCTCGCGCGCGTGCTGGGCGGCGAGCTGGAACTGCTGCGCCTCGAACGGAAAATCGACGACGACGTGCGCGGCTCGCTCTTCCAGAACCAGCGCGAGTTCTATCTGCAGGAGCAGCTCAAGGCGATCCACCGCGAGCTCGGTACCGAGGACGACGACCTCGTCGAACTCGAGGCGCAGCTCACGGCACGCAAGCTCCCCGAGCAGGCCGCCGCGCGCGTGCAGCGCGAACTGCGCAAGTTGCGGCGCATGTCGTCCATGTCGCCCGAGGCGACGGTGGCGCGCAACTACCTCGACTGGGTGGCCGCGCTGCCGTGGACACAGCGCACCGACGACGTGCTCGACGTGGCGCACGCACGCGCGGTGCTCGACGAGGATCACTACGGGCTCGAGGAGGTGAAGGATCGCATCCTCGACCACCTCGCGATCCTCAAGATGGTCGGGCGCATCGAGGGGCCGATCCTCTGCCTCGTGGGGCCGCCGGGCGTGGGCAAGACGTCGCTCGGGCGCTCGATCGCGCGCGCGCTGGGTCGGAAGTTCGTACGCATGTCGCTGGGCGGCGTGCGCGACGAAGCCGAGATCCGCGGGCACCGTCGCACCTACATCGGTGCGATGCCGGGACGCTTCCTGCAGGCGATGCGACGCGCCGAGGTGGTGAATCCGGTGCTGCTGCTGGATGAAGTCGACAAGCTCGGTGCCGACTTCCGAGGCGATCCCGCGGCCGCGCTTCTCGAGGTGCTCGACCCCGAGCAACACAAGGCGTTCAACGATCACTACCTCGAGCTCGACTACGACCTGAGCGAGGTGCTGTTCATCACGACGGCCAACTCGTTGGCGTCGATTCCCGAACCGTTGCGCGACCGGATGGAGATCATCCGGCTGCCTGGCTACCTCGACCAGGAGAAGCTCGCGATCGCGCGACGCTACCTGTGGCCGCGGCAGCTGGAGAAGCACGGCCTCGGCGAGAGTGGCGTGGTGCTCGCCGCCGACGCGCTCACGGGAATCCTGCGTGGTTACACGCGCGAGGCCGGGGTGCGCGAGCTGGAGCGCCGGCTGGCACGCGTGGCGCGCAAGGTGGCCCGCCGTCGTGCCGAGGGCGACGCGACGGCGCTGCAGGCCGTGGAAGCGAGCGATCTGCACGCCTTGCTCGGCCCCGCACCGTTCGATCCCGAGGACACGGCCCGTGAAGATCGCGTCGGGCTCGCGACGGGACTCGCCTGGACGTCGGTCGGGGGCGAGGTGCTGGACGTGGAGGTGGCGGTTCTCGCCGGACGCGGCCGCGTGCAG
Source organism: Gemmatimonadota bacterium (assembly GCA_043744185.1). Taxonomy (GTDB): domain Bacteria; phylum Gemmatimonadota; class Gemmatimonadetes; order Gemmatimonadales; family Gemmatimonadaceae; genus JACPPC01. The sequence continues at coordinate 105 of JAYTVE010000425.1, read as the reverse complement.
CTCACCGGGACGCTCGGCGACGTGATGAAGGAATCAGCGGGTGCCGCGGTGAGTTACATCCGATCGCGCACCACCGAACTCGGCATCGCTGCCGACTTCGCCAAG
>JAYTVE010000424.1:0-14613 GCA_043744185.1 Gemmatimonadota bacterium | reverse complement strand
ACGCCGTCATCGACCGGCAGCCGAACGGGAAGGCGCTCTCGGTGGAGGTGCTCGACTGGGAGTTCGAACGCTGGCTCACCGGTCCCACGCCGCCCGCTACGCCGGGCAGTGCGCCCAAGAAACGCTACTGGGGGGCCCGCTGATGCGACCGCTCGCGCGCATGACTGTCGTGGTCGCGATGGCGCTCTCAGGCTGTTCGGGCTCGAGCGGCCCGGTACGCTCGAGCGTGTTGTACGCACGTGTTGAGCTCGTGGACAATGCTGGCGCAGTCTCGCAGTCGGTGGACCTTGTGTCTGACGGCGACGCGGGGCCCTCGGTGCCGATCACGCGCAACGTGCCGCAGCGTATTCGGGTCACCTGGTTCGCGGCGGACAGCACCCCCGACGCGTCGGCGGCGGACCCGAGCCTCTCGATGCGCTTCGGAATCCCGCTTACTCCATACGGGCTGAGCTTCGTGCAGAGCCCCGCGGCCCGCTACGAGGGCACGATGACAGGCACCGTGCTCCAGCCGTCGCCGGTGTTCGTGCCCCTGCAGCTGTTCGACAACCGCACGCAGAACGTGGTCTTCTCGATCATGGCGCACTTCACGGTGCAGTAGCCGCGTCCCATGTCGTCCTGATCGAGGCGGCGGACCTGCTCGCATCGCTTCGCCGACTACCACGCTGAGCGAGCGCTAGACCGAAACCTCTTCCAGCGCCATGCGGCGCGTCAGGTCGCGCAGCGCACCGAGCCGCTGGATCGTGTACGGGATCGTGTCGAGCCCGCTCGTGAACTTCTGGATGTACTGGTAGATGCCGATGATCGAGCCGGCCTGCAGGTTCTCGCTCGTGATGTCGGTGGTGGCGAGGAGCGACACGCTCACCACCACGAGTGCCAGCAACTCCATGGCGCCGAAGTTCCACGCCTCCTGGTCCGACAGGCGCACCTGCCACCGGCGCAGGTTCCGGTAGTGAGCGCGGATCCTCACCGGGTCGTTCGAGGCGATGATGTCCACCTGCTGCTCCAGCTCGTCGTTCGTGCCGCGGGCCAGCTGTTCCGTCCGCTTGCCGTACAGGTAGCTGAGGCGCGACACCGGCACGAGGATGAGCAGGCAGATCAGCACCACCGTCCTGTCGTAGAACAGCAGGAGGATGAGCGAGCCGAGGATGTTGTACGCTGCCTCGACGACGTAGTTGGCGTCGAACTCGAGGAAATCGATGAACTGCCGCGCCAACTGTGAGTGAGCAGAGAGGCGCGAAACGTCCTCCTTGCCGATCTCGCGGTCGAGCATCCGGGTCACGAAGTCGGTGTAGATCGTCGTGAAGGTGCGCGTGTCGTAGAAATGCCGGATCGTGCCCACGATCAGGTACGCCGCATGCACCACGACCAGTTCGAACAGGCCGAGGTAGTGACCGTCGAGAAGGCCATCCACGGCGCGTCCGAGAAAGAGGGGACGCAGCAGCGTCCCCAGCATCTCCAGGCCGAAGAGCGTGTAGGTGACGGTGAGTCGGCCGCGATGCTGGACGAACACCCGCCGAAGCGGGGAGAAGTCACTCACCCGCTCACCGGGGCCAACTTTCTCGCACGGTCCGGCGGGCGCGCTCGCGGAGCGTCACCGAGTTGTTGGGGGTTCCGCTCACGGTGCCGCGGCACTTGCTGCTGCCGCAGTTGCACTCGAACGTGGCGCTGGTCTCGCTCAGGAATTCGGCGAAGTCGAGCGTCAGCTCCGCCCCCTTCGCGATGTCGCGCCGGGCGACGACGTTGAGTCCCACGAAGGTGGTGTTCGGGTCGCACGAGTGGTTCTGGGGCGCCCACTCCGACGGGTTGGCATCCCACAGGATGAACAGCTCGTCGGAGAGCGGGTAGGCGTAGTGCTTGAACGTCTCCAGCTCGTCGGGACTCCACGTCCCCTCGACGTGCGACTTGGTGGTGACGCGCTGCGCCTTCTCCTCGCCGTGATACACGATCTCGCCCGAGTGGATGTCGCGCGTGGCGTAGATGCCGTAGCCCGCGATGTCGCTCCCCTGGATCGCGAACGGTTTCGTCTTGCGTCGAAACCGGCCCACCGCCTCCTCGACGACGAGCTTGGCGAAGCCGACCTGACCGATCCCGTCGTGCTTGAGGATATGGTCGGCCGACCCTTGGTTGCCCTCGGGGTAGAAGATCGAACAGCTGAAGTTGACCTCGAGGAAGATCAGCTCCCCCTTGTCGCTCAGCCGGAAGTCCATGCGGGCGTAGCCGACCGCGCCGAACCCGTTGTACACGGCGATCGCGGCCCGCTTGATCCGCTCAGCCAGCTCGGGATCGCGCACGGGCACGTTTGCGTCCGGGTGCAGCTCCGACGTCTTGTGGGCGTAGGTCTTGAACTTGGGGCCGTGGTCGAAGATGAACTCGACCGGCGTGAAGGCGCGCACCTTCCCGTGCGAGCTCGGATCGGAGATCACGAGCACCGTGAGCTCCCGGCCGTCGATGTACTCCTCGACCAGCAGCTCGGGGTAGTCCGGCAGGGTAGCCGTCACTTTCGCGTCCAGTTCGGCCTTGTTCCGGCAGAGCGAATGGCCGTCAATCCCGAGTGAGTCGCCGGCATGGGCCGGCTTCACGAAGAGCGGGAAGGTCAGCCGGCTCGCAGCCCGTTCGGCGTCCGCGAGGGAGGTCACGAGCACGTGAGAGGCGGTACGCACGCCATTGACGTGCGCCACGTACTTCATCAGGACCTTCTTCGGGTGGTACAGCTCGGCAGTGGGGCCCGAGTACGGGAGTTCCAGCGCATCGAGCGGGTGAATGACATCGATCGAGGGGATGTCCCACTCGAGATAGCCGTCCACCAGATTGATGAAGAGGTCGATCCCCTGCCGGGAGACGTCGCGCAGCTGCCGATACACCGTCAGCTTGTTCAGCTGAACGTGCTGTACCTCATGTCCGGCAAAGATCTCCGACAGGTCCCGGGCGGCGTCGTAGTGCTGGAAGTCGACTTCGGATGTGGAGTAGTCGGGCTGGAGAACGCAGAGCTTCATGAGGGCAAGGTCGGGGCAGCCACGGGACGGCGCAGGCACACCTCGATGATGTCCTTCACGATCGCGCGGTACGGGGTGCTGGCGAAGCGCAGGATCGCGCCGATGGACGTGTAGTTCTCGTCTTCAGAGAGGCCGCACTGCGCGTTGACCTCGAGGACGTACAGGTTGCCGGTCTTGCTGTCCATGCGCAGATCGACCCGGCCATAGCCGGTGCCGCCGACCGCCTGGTACGCGGCCCAACTCATGTCGCAGACCTTGGCGCTCAGGCTCTCGGGCACGGGCGCATACTCCCACAGATTGGCTCCGTTGGGGAGGGGTGCTTCGTCGGAGTGGAATTCCCAGAGCCGGTCGAACGAGAGGAACTGTTCGGTGGGGGGCAGGGACGGGTTGAACACGCGCTCCACCGGCGGGAAGACGATCCCGTTGTCGGCCGAGTGTCCGTTACCGATGATGAACGTCGTGAACTCACGGCCCGCGATGTAGCGCTCGACGAAGAGCCCTCCCTCGGCCAGTGACCAACCGTGCACGCCGTCGCGCAGTTCGGCGACGCGCGCGTTGAGCGCCTTGCGGGTGGACACGACGTTGCGGCAGCCGATGCCCATGCTGCCCGCGGATACCGCCGGCTTGAGAATGAGCGGCCCCGGTATGCGCTTGAAGACGCCGTTGACGGCCTTGACCGTGGGCGGAATGACTTCCCACGGTGCCGTAGGGACGCCGGCCCGGTCGAAGGCCTCCTTCATGACGATCTTCGACGTCGTGATGTCGAAGAAGTGCTCGTTGGCTCCCGTGTACGGCAGTCCGACCTGCTCGAGGTGGCGGATGACCGAGACGCCGGGAGAGCCATTCAGCTCGTCGCCGTCACAGAGGTTGAAGACGACGGGGCGGGAGCGGCCCGACTTGGACGGGATCTCGTCGATGATCGCCCTGAACGAGCGCATCGTGACCAACTGCCACTTGAACTCGATCCCGAGTTCGCCGAAGGCCCGGGAGAATTCCTCATGGCCCTGCGAGAAGTCGTTGTAGTACTGGATCGTGGGGTCGTCGGTCTCGATATAGGGGACCAAAACCCAGACGAGGAGTGGCGCCAAGGGCGCTGTGGCACTCGAACGTCGTGTGGCGGAACCGTTGCGGGCTCTCGTCATGCACCAATCCGCGTGCGGATTGGTGACTGATTGAAGCGCCCCCCGGATGGAGCGTTCATTCGCATGACACAATCGTACATGTATTGAAACGGATTGCAATAGTCGCGATGAAAGACGAATGAATGATTTGCGATGCTCAACGCGATGCCATGCAGTGATTGCGAAGTGTGAAGCGAGGTCTCAAGTGAGGGGAAGGCGGCCACGATGCGTGATGGGTTGAGAGGTGCGGGAGGTTCAATGTGATGTCCCCTCGCTGCCCGGGGGAAACGCTGAACCGGCGCTCGGTAAGCCGAGCGCCGGTTCAAGGGCTGTTCTGATCTACCCCTCGTGTCGAATTAGTACCATCTGAGGTCGTCGACCGCCTCGCGGCACTCCCGGTGCCGTCGCAGGACCTACGAGGTTCGGATACACTGCAATCCCGAAACCGCAACGGCCAAGCGTCGTGATGGTGCGCTGGACGGCGCCGGTGGCGTAGTCCCGGAACTGCGTCACGCAGCTCGCGGATGCCAGCGTGCCGTTCGGGCTCGTGTTGAAATTCAGGGCGAATTCCCTGCCGTCTGCCGATGGGTACCCCGAGATGGTGCCGAGGAAGTTTCCAGGCAAGCCCGGCGAAACTTGAGTCTCGGCGCTGGTCAGGGTGTCGTAGTACGTCAACCGGGGTTGGTAGGCGGGCGACGGGCCCGCGTACGTCAATACGAGGCGAGAGCCAAAGGTGGGCATGACCACGTTCTGGTTTGGCCCGTCGATTCCGTTTCCGTTGAAGACGCCAAGCGTACGCGGGCTTGGCTGCCCGTCGGACCAGAAAAGGTTGAGCTTCAACTGATTCGGGTGTTGTGGTACGGGATCCATCTCCGCGATCACGTCGTTGTGAATGTTTGACGGCGAGGTTTCGAGCGCGTTCCAGTCAGGGCCAGAGCTGGAATCCTTCTTCCACTTGCCGTTGCTCCACGCCCAAGGATTGAACAGGTCGCTCACGTACTTGCCTCCGTGCAGGGCTTAGATGCCGACGCCTGCATCGTTGGTGGTCAAGGTTGAGTCGAACGTTGCGAGGGTGTCGTCGAACACCAGGGGCCCCGAACCCCGCTCGACGATGACGCGACCTCGGCGGAACCAGGTGCGGTTGCCGCAGAGCGGCGCTCCCTTTCGCTGCGCCGCGAGCTTCAGGGACTCGTACGCGTCCACGATCGGGATGCCTCCAGCCAGACGCCCTGAACGCTGCGCTCCCTGCACGATGAACTGCTTGACCTGTGCGGGCGTGAGGGTTGGATCGACGGCAAAGAGCAGGGCCGCGATCCCGCTCACGAGCGGGGCCGCGAAGGACGTGCCCGAGTCGACGCGGAACGGCCGACCCGCCGCGCCAAACATCAACAGGTCCGATCCGGGTGCCGCAACATCCACCGTCGACCCGTAGTTCGAGAAAGACGACAGCGTACCCGTTCGTGTGCTTGCGGCCACGACGATCACGTTGTTCGGGAAGGACTGCCGAGCTCGCGTTGTGCCGCCTAAAGTCGCGTTCTCATGAAAATTGCCCGCTGAAACCACGAGCAGTGGCAGTCTGCTCGACGGAAACGCTGCCAACGCTCGTATCACCGCGTCGGCCATTTCTGTACCTAGCCCGTACTTCGTGGCGCTGTCGTAGCTCACCGCAGCGCCTTGCCAAAACGGATTGACCGACAAATTCACAACCTTGGCGCTGTCGGCAATCACACGTTGCAGGTGCCGCCCAAGCGCTCCGTCAATGATCTTCTATCCGAAGAGCGTCGGAAACGACGTCGAGATGGGGTCGGAAAAGCGGTCCACGAGTCTTAGTCCGGCCTGCCACGCCACTCCCGTCAGTCCGGCGCTGTCATTCCGCGAGCCGCCAACACGCCCGCGACCGCCGCAGCATGCTCTTCCTGGAATTGAGGGACGGAGCGCGTGTTAGAGACCCACAAGGACGAGGTATTCTTGAGCGAGTCAAGGTTCTGCTGATTTCCGGCGTAGGCATCAATCACCGCCACCGCTACCAAGGCGCTGCCGACCGAGCACCCCCACGCGAGGGGCGCCTGCAAGTCCTCGAGGAACCACTTCTGGCTCGTGGGCGAGATGGCGCTACGATCAACCTGCCACGTTTTCCAATTCGGCCCGTCAACCGGCTTCACGTACGAGGAACCGCTGTGGGATTCCCACACGGGGTCGGAAGACGCCACACCGGGACGCCTGCGGGCGAGTACGGCTGCGCGCAAGACGCGGAGTGCCGTGCCATCACTGTGCAGCAGCTGCACCAGATAGGCTCCCGCTGGCGCGTAGCCCATGCCGCCGACCACGTTCCCGCCAACGAACGCGATCGTTTCCTGAATTGAACCAAGGTCGGTGCCCACCGCGAACGAGATCCAAAGCAGATCCTTCGACAGATGGTCAAAGGGTCTCTCCGGCGATCCCGCCAATTTTCCAGCGTTGATGAAGATCATGGAGTCTGCCGTGAGCGGTGCTTGCGCCGGCGGCGGCGACAACACCGGACACGCGGGCGTCAGGGTGTACGCCTGCGAAGCGATTTGCCTCCCGATCACCAGCGCCGTCATCTGCCCGGCTTGCGCAAAGGCTACGAGGGCCTCGGACCAACCCAGTCCGACGCCCCTCGCCGGCACAAACACATTGCGATTCAGCGAGCTCGGCGTCATCACGAAGTTCACCACCACATCCACCGAGTCCCGATTGCGGACCACGAATCGACCGGGACACACAGCCGTCACCGAAATCGACGCGGGCACCGCCACCACCGAGGCCTGTCGTTCAACCGCGACGACCCCTGGAGCGGTCGTATCGGCGCACGCGGACGAGCACACGGCAAGCGCCACTCCTGCCAGCCACATGAGATGCATCCTCCCCTCAGGGCGTGGGCATGCGCAACGCGAACACTCCCGGTTCGCCTGGCTCACCGCATCGTCGCGGCGCACAACGCTCAAGACGCGAGTTCGCGCGGCCTATTGCCCTGACGCTCGCTGGCTGATGCGCGTCGTGTTGTCAACCCGCGCGCGTCACGCCAACGGCGGCGCTCCGCACGCTCAATATCGCGGCCTCATGCGTGCATCAGCGACCCGAGGCGCTCCCTGAAACGACCACGCCAATCGAGGTGCTCAACGCGATCGGAGCACCAATGCCAAGCCGATCATTGCGATGCTGATTGCCCCGACGACTGCAGCAATCAGCGCTGACGACGGTCCCGCACCGACCGGAGCTGACGCGGACGCCGGCGATGCGATCGACGCGAGCATGGCCTCGCGAAAGTCCGCTGCATGGCTGAACCGACGGCCGGCATCCTTCTCAAGCGAGCGCAGGATCACGCGTTCGAGCGCCACGGGCACGTCGGGGCGCACCGTGCGCAGGCTCGGCACGGGGTCGGTGGCGTGGCGTGCCATGATGTCGCGCTGGCTCGAGCCGCCGAAGGGCGGTCCCCCCGAGAGCACCTCGTAGAGCACGCATCCCAGCGCATAGATGTCGGCTTGGGGCAAGACCCGATCGCCCGCGGCCTGCTCGGGGCTCATGTAGCTCGCCGTGCCCAGCGCCAGTCCCGAATCGGTCAGCACCTCGGTCGCGCCGCTGTCGAGGATGCGCGCGATGCCGAAGTCGGCGAGGAGCGCGTGGCCGTGGTCCAGCAGGATGTTCGCCGGCTTGATGTCGCGGTGGATCAGGCCGCGTTGATGCGCATAGGCGAGTCCGTCAGCGATCTCGGCGGCAATGCGCACGGCCTCGCCCACCGGCAGCGGGCCCTCGCGCTCCAACCGATGCGCGAGTGACGCTCCCGCTACGTACGGCATGACGTAGAACGGCACGCCGGCGGCTGTACCCGAATCGAGCAGCGGCAGGATGTGGGCGTGCTCCAATGCAGCCGTGATGCGGATCTCGCGGAGGAACCGCTCGCCGCCGAGCGCGACGGCCAGTTCGGGTCGCATCAGCTTGAGTGCCACGACGGGCCCGTGCTCAGCCGTGCGTGCGCGGAAGACGGTGGCCATGCCACCGTGCCCGATCTCTTCCTCGAGCCGGTAGTGGAGCGCGAGGGCGGCGGCGACGTCCGGACGAAGTCCCGTCATGCGCGCTCGGCGGACCTGCGCGTTCGTGGGGAGCTCAGCGCGCGCCGAGCAGGTGCGGATTCCGCCGCCAGACACTCGCCGCGAGCGCCGTGGCGATCGTTACCCAGCAGAGGTACGGCACGAACAGGATGCCGGCGGACGTATCGAGGCGCCAGAACGCGACCATCGTGCTCGCGACGCCGACCCACAACATCGCGGCCTCGTACGTGGACCAGCGGCCGCTGCGCGCCATGAAGAAGAGGTACGACCAGGCAGCATTGAGCCCCAGCTGCACGACATACAGCACGAGCTCCGTTCGCGCCCCCTCGAAGCCGTGGTCGCGCCAGATCGTCCAGGCAGCGGTGGCCATGAGGCAGTACAACACGCTCCACGTCGGACCGAAGGCCCACGCGGGCGGCGCCCAGCGCGGCTTGTCGAGTTCCGCGTAAAAGGCACTTGCCGTGCGCGCCGTGACGGCGCCGCTGATGGCAGCGAGGAAGGTGAACGCGAGCCAGCCAGCCAATCCCGTCATGTGCGGCCCCCTCCGGGGCAATGGTGGCGTGCGAACGAACGCTTACGACCCGAGCACGGCAATCACGGGATTCATCTGTACCGACCCGCGAAAGGCGCCCGCCGGCATGACGCGAAACATCACCGGTGGGCCCGCCGCGATGTCCTTTTGCGAAAGCAGCTCCTGCGCCGCCACCTCCACCAGGTAGCTGCCCGGCGGGAGGTTGGCCTGCAGCGTGATCTCGAGCGTGAACGGACCCGTGGTGACCAGCGTGGTGCCCAAGGCGCTCGCGGCGCTCATGAACAAGACTTGACCGGTGCGCAGCGACCGGACGCGGACGACGAGCGGTTCGAAGCGGGTCCCTGGCGCTTCGCGCAACGTGCCTTGAACGCGCACAACGAACGTCTGCCCGGAAATGACGGGATCGTCGCGCAGGAGCACGACCCGCTCGAAGCCGACCGGCCCCGACGTGCCCGAGGGTGCTTCCGCGCCCTGCTGCTGGACGTACGTGGCAATGGCCTCGGCGGCCTCGCCCTGCGCCACCACTTCGCCCTTCCGGAGCACGAGAACGTGCGTGCAGAGTTCGGCCACGCGTTCGAGCTGGTGCGACACCATGATCACGGGAATGCCGCTCCGGGTCATCTCGCGAATGCGGCCGAAGGCGCGCGTCTGGAAGGCGAGGTCGCCGACGGCCAGCACTTCGTCGATGACAAGCACATCGGGCTCCAAGTGAGCGGCGATCGAGAAGCCGAGGCGCGCGTTCATGCCGCTCGAGTAGCGCTTGACCGGCGTGTCGATGAACTCGGCAATCCCCGAGAAGTCGACGATCTCGTCGAACTTGCGCGTCACGTCGCGCGTGCGCATGCCCATGATCGCGCCCTGCAGGAAGACGTTCTCCCGGCCCGTGAGGTCGCCGTGGAAGCCGGCGGACACTTCGATGAGCGTGCCGAGCCGTCCCTCGGTCATGCAGCGGCCGCGCGTGGGGGCGTAGATGCGCGTGAGGAGCTTGAGTGTGGTGGACTTGCCGGACCCGTTGGGCCCGATGATGCCGAGGCACTCGCCGGGATTGACCTCGAAGGAGAGATCGCGCACAGCCCAGAAATCGTCCCGCTTGAGGTCGGCGTCGTCGGCGCGCGCGCGTCCGAGCAAGCGGCCGACGGTGGCCGGGATCAGGTCGCGCAGGCTGTCGTGGACGTCGCCGCGGTGGAATTTCTTCCACACGCGTTCGAACACCATGCGACCCGGAGTGGCGCTCACGTCGGACTCCTCACCCGAGTTCGGCGAAGCGCTCTTCGGCGCGATGGAAGATGATGAGGCTGATGGCGAGCAGGCCGAAAGCCCAGGCAGCGCAATAGGCGAGGTAGCCTGGCGCCCAGAAGGCAAATCCCTGCGGTGCGGCGAGCGGCTCGAGCAGGTTGTGGCGCTCGACGACGGCGAGGCGCAGTCCCTCGAGGATTGGCGCCACGGGGTTGAGCATGATGAGTCCCGTGCCGCGCTTGCCGAACATCGGCGCCTCGAGCAGCACCGGCGTGATGAAGATGCCGAAGGTGAGGAAGACCTGCACCAGGTACTTCACGTCGCGGAAGAACAGGTTGGCACAGCTGAGCAGCAGCGCCAGCGCGAAGGCGAAAATCCAGAGTAACACGAGCAGGACCGGCACCCAGAGCATGTGCCAGCCGAGGTGCACGCCGAGGAAGGGCAGGGTGAGTACGACGATGCCAAAACCGATGAAGGAGTCGAAGGTCTGCGCCAGCACGCTCGCGAGAGGCAACACTTCGCGCGGGAAGTAGATCTTCGTGACCAACGCCATGTTCGACACGAGGCTCGGCGTGCCGGTGTTGAGGCAGCCCACGAAAAACGCCCATGGGACGGACTTGACCGTCATGCCGGCCACCTGGGCGCCCGTGACGCCGCGGCCCGCGGCATGCGCGAGCGCAATGCGAACGGTCAGTCCGGCGGCCACCACGGCGATGGGGACGAGCACGGCCCAAGCGAAGCCGAAGACGGCCTGCTTGTAGCGGATGGAGATGTCCCGGCGGACGAGCTGCGTGAGCAGGTCGCGCACCCCCGAAAGTTCGCGGAAGATGTCCGCGAAATCGCCCAGAAGGGTGTGGACCCGCACCGGTGGCAGCGATCCCGAAATGCGGGGGGACGGTGCGGGCGGTGCCGGTGGGTCGGCGGGGACGGACGTCACGGGGTGCTGCGGTTCCGACTGCTGGATGCGTGCAACAGGGTGTCGTACCGGCGTTTCATCGGGGGCACAACGGTCGGCAGAAGTGAGCGAGCGGAGAGCGGCGGACCCGTAGCTGGAATTGCCCGGCTATTTTATGTTAGCGATGTGTTAATGTAAGAGCGTGTGGAGGGATTCGCAGGTGCGACTGGTCACCATTGGACGAGCCAGCTGCATGGCCCGAAACTCGCATCGGTATTGATGTTGCACGGTGATTGCCCCGTGGGTGGTCCCCCGTCACATCGGGTGAACATCCGTTTCGACCAGGCCTCAAAATCAGGATGCTGCCATGACCCTCGCCATGGATCCGACCACTAGCGCCCCTGCGGGCGCCCGCTCCTACGCTCTCTCGAGCGACCGGCCGCTGCCGCTGGCCGTCGAGCCGACGCAGCCGGGCCTCGTTCTCGCCGAATGGGCCGCCGCGAACCGGGCGTGGATCGACGGCAAGCTGCTCGTGCATGGCGCCGTCCTGTTTCGCAACTGGGACCTGCCATCGCCGGCGGACTTCGAGCGCGCCGCGAAGGCGGTGTACGGTGAGCTGTTTGCCGACTACGGCGACCTGCCGCGCAATGCGGCTGGCGAGAAGATCTACGAGTCCACGCCGTACCCGCCGGACCAGATGATCCTCTACCACAACGAGAGCGCACACCTGCCGTCGTTCCCGAAGCGGATGGCGTTCCACTGCGTCACGCCGGCCAAGTCGGGCGGCTGTACGCCGCTGTTCGACACGCGCGAGGCGCTCAAGCACATCGATCCCGCCGTGATCGAGGCGTTCCGGACGAAGGGGCTCATGTACGTGCGCAACTTCTCGAAGGGCGTGGACCCGACGTGGGAAGAGTTCTTCCACACCACCGACAAGGCCAAGGTCGAGCAAGCTTGCCGCGATGCCGGGTCGGAGTTCGAGTGGCGTGCCGACGGCGGCCTTCGGGTCATCAACCGTACCCGCGGTGTGGCCAAGCACCCGGACACTCTCGAGGAGATGTTCTTCAACCAGGTGCAGATCCATCACATCTACTGCGTGGACGAGGAAACGCGCGATGGCCTGCGCGCCCTCTTCGACGAACAGGACCTGCCGCGCAACGTGTACTACGGCGACGGCTCGCCGATTCCGGACGAGACGATGCAGCACCTGGGCGAGGTCTTCGAGAAGATTGCCGTGCGTGCCAAGTGGCAGAAGGGGGACATGTTCATGGTGGACAACCTCCTCGTCACGCACGCCCGCGACTCGTTCGAGGGACCGCGCCAGATCGTCGTCGCGATGGGGCCGATCATGCCCGCGACGGACCTTCCGGCCTGAGGATTGGTCCCGACGCCACCCGGCGCATGCGCGTCCTTCAGTTCAGGCACCTGTGCGATTCGGGTGGCGTATCGAGCACGATGCTGCTGCGCGGGCGGGAACTCGAGCGGCGCGAAATCGCCAACGAGTTCTGGTTCTGTCGGCCGTCCAACCGGCTGCATGAATTCACCGCGACGGGCCGCGCCACCCTCGGCTCGCTCGCGGCCCTCGCCAAACGGCTGCGGCAGGGTGACGTGGACGTGCTGCAGCTCCCGGCCTCCGATCCGGCCGGGCTTCTCGTGGCGTCGTTCGCACCGCGCGCGCGCATCGTCGTGACCGGTCACGGTGCCCTCGCGGATACCTGGCACCAGCACAACTGCTTCGGGTACACGGCCATCTCCTCCGGCATGGCCAAGATCTGCCAGCCGTACACCGACATGGAAATCGTGGTGGTGCGCAACGCGATCGACACCGAACGTTTCGCGCCCCCGTCGACAGCTGCCGGCGGCGCGCCGATTGTGGCCTTTGTCGGTCGCACGACCGCCATCGAGAAGGACTTTCCGAGGTTCGCCCGCATTGCCAAGCGGATGGTCGCACACGGCGCGCGCGTCTGGATCGCCGATCCGCACGAGGGTGGCTGGGAGAAGTTCGCGAACCTCGCGGTAGACCCCTTTCCCGTCGAGCGGTGGGAGCGCGTGCCCTATCCGGCCATGCCCGATTTCTATCGGGACGTGGCGGCCTCGGGCGGCATGGTGCTCATGACGTCGCGCACGGAGGGATTCGGCAACGCGGCGCCTGAGGCGGCGGCGAGTGGTGCGCGCGTGGCGGCGCCCGACCAACTCGGATTCCGGGAGTCAATCGTCGCTGGCACGACGGGTATCCTCTTTCCCGCCGACGCATCAGATGACGAGGTGGCCGAGCGGCTGCGTGCGTACCTGGCCGCCCCGCACGATCCGCAACAGGTCGCGGATGCTGCGCGCGCGGAGTTCTCTCCGTCGCGCATGATCGAGGGCTACCTCGCGGCGTACGAGCGCGGTCCGCGTCCGGCGCCCCCGGCCGATCCGACTGCTTCCGACCATCACGAACTCGACGTGCTGTGTGCGCACCTCGCGCAGCAGCGGATCTGGCGCGCGCAGATCGCGCGCGAGGCGGCCCCGGGACTCGCGCATGCCGGGCTGCGGTCGCAGGCGCGGTACGCACTGTCGCTGGCCGCGCGAACCGACCCGCGCGCGATGCTCTCCGTGAGGTCGGTGGCTCAGCTGCTCGCCACGGCGCGCGCCATGGTGTGGCCAAAGTCGGCCGCGTGAGCCCGCCGACCCGGGCGGAACCGGCCGTGCCAGCGCAGTCCGCGACCCCGCTCACCCCCCTGCAGCAAGGGATGCTCGCGCAGCATCTGCGCGCGAGCGGCCCCGGCGTAGACATCGAGCAGATCGTGGTCACGCTGCCGGAAGGGGTGGACGCGCGCGCGATGTCGGCGGCGTGGCAGGCGATCGTCTCACACCACGCCGTGCTGCGTACCGCCTTCGCCTGGGACGGGCTCGACGCGCCTGAACAAAGCGTGGCGTCGGACGTAGTGCTCCCGTTCGAGGAACGCGATTGGAGCGCCACGCCCACGTCGGCGCGACCCGGCGCCTTGGCGGCCTTTTTGCGTGAGGACCGGCTGCGCGGGATCGAACTGCGCCACGCGCCGCTGCTGCGCGTGACGCTCGCGCGGTGGAGCGCCAACGAGGCCGTGCTGGTCTGGACCTTTCATCATGCGCTGCTCGACGGCCGCTGCTTTCCCGTGCTGCTGCGCGAGGCGTTCGCGACGTACGAGGCGCTGCGCGACGGGGCTCCGGCGCCGGCGCTGCCCGAGCGCGCGCCGTTCGCGCGCTTCGCCGAGTGGGTGACGCACCGCGACGTGCGCGCGAGCGATGCCTTCTGGCGCACCATGCTCGGCACTCTCACCGCGCCAACTCCGATTCCGGTGGCGCGCACCGTGCCGACGAGTGGCGCTGCGGTGCAGGGCGATGCCGAGCGGTGGATCGAGGCACCGCTGTTGGACCGACTGCGTGCGCTGGCGGAAGCCGAAGGGGTGACGCTCAACACGGTGGTGCAGGGCGCGTGGGCGCTCGTGCTCGCGCGGTACAGCGGCGAGCCGGACGTGACCTTTGGCGTCACGCGCGCCGGGCGCCGTGATACCGTCGACGGCGCCGACGAGATGCTGGGGCTGTTCATCACGACGGTGCCGTTGCGCGTGCGCACGGCGGACGAGCAGCTGCTGGGCGCGTGGCTGCGGGAGATCCGCGCGCTGTGGCAGTCGCTGGCGCCGCACGAGCACACGCCGTTGCCGCGCATCCAGGCGGCGTCCGGCGTGGCGGCAGGTCGTCCGCTCTTCGAGAGCATCGTCATGTTCGAGCAGTACGAGCTCGA
>JAYTVE010000423.1:0-4077 GCA_043744185.1 Gemmatimonadota bacterium | reverse complement strand
AAGTTCTGGATCGGCAACGAGGGCGAGACAGAGGTGATGGTGCGCGCAGGCGAGGTGCTCACCATTCCGTCCAACGTGCCGCACCGCGCCGAGGCCATGGAGGACACGCTCGATCTGGACATCTTCGATCCGCCGCGCCAGGACTGGCTCGACAAATCGGACGACTATCTCAAGACCGGCAAGGACGACTTGCTGCGGAGCAAGTAGCCATGGATCTCGGGTTGAAGGGGAAGGTCGCGCTCATCACGGGGGCGAGCTCCGGCCTTGGGCGTGCGATCGCGGAGGAACTCGCGACGGAAGGCGCGGATGTGGTGATTGTCGCGCGCCGCGCGGATCACTTGGCCGAAGTGTCAGCGGCGATCGCGACTGCCACGGGCACGCCCGCGCTGTCCATCGTGGCGGACCTGTCCAAGCCCGGCGAAGCGGCGCGCGTCGTGAACGAAACGATCGCCGCCAAGGGGCGCGTGGACGTGTTGCTCACCAACGGCGGCGGCCCACCGTCGCTGCCATTCGAGCAGACCACGCTCGAGCAGTGGCACAGCGCCATTGCCATGAACTTGGAGAGCGCGCTCGAACTCTGTCGCGCCGCGTTGCCCGGCATGAAGGAGCGGAAGTGGGGGCGCATCCTCACGCTCACCAGCATCACGGTCAAGCAGCCAGTCGAGAACCTGATCCTGAGCAACTCGGTGCGCGCGGCGGTCACCGGCTTCGCGCGTACGCTCGCGAACGAGGTGGCGCCGTTCAACATCACGGTCAACAACCTGCTGCCGGGCTACACCAAGACGGAACGCCTTGGCGGGCTCGCGAGCGCCGTGAGCGCGAGGAAGGGAATCACCGAAGCGCAGGCCTACGGCGTGTGGGAGTCGCAGATCCCGATGGGGCGCTTGGGCGAGCCGCGCGAGTTCGCGGCGCTGGCAGCGTTTCTCGCGAGCGAGCGCGCGAGCTACATCACCGGGCAGTCGGTAGCCGTGGATGGCGGCTGGATCAAGTCGCTGACGTAGCGCGTCAGCGGCGCGCTGCCACCGGCGCTTCAACCCACACCGGCGTGGGATACGTCCCCGCTCGGCACGTCACGCCGCTTGGAATGTGGTACGCGTACACCGCGTACTGCCCAATGCGCCGGAACTCGGCCGTGTCCGGCGCCGTCACAAACGACGGATCGGACACGAAGACCACGTGCTCGCCGTAGATGCGCGGGAACGAGCCCATGACGCGCGTCTGGATGCGGCGTTGCTGTGCGAGGTCCACCACCACGAGGTAGGTGAGCGCGTTCCAGTTGCGTTCGGTGTAGGCCGCGTACTTGCCGTCGCGCGAGAGTGTGAGGTCGTACTGCTCCTTGGCCTGCGTGGCGCCCTGCGCATCGGCAATGCGGTGGCCTTGGCCCGGCCAGTACGGCGCGTTGCGATCGTCGTAGTAGCGGTGCTCGTGCTCGTCGTCCAGCCGATACGCGAAGCCGCCGCGACCGAGCGGGACCAGGTCGGAGATGGAGTACGGGCCACCCGCGCTCGAGAGCTGGACCTTGCCGAGCACCTTCAGGTCGCGCGGCGTCCATCGCATGATCTCGACGTAGCTGGCGGGCGCGTCCTGCGTGCTGTCCGTGGGCGTGGGGGGCTTCGGGCTCCGCAGGTAGATCACCGCGCCGTCCTGCGTGACGCGCGGCGCGTAGCCCTCGAGCCGCGACACGACCGAGTCTTTGGTGACATCGCGAATCTCGACCGTGCTTGTCCACGGTTCGGGGATCGTGTCGTGCTGCAGCGCGGCCACGACGGTCCGGCCGTCGAGGAAGGCGAAGTCGGTCATGAAGCGCGAGTCCGCAATCGGTCGCGTCGCGCCCGAGATGATCGTCACGTAGCCGGCGCGTCCGAAGGCGTTCTTGCCCAAGGCATCGAGCGCCGCGTCGGCTTTGCCTGCGTAGCGGTACACCGTGCGCGCCTCGGTGCCATCCAGCCGACTCTCGAAGATGCGCATCGAGTCGCGCTCGAGGGTGGAGAGCGTGACGATGGGGCCGCCCGTGCACGCCTTGATCGGCGCGGCGGCCGCGGCGGCATCGGCTGCGGAGTCGTGCTCGACCAGTGGCGACATGCGGTCGAGGGTGACCGTCGTGCGCGTGACGGTCTGCGGCTTGTCCTCGCAGGCGCCGAGCACGACGAGCGCCGCGGCCACGAGGGCCGTGCGCGTGAACATCGTGACGGTCGTGCCAGCCGCGTGCAGAATCATCGCCGTGAGCCCACGTCTCGTGAACAGGTGTCGCGCGCCAACGCCATGCAGCGCGCATCAGCTTCGACGCGTTATCCTTGGGTCACGTCACACTGTGACCTCGCGCACACCCTGTGGAGCACCCGATGGCCCCGATCACCAAGGCAGACTGGATCTGGAAGGACGGCACGTTCGTGAAGTGGGAGGACGCGCAGCTTCATGTGCTCGCGACCGCCGTCCAGTTCGGCACCTCGGTGTTCGAGGGGATCCGCTGCTATGAGACGCCCGAGGGGCCGGCGATCTTCCGCCTCACGGAGCACCTGCAGCGCCTCGTCGACTCAGCGCGCACGTACAATCTCGACTTGAAGCATGACATCCCGACGCTCACCAAGGCGTGCGTGGATGCCGTGAGCAAGAACAACTTGAAGGGCTGCTACCTGCGTCCGGTGGTGTTGCTCGGCTATGGCGCGGCGGGCCTCGAAGCCGACGGCAGCCCGACCGAGACGTATGTGCCGGCCTTTCCGTGGGGCACGTACCTGGGCGCCGGCGCGCTCGAGGCCGGCGTGTCCGCGTGCGTGAGCAGTTGGCAGCGCGCGCATCCCAACACCTATCCGCTCATGGCCAAGGCGGCGGGTCAGTACCTGAGCAGCCAGCTCATGAAGTGGGAAGCGAAGAAGAACGGCTTCCAGGAGGCCATCGGGTTGAGCCCGAGCGGCTTGGTGAGTGAAGGGACGGGGATGAACATCTTCGTGGTGTGGCGCGGCAAGTGCTACACCCCCGCGCTCGACGGCACGCTGCTCCCCGGCATCACGATGGACTCGGTGATCACGCTCGCGAACGACATCGGCATCACGATCGAGCCGCGCCAGATTCCGCGCGAGATGCTGTATGGTGCCGACGAGATCTTCTTCACGGGTACGGCCGCGGAGGTGACGCCGGTGTCGAGTGTTGATCGCAAGCCGATCGGCAGCGGCAAGGCGGGGCCGATCACGCTCGCGCTGCAGAAGCGGTATCTGGACTATGCGAAGGGGGTGTTGCCGGATATGCACGGGTGGCGGACGCTCGTGGCGTAGCGCGGAGACCACGCGAGCGCTCGTGGCCTCTCTCAACGGGTAGCACCATCGGGATTGCGATCTTGTCGTTGCATAGCAAATATGCTATATTCAATTCATGGATGCTGCGGCGCTAATTCGTGAAGCGAGACTGCGTGGCAAGCTCACACAAGCCGAGCTGGCGACGCGGGCGGGCACCACGCAGTCCGCCATCGCGCGCTGGGAGACGGGCCAATCCTCACCCTCCGCCGACAAGGTCGCCGAGCTGGTCGGGCACTGTGGCTTCGACCTGGAGCTTAGCCTCTCGGCTCGAGATCCTGAGCTGATCTCGCAGCTCGAGGCGAACCTGCGGCTGACTCCGACCCAACGGCTCGATCAGTTGGTCCGGGCCGTGCGTTTCATCTCGGCTGGTCGGAGGGCGCTGGACAATGTCCGGTGAGCGCGCGTTCGACCCCGAAGCGCAACTTGCCGTGCTCGCGCGTCACGGCGTGCGCTTCATTCTGATTGGCGGGTTGGCCGCGAGTCTTCACGGCTCCTCGTACGTCACCACAGACGTGGACATTACCCCGTCTCGAGACGATGACAATCTCGCGCGCCTCGCCGCCGCCCTCGAGGCCGTGGACGCGCGTATCCGGGTGGACGGAGAACCGGCGGGACTCAGCTTTGATCGGTCTGCGGAGTTTCTCGCTCGCGTCACCATCCTGAACCTCACGACTCGCTTTGGCGATCTCGACCTGAGTTTTGAGCCCTCGGGGACCACGGGTTTTCCCGATCTGTTGCGGCACGCTGCAGCGATCGAGATCCGCGGCATTGCCGTGCTGGTTGCCTC
>JAYTVE010000422.1:0-14646 GCA_043744185.1 Gemmatimonadota bacterium | reverse complement strand
GCGGCGCGCTGCATGTCCTTCTCGTCCACGCCCGCGGCATCGAGCGTCTTCGTGACCACGATGTCGCCCGGCCTGATGCGCTTCACCACTGGGTGCCGGTGGTCGAGGGTGTTCCAGTTGGTGTCCGGTGCGACGCGGACCGTCGCGGGGGCAGGCGCCTGTGCGCGCGCGATGGAAGCGGCAAGCGCGAGGACGATGGCGGGTGTCAGCGAGTGACGCATCGGGTGGTGATGAGAGGAGGGCACGTATTCGCGTGCGCGAGTGCTGGCAGGCGCGGCGTGGAACGCTCGTGCCCTCACGTCATGGCGTCGAACACCTTCGCGTGAGAAGCCAGGATCCGCGCTTCGATGGCCGGGTCCGGCGTCGTCGTATCCACGCCAACGTCGAAGGTGCCGCCGAGCAGAATGCCGTCGCGGCGTGGCATCATGTAGCTGAAGGCGCCGTGGTACAGCGTGTAGTCCACTCCGGCGTCCGGTTGCACCACGGCAATCTGGCCGCGCGCTGGTTGCAGCCCGGCGTCGTTCACGAGGGTGCGTGCACCGAGTCCGGTGCAGTTGAACACCGTGGCATGAGGCAGCTGGGCGATGTCGCGCAGAGTCTCGAGCCTGCGGATCACGAAGTGTCCGCCCACGGCACGCACGTCCTCGACGAGCGCGCGCAGGTAGACCGGGGGCTCGATCACCATGTCGCGCCCCAGCGTGACCTTGGGCGCATCGAACGGCGTGTCTCCGCGCGTCAGGTCGCGTGGCACGTCGGTGAGCACCTTGCCCATCGCGCGAGTCTCGGCGTCCGGCGGTGCCTCGCTCGGCTTCCCGTCAGACAGGTAGTAGGCGTCCATCCATCGAATGCCATACCGATCCCCGACCAGACGCTGGTACGCGTGGTACGACGTGCGCACGGCCAGCTCGAGCCGCTGCTCGAACGCCGGCGTCACTTCCTTCTCGCCGACCACGTGCGACGGGAAGAACGTCGCCGCCGATGCGTTGCTGGTCGTGTGCGGGGGCAGCTTCGCCGCGTAGATCGTGACGTCGAACCCCTGCCGCTGCAACAGCACGGCGGTCGCGAGGCCGACCACACCGGCGCCAACAACACCGATCGATCGCCCCGGCGCGCTCCCCTGCATCAGGTCGATCGCCAAGTTCGCCGTGCCCCAGCTCAGCGTCATGCCGCCGCCGCCGTGACCGTAGTTGTGGATGAGCTGCTTTCCATCCAGCCGCTCGGCCTCGAGCCGGAAACCGGCGGCCCGGTACGGTCGCAGGCCGGCGTACGAGCGGATCAGGTTCGCGCGCGTGGCGACCACGGGAACGAAGTGTCGCGTGCCGCCATGCGTGGCGCGGCGATCAACGACGTAGCGGCGCACGTCGGACGAACAACCGGCGAGTCCCAGCGCTGCCACGGCCGGAACGGCCACGCGCTGGAGCCAGTCGCGACGCGAGAGGGTGTGGGGGGCGTCCGCTCGATGCGTCATGTTGCAGGCGAGCGCCCGGGTTGCATCGTCACGTGCGCGTGCGTGACGATGCCGTCAAGCGCGATGGAAAGGAGCGGGCGGAGCGCGGTGCGCGTGCGCATGGATGGTCTCGTCAGAGGAGCTTGCCCGGATGCTTCAGGTACCGATCAACGATCGCGTCCGCCGCCCACGAGGTGACCGCGAGCACGGTCAACGTGGGATTATGGCTCGGATTCTGCGGGAACGCCGAGGCGCCGATCACCCACACGTTCGGCAAGTCCCAGTGCTGCAGATGCGTATTCACCACGCTCGACTCCGACGACGCGCCCATGATGGCGCCGCCCTGGATGTGCGTGCTCTGGTACCCACGCACGTCGTACCGCCCGCGACCGGGCTTCGTGTCGTCCACCGTCACGCCCATGGCGCGCGCGATCTTGAGTGAGATGTCGTCGGCGACCGCACGCTGCCGATATTCGTGATCGGTCCAGTCGAGCGTGAAGCGGAGCAGGGGATCGCCGAACTTGTCCGTGTAGGTGGGGTCGAGGTCCATGAAGTTCTGCCGCCACGCGAGGTGCTCGCCGCTGAAGTTGAGCGACCCTACTCGATCGTACCAGTTGACCGCCGCCGTCTTCCACGCCGAGCCCCAGTTCCGGCTCACGGTGCCACGGGGCATACCGCCGAAGCTCTGGATGGGTCGCGCGCCCGTCGTCAACGCCTGGATCGCGCCCAAGCGCAGGATTCCTTCGGACCCGCTCAGCCCGTTGCTGCCGTCGAAGTCTGAGACCCGCTCCACGAGAGCACCGCTCCCCATGAAGCCGTTGAGCGGCTTGTCGAAGTACACCGTCCGCCCACCCGTCACCTGGTGCGTGAGATTGCGGCCGAGCGTTCCGGTGTTCGCCTGCGGGTCGTAGGGCATGCCGATCTTCGACAGGTGCAGCAGCCGCACGTTGTTGAGCGTCCACGATGCCAGCACCACCATGGCGGCCGGCTGCTCGAACTCCTGGCCCTTCGCATCGGTGTAGAGCACGCCGGTGGCTTGGCCGCCCTCGTGTAAAACGCGGCGCACCCATGCCTCGGTGCGCAGCTCGAAGCGCTTCCGCCGCTGCAGCACAGGCAGCAGCACGTTGGTCGGTTGCGCCTTCGCGCCCACCATGCAGCCGAATCGTTCGCAGTGGCCGCAGTACTCGCACGCCGCCCGCACCACGCCGTCGGGATTGCGGTACGGCTCCGAGAGCAAGGCGCTCGGACTCGGATGCGGATGGAAGCCCAAGCCTGAAGCGCCCTCAGCGAACAGCGAGCTCAAGTACGACTTCTTGACCGGCGGTAACGGATACTCGTGCTGCCGGGGTCCCTCGAACGGGTTGCCCCCCGGCATGATCGTGCCGCGCAAGTTGCCCGCCTTGCCGCCGACGCCGAGCAGCCGCTCGGCGCGCCAGTAGTGCGGTTCCAAGTCGTCGTAGCTGACTCCCCAGTCCTGCACCGCGAGCTCTGCAGGAAGGTTGGAAGCGCCATGCTTCTCGACCAGGTGGGAGCGGAGCCGGAAGAAATCGGGAAAGAAGCGCCAGGCCATGCCCGCCCAGTGCTCGCCTGCGCCGCCCACGCCGCTGCCGGGCAGGAACGATCCGTACTGCCGCACGGGTGCCGCCGCGTCGCGCGTCGAATGCCGGTGCGTGATCGTCTCGTCCGCCGGGTTCTGCATCATGCGGTGGCGGATCGCGTAGTCCACCTCGTCCATGTCCGTGGCGTACTCGCCGGCGCCGCGCATCGACCCGCGCTCGAGCACGGTCACGCGGAGCGACGTGCGCGCCGTGATCTCGCGGGCCATCGCGAGCCCGGAAAATCCGCCGCCCACGATCACCATGTCCACCGGTTTCAGTCGGGTGGGCGCCATGCTAGCCCTGCTCGTCTTCGAGGAGCGTACCCTTGAGGCCGGTGATCTGCCGCAAGCTTGACGGCTTGGGACGGAACCGTTCTCCGAAGTGCTGGTCGACGTGCGTGCGGTAGCTCATCTGCGGTCCCGGATAGCCAACCAGCTTCCACCCGACCATGTCGGTATTGCCACCATGCATCGGATCGCAGAACATCCCTTCGAGGGTATGCGCGTGCAGCAGGCCGAAGAAGCGCGTCGCCTCGATGGACGCGAGCAGCTCGTCCTGCCGTTCGCTCGCGAGGCTCGCGAAGTCGCCCAAACCCGCAATGCCAGCGCGGTAGACTTGCCGCATGTTGTCCGCGCCTTGGTAGCCGTGCTGCGGCACCGATGGCGTGAACGGCCCCTTGGTATAGCGTCGCCTGTCGCGCCCATACGGGCCAGCGAGCTGGCGGTCGATGTAGATCACCACACCGGCATCCGTGGCGCCCGGACCGCTCGCATCGCGCGGCATGATCCGCTCGGCCGCAGTTCTCACGACGGCTGCTTCTGCGGCGGTGAAGAAGCGCAGTGGAACGTGGGCCGCGCCATTCAGCACGTCCACGCGCGCCGACTCGCGCGCGAGGAACTGGAGCAGTGAGCCGCCCAGCGCGACGGCCGGGATGACGAGGAACTCGCGACGTTGCATCTAGCGCTCCCGGCCGGCGCCGTAGAGCAAGCGTCCAGCCTTGGCTTGGGTGTGCGCACCGTTCTCGAGCGTCACGGTGCCGTTCACGAGCACGTAGCGGATGCCCGTAGGCGCCACCATCGCGTTGTCATACGTGGCGCGGTCGTCGAGCGTGGCGAGGTCGAAGATCGTGACGTCGGCCCAGTTGCCTTCCTTGATCGAGCCGCGCCCGGCGAGCCGCATGCGCGTGGCGGGCCACGAGGTCTGCTTGCGAATCCCCTCCTCGAGCGTGAGCACGTGGCGGTCGCGCACGTAGTGGCTGATCACGCGCACCGCGTTGCCATAGGAGCGTGGGTGTGGCAGGCCGGTCTGGTCGAGTTGCCCGAAGGCCATCACCGCGCCCGCATCCGAGCCGATGCTCGTCCACGGAAAGCGGAGCGCCGTCTCGATGTCCTCTTCGCTCATCATGTGATAGATCGCCATCACGCGGCCCGTGCCCTGCGCCACCAGGTCCCACGCGGCATCGGCGGGATCCTTGCCCATCGCGCGCGCGATCTGCGCGATCGTCTTCTGGTGGTACTTCGTGTTGGCCGCGTTCTGCGCATTCACGAGCACCACGCCGTCCCAGCCACCCGATGTCTCGACGATGTTCCACCAGCCGGGCGAGCCCGTGACGAGTTCGCGCTTGAGACGCGCGCGGATCGCGGGATCGGCAAGCCGCTTGAGCAGGGAATCGCGCCCGCCGTCGGCCGCCCACGCGGGGATCGTCGCTTCCAGTCCGGTGCCACCGGCCGTGTACACATAGAGATCCGCGGCAACATCGACGTTACGCGCGCGCGCCGCCTCGATTACTTGGCGCACGCTGTCCATCAACACCCCCCAGCCCGGCTTGTACGCCACCTTGAGATGGAACACCTCGCCAGGCAGACCGCCCTCCTCGGCGATGCGAATCAACTCACTGACTGACTGCACCACCTCTTTGCCTTCGCCGCGGATGTGGCTCGCGTAGATGCCGCCGTACCTCGCGGCCACCTTCGCGAGCTCGATCAGTTCCTCGGTGGTGCTGTACGAACTCGGTGGATAGATGAGCGCCGTGGTCAGTCCCATCGCACCCGCGCGCATCGCCGTGTCCACGCTCAGACGCATGCGGTCGAGTTCGGGCGGAGTCGGCGCGCGGTTGAACGCCTTGAGCACGGCGACACGCGCCTGCGTCGCGCTGTAGTAGTTGCCGAAGTTGATCGAGATGCCCTGCCGCTCGAGCTGCGCGAAGTACGCATTGATCCCCGAGGCCGGCACCGGAAAGCCGCCTTCGCCGCCGACCGCCGTGGTGACCCCCTGCTTGAGCTTGTTCTCGGCGAGCCCGTTCCGCGGGAGCACGCCGCCCGACTGGTCCATCATGTCGATCCAGCCCGGTGACACGTACAGTCCGCGCGCATCGATCTCCCTGGCCGCGGTGCCCGTCACGCGCCCGACACGCACGAACTTGCCGTCCTTGATGGCGACATCGGCGAGGATCCACGGATTTCCCATCCCGTCGAGCACGCGGCCGTTGCGGATGACCACGTCGTAGTCGGGGGCGCGTGCGGCGGCAGGGGACTGGGCGCTTGTCGCGCGAGCGGCAACCAGAAGCAGTGCGGCGAGCGCGAGACGGATGTGGCGAGGCATCGTGGGGGTAACGGCGAGAGGGAAGGGCCAATAGGCCGGCGGCGCCAACGGCTGTCAAGCGTGCGTCATCCTGCGGTGGACAGGCCCCGCGCCGATCCGCACCTTTCTTCGCTTCACGCCACGTCTCTCCACACAGCTTTCGTCATGTGCCTCCGTTCACTGCGCCGCGCTCTGGTCAGCTCCGTCCTTCTCTCGCCGCTCGTGGCGCACGCGCAAGCCCGCAAGCCGCAGCCACCGGTCACCGTACTCGAAACCGGCATCGCCGACCTGCGCACGGCACTCGAACAGAAGCGCACGACCTCTCGCGAGATCGTGCGCCAGTATCTCGAGCGCATTGGTACGTACGACGCCAAGCTGCATGCGGTCATCACGGTCAATCCGAATGCGCTCGCCATCGCCGATTCGCTCGATAAGCTGCGCGCGGCGGGCAAGGTCCTCGGACCGCTCCACGGCATCCCGGTCGCGCTCAAGGACAACATCCAGACTACCGAGATGGCCACGAGCGGCGGCGCGCTCGCCTTCGCGGACCTCATGGCGCCGTACGATGCGACGATCACCAAGAACCTCAAGGCGGCCGGCGCCATCATCATCGCCAAGGC
Organism: Gemmatimonadota bacterium; assembly: GCA_043744185.1. Taxonomy (GTDB): domain Bacteria; phylum Gemmatimonadota; class Gemmatimonadetes; order Gemmatimonadales; family Gemmatimonadaceae; genus JACPPC01. The sequence goes on along the minus strand of JAYTVE010000422.1, from coordinate 8,401 downwards.
GCAGCTCACCGAGCTCGCCAACTGGACCGCCAGTGGCATGCCGGGCAACTACAACGGCCTCAACGGTTACGGCATGAACCCGTGGGACCCCCGGCGCGATCCGCGCGAGTCGCAGTTCGACGGGCGCCCCGTGCTCTCGCCTGCGGGGTCCAGTTCGGGCGTCGGTACCAACGTCTCGTTCTGGGGCGGCAACGTCGGCACCGAAACTGCGGGATCAATTCTCAGCCCGTCGCAAGCCAACTTCCTCGTCGGTATCAAACCCACCGTCGGGCGCCTGAGCCGCTGGGGCATCATTCCCATCACGGCCGATCAGGACACCCCCGGCCCCATGACGCGCACCGTTCGCGATGCGGCGCTCATGCTCGGCGCCATGGAGAACGCGGCGCCCGATCCCAACGATGCCGCCACCAAGGCCTGCGCGCCGCCGGCCAATCGCGACTACACCGCGTTCCTCGATGCAAACAAGCTCAAGGGCGCACGCATCGGCATTCCGCGCGCCTTCTTCTACGAGAGCCTGACGCCGGCTGCTGGCGCGCCGGGCGGCGGCACAGGTGGGGCGGCCGCGGGTGGTATCGCGCGCGGCTTCCGTGGTGGCCTCAACCCTGCACAGAAGGCTGCGATGGATTCCGTCATCGCCGTGCTCAAGGCGCAGGGCGCCATCATCGTCGATCCCGCCAACATCCCGAGCGTGCTCGACACCACCCCCGGCATGAACTTCCTGCAGTGGAATCCGTGCGCCGGGCTTGAGCAGGCCAAGGGGCGTGACGCCGATTGCAGCGTCGTCCTCAAGTACGGCATGAAGCGCGACTTCAATGCGTGGCTCAAGAGCCTCGGCGACAAGGCGCCCGTGGCCAACCTCACCGCGCTCCGCGTCTGGAACATCCAGCACCAGCGCGCCGGCGCCATCAAGTACGGTCAGGCGCTGCTCGACTTCTCGGATGAAATGGACGTGCAGGCCGACCGCCAGCGCTACGAGGCGGACCGTCGCAAGGACATCCTCCTCTCGGCCACCAACGGCATCGATGCCGCCATGAAGGCCAACAACCTCGACGCCTTGCTCTTCCCGGGCGTCGGCAGCGCCGGCATCGCGGCGAAGCCGGGCTATCCGAGCGTCACGGTGCCGTACACGTTCATCCCCGTGCCCAACGGCGAGGGCGCGAACGCCTTCCCGGCGGGCTTCAACCCGCGGCCGTCGCCGTACAACGTGACTTTTGTTGGCATGGCGTGCGCAGAGCCCACGCTCATCGGCTTGGCGTACGCGTTCGAGCAAGCCACGAAGAAGCGCATCGCACCGCCGCTCTTTCCGTAGTCGGGTGGCCGGTGGCGGCGCCCTCGTCGCCCTCGCTACGCCATCGGCTTTCCGCACTCGGGGCAGAACTTCGGCGATCCATCCACTGCGGCGTCACAGTGCCGGCACGTCGTGCGCACGGCGAGGCTCCCGCCGCAGTCCGGGCAGAACTTCCCACCGCTGGCATGCGCACCGCACGATGGGCAGGTCACGGCCCCGACGCGAGCCAGGTCGCGCGCGCCGAGGTAATCCACACTCCGTGTCTTCTCGATCGCCTGCTCCTTCGCCGCTTGCGCCTGCGCCGACGCCACTTCCTCATCGAGGTCGGGCGCGCAGCTCTCGCAGAGCCCGGCCCGCTTGTTCCAACAGACGGGCTCGCACACCCAGTTGCCGCACCGACTGCACTGCATGAAGAGCGGTCGGATCTCGCCGACTGCAGCCGCCAGCGCGCTGTCGTGCTGCGGACCCGCCACCAGCGACTGGAGCTGCTCCGCTCCCTGTGCCGCGCGTCCGAAGATGCCGCCGAGCAGCGAGGACAGTGCATTCGCGGCGGCTGCGGCCGTTCCGACCGGGTTCGCCTTGAAGGTGGACAGGTAGCCGTTCCCGCACCTCTGGCAGAAGAACTTGAACTGGTAGCCGCGCGGCGACGACAGGTCGGTGTAGTTGTCCGTGAACTGGATTGTGCTCATCCCCCATACTCCGCCCTTCGGTGGCGCGGGTCAAGGCAACAAACAGGTGCGCCACGCTCGCGGCATCCCGGGTTCGAGGCTACACTCTTCCGGACCTTCCCAGGAGCATCGAGTCATGTCGCGCGACCGGATCACCCGCCGGGACTTCCTCAACGGCGCGAGCCTGACAATCGGCGGAGCCCTCGTGGTGCCGTGGGCCGAGCTCCTGGCCGCAGACTCCATGCCCGGCGCGGAGTACTATCCACCCGCCAAGACCGGTCTCCGCGGCACGCACGACGGCGCGTGGGAAACCATGCACGCGCGCGTGCAGGGCGCCACGTGGAAGGTGGGTGACGCCGAAGAGCGCTACGATCTCGTCGTCGTCGGCGGCGGAATTAGCGGACTCTCCGCCGCGCGCTTCTACCGGCAGGCGCGCCCCAACGCGCGCATCCTGATCCTCGACAACCACGACGATTTCGGCGGCCACGCCAAGCGCAACGAATTCAGCATCAACGGCCAGACACGCATCGGCTACGGCGGCACCGAGTCGATCGACACGCCGTCGGCGTATACCCCGGAGGCCTCGCGCACCCTCCGCGAGATCGGCATCGAGACGCAGAAGTTCTACGAGGCGTTCGACCAGACCCTCTACTCGAAGCTCAACCTCTCGCGCTCGATCGTCTTCGATGCCGACAACTTCGGCAAGCAGACCTTCGTCACCGGCTACGGCAAGCGACCGTGGGAAGAGTTCGCGCAGCTCGCGCCACTCAACGACCAGGCGCGGCGCGACTTCGTGCGCCTCCAGACTGAAACCACCGACTACCTGCCGGGCCTCTCACGCGAGCAGCGGCTCGGCGTGCTCGGTCGCACCAGCTACGAGGCGTGGCTGCGCGACTGGTGCAAGGTCGATCCGCAGCTCCTCGAACTCTGGCGCAAGTGGGGCATGAGCTTCTGGTGCGTCGGCATCGATCAGGTGCCCTGTTCGCTCGTGCTCGACTACGACGGCGGCATGCCGGGACTCGACCACACCATGCCGCGCTTCGGAGATCGCGGCAACGAGCCGTACATCTTCCATTTCCCCGATGGTAACGCATCGGTCGCGCGCCTGTTGGTACGCGCGCTCGTGCCCGAAGCGATGCCCGGCAACACGATGGAAGACGTCGTCACCACGCGCGCGAAGTACGGTGAGCTCGACCGCCGCGGCCGCGCCGTGCGCATTCGCCTCAACTCCACCGCGATCAACGTGCAGCACACCGCCGGCAACAAGGCGGTCGACATCACGTATGTCACCAACGGCAAGGCGCACAAAGTTCGTGCAGACAAGTGCATCATGGCCTGCTACAACATGGCTATCCCGTACATCTGCCCCGACCTGCCGGCCTCGCAGAAGCGCGGCCTCGCGTACGGCGTGAAGGTGCCGCTCGTATACACCAAGGTGCTCGTTCCCAACTGGCGCCCCTTCGCGGAGCTCGGCACCGACTTTGTGTACTACACAAAGGATTTCTTCAAGCAGGTCGAGCTCGACTACCCGGTGTCCATCGGCAACTATCGCCGCTCGCAGACCCCCGACGAGCCGATGGTTCTGCACATGTGCCACGTGCATCATGACAACGAACACAAGGGGCCCGATCTCTGGCGCGAGGGACGTCGTCGGCTCATGACCACGCCGTTCTCCACGTACGAGCACCACGTGAAGGACCAGCTCGATCAGGCGCTCAGGGGTGCCGGCTTCGACGCCGAGCGTGACGTGAAAGCCATCACCGTCAATCGCTGGTCACACGGCTATGCGTACTCCCCGCACCTGCTGTGGGAGCCCACCTGGACCACGGAGGCCGACAAGCCGTGGGTCATCGGGCGCCAGCCGTTTGGCCGCATCACCATCGCCAACTCCGATGCCGGCGCGCAGGCTGATACCAACGCCGCCATCACGCAGGCGTATCGCGCCGTGCAGGAGGCGCTGGTGAGCTGACGGCGAACTGTGGCTTGCCGGGTCGGGCACCACGCTCCACAATCAGGCTCCGCGATTCCTCCTCTCGCCACGCCACAGGGCTTCATGCGCGCCACGCGCTCCTTGCTCGCGCTCGCCACCGTCCTCGCGCTGCCGCTCACCTCGCACGCACAAGCCGCTGACCGGGCCACGCTCAAGCGCGCCCTCGACTCCATCGTCACCGCCGAGATGGCGGCGCGCCAATGGCCGAGCCTCTCGGCCCTCATGGTCCGTGGTCGCGACACGATCGTCAATCAGGCCTACGGCAAGGCCGACCTCGAACTCGGCGTCAACGCGAGCGTGGACGGCATCTACTGGATCGGCTCCGTCACCAAACAGTTCGTCATCGCCGAAGTGCTGCGCCTGGCCGAGCGAGGCCTGCTCAGCATGGACGACACCGTCGGCCGCTGGCTCCCCAACGAACCCGAGGCCTGGCGTGGCACCTCCATGCGTCAGCTCGCGTGGCATTCGTCGGGTATCCCGAGCTTCACGGGGCAGCCGCGCTCGGGCGCCGCGCTCATCCGCGCCCACTCGCCCGTCGACTCGGCGCTCGCCCTCGTGCGCGGCCTGCCGTTCGACTTCCCGCGTGGCTCGAACATGCTCTACAACAACACCGGCTACCTGTTGCTCGGCCGCATCATCGAGGAAGCCTCGCACAAGTCGCTCGCCGAGGCGTTGCGTGAGGATCTCTTCGTGCCGTTCGGCCTCACGCAGATGTCGTACTGTTCGCTCACGCAGATCGTGCCCAACCGCGCGGCCGGCTACTCGCGCATGGGCACCAAGGTCACGCGCGCCATTCTCTGGTGGCCCGACATGGCGCACGGCGCGGGCGCGCTCTGCGGCACCGTCGGCGATCTCGTGAAGTGGAGCCAGGCGCTGCACGGAGGCAAGGTGCTGTCGCCGGCGAGCTACGTGCTCATGACCTCGGGCGGAAGACTCAACGACGGCACGGAGCTGCGCTATGGCATGGGACTGCTGCGCACGGACGTCGCCGGACGCCGCGCCCTCCAGCACACAGGAGGCATCGCAGGGTTCACTACGTGGCTGGCGTACCTGCCTGACGACGACCTCCACGTGGCGATGTTCGTGAACCTGAACGCCGGAGGTGAACGTCCATCGCTCGCCGGCGTCAAGATGGTGGAGCGTGTGCTCGGTTCGAAGCTCTCCATGCCGGCGACCGCGCTCGACGCCAAAGCGCGCGCCAGCCTGGCCGGCGCTTACGGTACGGCGCCCATGATCCTCACCGTCAAGGACTCGGCCGGGCGCCTGACCGCCGCGATGAACGGTGCGCCGCCATCGGCGCTCACGTACCGCGGCAACGATCGCTTCGAGACGGACAACGGCGCCACGGTGGTGCGCTTCGATCGCCCATCGACCAATGCGCCCGCGCGTCGCCTTCGCTACGACGGCGGATCGATGTACCTCACGCTCGAACGGCAGTAGCGACCCGGTGCGAGCGTGAACCGCTGCCACGCTCGCCGTCGCCTTTGCGCTTGCGCTCACCGTCGAACGAACTAGCGCGAGCGCGCAATCCTCTCCCACGCCGCGCGAATGCTCGCGGCGCCGGCGGAGGGTCCGCCCGCATGCGCAAACACGCCGCGTCCAGCCACGAACCCGAAGTCCACCGTGCCCAACCGCCGATACACGTCCGCGAGCGTATCGGCGTTGTCGCTCCCGCCCGGCACCGGCAGGCATGGCAAGAGCGCCCCCATCGGCTCGAGGCATGCGCGCACACAATCGAGCACCTCCTGCTCCGGCGTCATCATGCGATCGCCGAAGCCCGGCATGATGATCGCGTCGGCGCCCGAGAGTCGCTGCAGCCGCGTGAGAACGCGTGGATGCACGCCGTGCGCCGGCACGCGCGCGAACGCGGCGATGAACGGAAAGTGCGTCACGATCGGCACGCGCGCGTGTCGGCGCAACATGCGGAGCGCGCTCAAGCCCACCGGCATCGCGTTCACCATCACCATCGTCGCGCCCGCGGTGACCGCCACGTCGTGCAGGCGCACGAGCTCGCTCACCTCGTCGGTGATGTTCGCGAGATAGCCCTTGGGTACGCCGGTCTCCAGCTCCGCGCGCAGCCGGGCGACTCCCATCAGCTTCGCGCGCGCGGCCAGCGGCGAGTACGCGGCATCCGCGAGCATCTCGTCGTCCTTCGCCACGTCCAACCCGCCCAGCCACGCCTCAAGCCCAAGCTCGGCGAACGGCGCGGGCGGCATGCCGATGTTCGGTTTGATCACGCCCAGGAAGATCGGCCGGTCGAACGCCTGCAACTGCGCGCGCACGCCCGCCACGCCGAACCGCGGCCCCTCGAAGTGCGCGAGGTAGCTCGCGGGGAAGCGGATATCCTCGAGGCGCACGAGCGGAATCCCCGGCGCGAAGTACACCCCTTCGCCCAGCACCGCTGAGATCAGGTTCGGCAGCCGCGGTCCGAAGTTGCCGTGCGGATGCGCGAGCGTCGCGCGGCAGCGGTGCACGACCCCGGGCGGTGCGACCCCAAGTGGCACCGAAAAGCCACCGGGCAGCGGCGTGGACTCGAGCGACAGCACGCGCGCGGCGAACTGCGGACGAAAGTCCTCGTCCACGCCCACGCGCTTCCACTGCGCCGTGGATTGCTCGCTGGCGAGATGTGCGGCGGCTGCGCGCGGATCACCCGCGCACTCGAACGTGAAGTCGAGTTCGACATGCGCTTCGGGGTCGAGCGACTCCCGCTGCGCAAGAAACCCCGCGATGTCGTCCGGCGTCACGCCACTACTCCGCGCGCATCAACTGCAGCTGCACCGCGCGATGCCCGCGCGGGCCGTCGAGCTCCACGAAGAAGAGCGCCTGCCACGCACCCAGCATGAGGTCGCCATCGGCGATCGCAATCGTTTCCGACGCGTTGAGGAAAAGCCCAAGCAGGTGCGCATGCGCATTGAGGCGATCGTCCACCGGTGCCGCGTTGTGGCCGTAGGCCTCGTCGGCCGGCGCGAGCTGTTGCAGGAAGCGCACCATGTCGCGTTGCAGCTCCGCCTCGCGCTCGTTGATCGTGATGCGCGCCGTCGTGTGCGGCGACATGACCGTGAGGAGGCCATCGCGAACGCCGCACGCGCGCACCCAGGCGCGCACCCGGTCCGTGAGGTCCACGAGCTCGATTGGCTGCGTGGTGGCGAGGGTGATGCTGTGGCGGAGCGGCGGCATGCGGACGGGGCGGGGGCGTGCAGGACCCGGCTGGACGAATGAGGTCATCCTCGCCCGTGGGGAACACCGCTCGCAAGGGGGCGAACACCGACGCGCGCTACACGACCTCGATCGTGGCCGCGATCCCCGGCGCCTTCGCCAGACGCGCGTCGCGCGTGAGCAACGTCGCGCCGAGCCCCTCGGCCAGCGCCACGTATGCGGCGTCGTACGCCGAGAGGTTGGCACGCAGCTGCCAGCAACGACGGAGCAGCGGGCCGTGGGCGTGCCGCAACACCGGCCAGGCCGTGAGCACCGCCACCGAGTCGCGCGCGCGCGCCTCGGTCATGTCGCCGTGCGCCACGCATCGCCGCAGCACCTGCAACACCTCCACGTCGAGCAGCTCCGGCGCGTGGAGCGTCGTGCCCGCGATCGTGAGGCGCGGCAGCACGCGCCGGCCGACGGCAGTTGACAGCAACACCTCCACCGCGACCGACGCGTCCAGCACGATCACCGCGCGTCCCTCGCCGAGCGCAGGATCTCCACCACAGGCTCACTGGACTCGATCGGCTCCAGCGAGTTGAGGCGGGCGGCGATCTGCGCCATCGTCGGGCGGCTCGCGATCTGCTCGAGCTCGTCCTTGAGGTAGTCGGACAGCGTCATGCCGGCCTTCACGGCGCGCAGCTTGAGCGTGCGGTGCAGGGCAACGGGGACGTTGCGAATCTGGATCATGACAGACATGTGCAAAACATGTGCACATGTGCCACGCATGTCAATGCCGGACCGGACTCCAGGCGCTGGCACGCCGAGTCGCACGGTCGAGTGGGACGCGATGTGGGGGCGCATCGGTGTACGATAGTTGGAGGTGGCCTCCGCACCTTTACCCGCACGTTGCCGGCTGGGCCGATCCCTCGCTGCTGGGGCAGCGACTAGTACTTCCAGCTGTAGCCCACGCGCACCACCTGCGTTTCCAGATAGTCCGTGCTGACGAGTCGGAAGTTGCTCCCGCGAATCGTGCGTTCCGCCTGGTTGGTGTTGAGCAGATCGGTCGCATTCACGACGAACTCGCCGCGCCCGCGCTGCATGCTCTTCTTGACGCCGATATCCAGCGCGTAGCGGCTCCCCAGGCGTCCCTGCGGGAGCAGGTCGGGGGCGAGGTACACGTTGGAGAGTTGCACCTTCCAATCGCGCGCCAAGGTCACGGTCGCGTTCAGCTTGACGTTGCCCGACGTGAGCTGCTCTCGCGCCGCGGAGTACGTCACCGGGACGGGGTAGAGGTTCACGACCGTGAAGGCATCGACT
>JAYTVE010000421.1:0-14784 GCA_043744185.1 Gemmatimonadota bacterium | reverse complement strand
CCCGAATGTTGGTGCCGAGGTGATACTGCTCCCACCGCTCGAAGGCGCGCAGGATCGTGTCCGAGACGAGGTCCTCGGCGTCGTCGCGCGAACGCGAGAGCTTGAGCGCGAACGAGTAGAGCGCGTCGAGGTGCACGAGCGCCTCCGTCTCGAACTGCGCGCGACGCGCGTTCCGCGCGGCGGCGGACGCCGTGGCGCGCCCCTCGGGACGCGCATCCGGGCGCGCCTCCGTGTCGGTGGCAACGGTGCGCACCTGCTGTAGCAACTGTTGGTCTCGCGTGCGGGGCATTCGCGTCATCTCCGACGTGCCGATTTTCGTTCGCGTGGGGCCTGCCGACGGACGCCAGTGTCCGTCGCGTCCCCGCGCGTCGTCACCCAACGAGGGCGCCGTCCTTCATGTGCATGTTGACGTACTTCTTGAGGTCTTCAGCGATCCCCTGCATCACCGCGCCATCACGCTTGACGCGCGACATGAGCACCGCGCCTTCGAGCGTGGCGATGATGAAGCGCGCCATGCGCGCGGTGTCCACGTCATCGACCATGCGCGGCCGCGCTTCCCAGAGCAATGACTGGATCTGGCTCGCCCACCGCTCGAACACCGTCTCGATGCGGGTGCGAAAGCCCTCGTGCTCATCGGCGAGCTCGGATGCGAGCGACCCGAACGTCGATCCGCCGCGCCACCCGCGTTCGGCCTGCGAGGCGACGAGCGAATCGATGAAGAGCGCGAGCCGATCCATCGGATCGATCATCGGTTCACGCAGGATCGCGAGGCCGCGTTCGGCAAACCGCTCGAACTGCCGATTCAGCACTTCGTAGCCGAGTTCTTCCTTGCTCTTGAAGTAGTGATAGAAATGGCTCTTGCCCGACAAACCGGAATGACGAATGACGTCATCAACCGAGGTCTGCGAGTAACCACGCTGCGCGATGAGCTGTGCAGCGGCGTCGAGGATTTGCGATCGGCGATTGTTCACGACGGAATAATAGGACCAACCGGTCCAAGTGTCAACCCGACCAGTTTTTCTATCTAAGCTTATGTGGAATTTGGCGTTAGAAAAATCGACTCTCTTTGGTCGAACGGGTTTTCCGATGCATTTAGACCACAAATAGGACTCGAAAGTCCTATCCGCTATGGACCCGGTCCTGACCGGATGCACTGCCACCAGCCGGTGTTTCCGCACAATTTCCCGCATCCGTGCGTCACGGTTGGGCGCCTCGCGCCGCCACACCGTTGACGAATGCCGCTGGCGACTCCCTCCCGACCCCGCACCGCCGTGAGCCCCGACGCTGGTCGCCCGTCCGGACCTCAAGAGGTGGTCGTCACGCGCACATACTTGCGCCTGCTGCGACCCACGGACTTGAAGCCGGCACGGCGCGCCGACGATCGACTCTCGTTCGTTCCGCTGCCGGATCCGAGTGTCGAACGTTCGCGCCAGTTCTACCGCGCCATCGGCGACCAGTGGCACTGGCACGATCGCAACAAGTGGAGCGACCAGGAATACGCGAGTTACCTCGCGCGTCCGGGCATGTCACTCTGGGTGCTTCGCTTTGGCGCCGAGGATGCCGGCTACATCGAATACGAGCGGCACCCTGACGGCTCGATCGAGATCGCGCTCTTCGGCCTCATGCCCCGCTTCACTGGCCGCGGCTTTGGCAAGCACCTGCTCACGGTCGCGGCCGAGCAGGCGTGGAGCCAGAAGCCGCACATGGTCTGGTTGCACACCTGCACGCTTGACTCGCCGCGCGCGCTGCCGAACTACAAGGCGCGCGGCTTCGTGCCGTTCCGCGAAGAGCGCTACACCACCATCATCGCCGGCTAGGCGCCAAGCGCCTCACCGCGCCACGCACCCGCGAGCGAGCCGCGCTACCGCCCGCGCCGCTTGCCGAACTTCCCCTTCTTCCGGCCGATGCCGCCGGGACCACCACGATCCTCGCGCTTCGGTGGCCCGCCCCCTGGGCGTCCCTCGCGATGCGAATCGAGCGCGCGCTTGTGGCGGTGGACGTCGCGCTCGGCGCGCCGCTCCTGCTCTTCGCGCATCTTCCCTTCGCGATGGGCCTGCGACTGCGCGCGCGCGGCCTCGAGTTCCTCATCGGTCCACGGGCGGTCGAGCACGTCGTGCAACTCCTCGAGCGTGCGCGCACGCACCGCCCCGCGCGCGCCCCGCAGCACGATGAAGCGCAGGGGACGATCGAGCTCCGGCAGCTCTTCCTCCACCAATCCGCGTGCCTGCCGCTCGTGCAGGCGCAGTCGCGCCACCGCCATGCGCACGCCGTCCACCTCCTCGACGTCGTAGTCGATCGGCGCGGCCTTGCCGCGGATCTCCGCGGCACCGGGCAACGACGCAAGGCGGGCGCGCGTTGCCTCGTCCACGAAGTCGTCGAGCGACATTCGCAGCGACGCCGCGCGCACGTCGGCAATCGAGCGCGCCGCAGTGAGCTGCGCGCCATACCACGACGCGAGCTCTCGCTGCGACAACGGCGGCGTCTCGCCACCCGAGCGCCGCCAGCAGTTGCGGATCTCGTCGACGACCGGCTGGTTGCGCTTCACGGCCGCGTGCCGCGCCTCACCTCGCGCGAGCGCGTCGGCCACGAGCGCGTGCGCCGCGGCAGCGACTTCCTCCGGCCACGGCTCGCTCAGTGCCTCGGACTCGCGCTCGAGTTCGAAGCCGAAGTAGTCGAGCCGCCGCACCGACACGAGCGGATTGTCCTTGCGGCGCCCCTCGTACGCGAGCTTCGCCGGACGCCCGGTCGCGTAGCGACGGATCAGGTCCGGCGCGAGCTGCGTCCCCTCGATCCCCGCGCGCGCGTTGCCGAACCGGTCCGCGAAGTAGCGCAGCGAGCCCGCGATCGCGCCCCAGCTGCCACAGACACTCGTGCGCGAGACGCGCGCATCATCGCCCGTGGCGGTGCGCTCGTCGATCACCAGGTCGAAGGGCATGTACTGTGCGAGCAGGGTGCCGAAGCGCTGGCGCACCGGCTCGCCCGCGCGCACCAGCTCGGTGGGCAGTGGCATCCCGACGCCGCGATACACCGACGCCATCGCAAGCGCGGTGTCCTCCAGCGACTTGACCAGCACGCCGCGACGCTCGGCCCAGTGCTCCACGCTCTCGTCGAACTGGTGGCGCGGCAGCCCGTACACCGCGCCCACGTAACCGCAGCGCGTGAACGCCTCGGCATACACGTTGTACGCGGTCAGGTGATCGCTGCCTGGCACGATCAGCCCCTCGAGGTCGCGTTCATCGCGCGTCATGCGGTGGAGGCTGTCGATGCTCGCCATCACGGCGAGGAACGGCAGCAGATCGTCTTCCGCGTGCACGATGAGCTCGGCCCACGGCCGGTCGACCGGCAGCTTCTCCACCTCGCGCCCGTAGCGCGTGAGCTTGCCGTCCTCGATGACGCCCCGCGCCTCGAGGTGCTCCATGGCCGTGCGGTACGCGAGCTTGTCGAGCGGCACGGGCAAGTCGAGTTCATCAGCGCGCACACCCAGTGCGGCGCAGGTGAGCGCGACGCGCTCGGAGTCGCCCGCGAGCTGGAACTCGGGTGCCGTGGCGCGCAACGACTCGAAGTGGAGGTCGCGGTCACTGAGAATGAACACGCGTCCGCCTTCCACGCGGCCGTGCACGCGTCCCGCCATCTGCAGGATTTCGTTGGCGCCCAGGTTCACCTTGGTGAGCACATTCTTGCCACGCTCGACCACGTTGGTGAAGCGCGTGTCGTCGATGATCACCGTGTCGAGGCCGCGCACGTTGAGTGCGCTCTGCCCGGCGGCCGTCATGGCGAGGAAGAACGGGCGCGGCGCGCCCTCCCCCTCGAGGAACGGGCGGATGATGCGGATCGGCTCGCCGCCGTGGTAGTGCGCACTCGTGAGGCGCGGGTACCGCTCCGCCACCTCGCCGGCAACCTGCTCAACCCCCGCACGCGTGGGCATGAAGATCCCGACGCCGCGCCGCTCGCGCACCACCTGCTCGAGGAACTTCTCGTTCAGGAACTCGAGCGGACTCTTCCGGATCACCTTCACCGTGGCGCGCTTGTCCTCGTCGAAGGCGTAGACCTGCAGCACGTGCGCCGAGTTGAGGTACCGGGAGTAGAACGCCGGATCCACCGTGGCCGAGAGCCAGATGTAACGGCAGCCGGCGCGCTTGCCGAGCGCCAGGCACAGCTCGAGCTCGGCGGACGTCTGGTGGATCTCGTCGACGATGAGCGTGTCGCGCGAGCTGATGTCGCCGTCCTGAAACCAGCGCCGCGCGATGCCGGTGGTGACGATGACGACATTCCAGCTCGGCGTTTCGGGCGTGGCTTCGCGCTCACGATTGACGACGCCAACCTTGAGCTCGGTGGTGCCGAGGATGGTCTGCGCGATGGGCCGTACCGCGAGCGTCTTGCCGGTACCGGTGCCCGCGACGATGCCAAACCCCTTGCCGCTCGCGGCGGCGGCCATGAGCTCCGCCTTGTGGTGCTTGAGCAGGTACGTCTCGAGCTCGAGGTGCACGGCGAGTTCGATCGTCTCGCAGGCCGCGCGCGTGGGCGCGATGACGATCACGCGCCCTGTGCTTGGCGCGGAGGCGCGGAAGGCGTCGGGGTCCGGCGGGAGGTACTGGTCGCGGATGGAGCGGATCGGCCCGTCGCCGGTGGTCATGCGCGAAAGATACGACCTTGGCGTACGATGCGCGCCACCAGCGCCCGCGGTGCTACTCGGGGCGCTGCGTCTTCTTGCGCGGCTTCTCAGGCACGGGGGCTGGCGCGGGCTCCGGCTTCACCGTCACGGGCTCGGTCGGCTTGACCATCGAAGCCATCGGGGTGTCGCACTTGCCGTCGCCGTCCTTGTCGAGGCAGACGTCCGCCGCAAGCCAGGTCTCGTCGCACTTGCCGTCGCGATTGCGGTCGATGCAGATGCCCGACAGCGCGCTCCCGGCGCGGAACGCGCCAGCTTCGATCAGCCCCGGCACGTCGCGACGGGCGTCGTCGCACTTGCCGTCCTTGTTGGCGTCGACGCACCCGGCCACGCCCGGCGCCGAATCATCGCAGTAGCCCTTGGCATCCGCGTGGCAGAGTTCACCACCAACGCGCGAGCGCTCGTCGGAATCCGCAAAGGGGCGACTACGCGAGGGCTGCGCTGGCGAAGCGAGGTACGCACTGCCCGCGTTGAACGCGTTCACCGGCAGGCTGCCGGACGGAATCCCCTCGCCGATGAGCACGCGCGAGCGCGCCGGGCGGGAGCGCATGGCCGACCCACAGTCGGTCGGCGCCGGCTGTTGGGCCGCAGGCACGCCGTCCACCCAGACGCGACACATGCCGGCGGGCGGCAGGTAACCCGCAGGCACCTCTTCCACGCGCGACGTCTGGCCCCGGAGAGGGGCCGCGACGGCAAGGGCGAGGAGGCAGGCGCTGAGCGGTCGGATCATGTAGTCTGGAAGCTTGGCGTGGATGACTGGGGAGTGGAACCCCTCCCTCGCGGTGAGGTTCCGGTTTCACGTCCGGAGCGCGGGGCAGGACCGGCTTGCCAGGACGTCGAAACGCAGGACCTTCGCTGCACTCGGGACGACCGACGGCCGGTGCGCCCCTGCGCTCAGGACGACAACTGGTCGCCGAAGGAAATACCCACCGCGCGCGCCGTCTGGACGATGTCGTGGTGGGGGTCCACCATCTTCGGGCCGGCCAGCGCCTCTGCGAACGGCACTGTCACGATGTGCGGCGTCTGGAGCGCGACCATGTGCCCCCACTTGCCGTCGGCGACGGCGCGCACCGCCGCCCCACCAAAGCGCGTGGCCAGCAGGCGGTCGTACCCCGTGGGCATGCCGCCACGCTGCAGGTGGCCGAGGACGAGCGAACGCGACTCCTTGCCCGTGCGATCGGAGATCTGGTAGGCGATGCGCTGCGCGAGGCCGCCGACGCGACGATCCTGTCCCGGCAGCGACTCGCCCATGATCGACACCTCGCCATCCTTGGGGATCGCGCCCTCCGCCACCACGACGATCGAGAAGAGCCGCCCGTTCGCATCGCGCTGCTTGATCTTCTTGCAGACCACGTCGATGTCGTAGGGAATCTCGGGAATCAGGATGACGTCGGCCGTACCGGCGAGCCCCGAGTGCAGCGCGATGAAGCCGGCGTGGCGCCCCATCACCTCGAGCACGAGCACGCGGTCGTGGCTCTCGGCGGTGGTGTGCAGCTTGTCGATCGCCTCGATGGCGGTCGACACGGCCGTGTCGAAGCCGAAGGTCGTGACCGTGCCCGAGACGTCATTGTCGATCGTCTTCGGCACGCCGACGATCTTCACCCCCTTCTCGAACAGGCGCTGCGCGATGGAGAGCGAACCGTCGCCGCCGATGGTGATGATGGCGTCGATGCCAAGCCGCTGCGCGTTGCCGATCAGCTCGTCGGAACGGTCAATCTCCTCCCACGTTCCGTCGGGTTTCTGGCGGGGATAGGCGAACGGACTGCCGCGATTGGTGGTGCGGAGAATCGTGCCGCCTTGCGCCGCGATGCCGCGCACCGACTCGCGGGTGAGTTCGACGACCTCGTCGTCACCCATCAGTCCGGCGAAGCCGCGCTTGATGCCGAGCACTTCCCAGCCCCGACCGATGGCGGAGAGGACGGCAGCACGGATAACGGCGTTGAGGCCGGGAGCGTCACCGCCGCCGGTGGAAATCGCGATACGCATGGTCAGGACGTGGTTCGTGAGACAGTTGCTTCAGCGCGCGCGCATGAGGCGTTCCACCTCACCCGGCTGTGCATGACGCCCGAGGATCGACTTCTGGAAGATAGGCGCGCCATCGAGCGCGACTTCGAAGCGCCCACCCTTCGAGGGCGTCAGCTCGATCGTCGCGCCAGGGAACGCCCGTTGCAGTTCGGCCGCCAGACCGGTGGCCCGTGTTTCGTAGTTTCAGACGACGCAGTACTCGATCGTGATTCGCATGCGGCCTCCATGCATCGCAATATCCGCCCCTGTCGCGTCATCGCGCCAGTTCTCGCGACGCTAGGAGCGCCGGAAAGCCGCGCGCACGTCGTCGATTGTGCAGGCGGCACGAAACGCGATCCCCCTGGCCTCGATCGCGGCCCCGCCGCCCTGCAGCCGATCGACCAGGCCGATGATCACCGCCACCGTGGCGCCCGCCGCTTCGACACGCTCCGCCGCCTTGAGCGCCGAACCGCCCGAGGTGATCACGTCATCCACGATGGCGACGACCTGCCCCTTGGGATGCACCCCTTCGATGTACTGCTGCGTGCCGTGGCCCTTGGCCTCCTTGCGCACGATGAAGCCCGTGAGCGGCGCGCCTGCCTGCTGCGACGCCCAGACGGCCGAGAGTACGATGGCGTCGGCGCCCATCGTCATGCCACCCACCCCTTGCACGTTGAACTCGTGCGCCGCCTCGAGCACCACCTGCCCGACGAGTGCCACCCCATCGGGGCGATAGGTCACCTGCTTCGCATCGAGGTAGAAGGTGCTCTTCGCGCCCGAGGAGAGCGTGAAGTCACCCTCGCGGTACGAGTACTGGGCGAAGAGGGCGGCAAGGCGTTCGGTCGTCGTCGGCATGAGAGGAGAGAACGGTCAGGGTCGGCGCGCGAACGTACGCAGCGCGGCGGGGAGAATGTGGCGCGTCCAGGCAGTGTACTGCGCGCCGCTCGGATGGAGGCCGTCGCCGGCTTCCCATCCGTCGTGCCGTTCGCGCGACGTGGGCGTGATGTCCACGAAGGCCGCGCCGACGGCCATCGCTTCCTCGCGACCGATGGCGTTGAAGGAGTCGATCGCGGCCCCGATCGCTGCGCGGTCCTTGCCTCCAGCAAACGGCGTCACGCCCCAATCGGGAATCGAAACGACGACCACGCGGGCGGCCGAACCTCCGGCGAAGCCGATGGCTTGCGCGAGCAGCGCCTTGAACTCGCCGCGATACTGGTCGCTCGAACGACCGCGATACTGGTTGTTGACGCCGATGAGCAGCGTCACGAGGTCGTACGGCCCCTTCGGATCGCGGGCCGCGATGCCCGCCTCCAACTCGTCCGTGGTCCATCCGGTCGTCGCGATGATCTCGGGATCCGACAGCTTCACGCCCGCGTCGCGCAGGCGCGCGGCGAGCTGCACCGGCCAGCGCTCGTCCACGTTCACGCGCTCGCCGATCGTGTAGCTGTCGCCGAGCGCGAGGTAGCGCGCGTCGGTTGTGCGACGCGCGACCGTGGCCGCGTTGGCGATCCGGACTTCTCGCGTGCCGTAGATGAGCAACCCGATCACGAGCAGCCCCTCGGCGAGCGACTCGAGGTAGATGAACTTCATCGCGGCGGCACCTGCACACCGGCGGCGTTGGCCACCTGACGGAGCAGTGTGTCCTGCCGCGCCACGACGAGTGCCAGCGAATCGAGTGAGCCCCGCAGTTCGCCGTTGACGACGCGCAGTTCGTTCACCGTCTCGGCCATGTCGTTGACGAGCTGTGTGTTGTTCAGGTCGCCCTTGGTGGGCGGAGTGGCGCAGGCGAGCCCCGCACTGAGGGCGGCGAGGGCAAACCAGCGGGCGCGAAGTCGGGGCATGGAATCCATCCGGTAGCGGACCCTTCGAAAGTAGCGCTGCAAGCGCCCGACCGGGGGTGCGTGGATCGGGTGCCGAGGGTGGAGCGCGCCGAGGCGAAGCTCGGCGATGCGACTCTACCGGGGCGTGACCCTCATCGAACTGCTTGTGGTGCTGGCCATCGCGTCCGTGGTGGCGGCGCTGGCGCTGCCACGCGTCCGCGCTATCACCGACCGCGTGGCGGTGCGGCAGGCGGCCAACGAGGTGCGCACCGTGTTCGCGCTGGCGCGACAGCGGGCGGTGGCGCATGCCCAGCCGGTGGCGGTGCTGGTGGACACGTCAGCCGCGCAGCTCACCATCGGCGACGCGCAGGGGGTGATGAGCGCCCACGCCGTGGGCGCGGCGTACGGAGTCACGCTCACGACCTCGCGCGACTCCGTGGCGTTCTCGCCGATCGGGCTGGGGTGGGGCGTGAGCAACACGAGCGTGGTGGTAACCCGCGGGGCGGTGGCGGAGACGGTGACGGTGTCGCGCGCGGGGCGGATCCGATAGCGGCGTCGTTGAAGGCAACGAAACTGCCCATGGCACCGTCGTCGTCATTCGTGGTAACGTCCGTGGTCCGACTGGCCGCGTCCTTTTTCTCAAAACCCGATGGATCGTCCGTCCGGGCGACCATCGACCGCATCTGGTGTCCGCATACCCGGGAGGTTCACCTGACCGTCGCATGCAAGGAGGTTGATTGCGTATTCTTGACGCGAGACATCCCGGAGCATGCGCTGAAGTCGGGTGAGGGTGGAGCGATCGTTTGGGTGCACACGCCCGAAGAATTCGAGGTCGAGTTCGTTGAACCCGATGGATACGCGAAGGCGCTGCTCACCGTCCACGCCCGCGACCTCCGCCCCGCGACCGACGTCGACCATTCCGACCGTCGCACGCGCCGCCGACCGCGCCGACGCGACTAACCGCTTCCCGACACTGCCAGACGCCACGTGACCGCACCCGCCCCCACGCACTACGACGCCCTCGGCGGCGAGGCCGGCATTCGCCTACTCGTGGACCGCTTCTACGACCTCATGGACTCCGCGCCTGAAGCGGTGCACGTGCGCGCGCTGCACGCGGAGAAGCTCAAGTCATCGCGTGAGAAGCTCTTTCTCTATCTCTCGTTCTGGACCGGCGGGCCGCAGACGTATGTCGAGCAGCGCGGCCATCCGCGACTCCGGCAGCGACACATGCCGTTCGCGATCTCGTCACGCGAGCGCGATGAGTGGCTCTGGTGCATGGACCAGGCGCTCGGCGAGCACGCCATGCCCGACACGCTCCGCGCTCCCCTCACGCAGAAGCTGCACGAACTCGCCGATTTCATGCGCAACCAGCCGGACGATCCGGCCGGGCGTCGCGAGCTACCCCAAGGTCCCGAAGTCGTACCCGGGAATTGAGACGCGCGGGATCTTCTGCCCGATGACGTGCTCGATCGTGCGCACCATCCCGATCTCGTCGGTGGCCATGAAGGTGTAGGCGTCGCCCGACGTGGCGGCGCGCCCCGTGCGCCCGATGCGGTGCACGTAATCTTCGGCCTGCGTCGGCACGTCGTAGTTGATGACGTGCGTGATGCCGTTGATGTCGAGGCCGCGCTGTGCGATGTCGGTGGCCACCAGCACGCGAATCTTCCCCGCCTTGAAGTCCTCGATGGCCGCCGTGCGCTCCTTCTGCGAGCGATCGGAGTGCATCGCGGTGGACTCGATCCCCTGCTCCTTCAGGTGCCGAACCACGCGATCGGCGCCGTACTTGGTGCGCGTGAAGACGAGCACCGTGTCGAGGTTGCCCTCGGTGATGAGGTGCGCGAGCAGCGTGTGCTTCCGGTCTTGTGGCACCGGATAGACGGCGTGCGTCACGGTGGTGGCCGCGCTGGACCGACGTCCGACCTGCACTACCACGGGCTTCCGCAGGTACTTGCGCGCGAGCGCCTCGACTTCTGGCGGCATCGTGGCCGAGAAGAGCAGCGTCTGCCGGTACACCGGAATCTGCGCGACGATCCGGTTCAGCTGCGGCGCAAACCCCATGTCGAGCATCCGATCGGCCTCGTCGAGTACGAGCACTTCGAGGTCGTCGAACACGACGTTCTGCTTTTCGAGGTGGTCGATGAGACGTCCCGGCGTGGCGACCACGACATCAACGCCGTTGCGCAGCGCCGTTTCCTGCGGCTCATACGGCACGCCGCCGTACACCGAAATCACGTCGAGCTCGGCATGTTTCGCGTACGTGCGCACGCTCTCCTCGACCTGCACGCACAGCTCGCGCGTCGGCGTGAGGATGAGGGCACGCGTGCGGCGCGGCCCACCGACCAGCCGCTCGATGATCGGGATCGTGAAGGCCGCGGTCTTGCCCGTGCCGGTCTGCGCGAGCCCCATCACGTCGCGCCCCTTGAGCGCGAGCGGAATCGCCTGCGCCTGGATGGGGGTCGGCCGGTCGTACCCCGAGTCGGCGAGGGCGCGGAGGGTTTGCTCGCCGAGCCCGAGGGTGCTGAACGGCGGCGTGAGGTCGGATGCTGGTTCGTCTGCCATGAAGCTGTCAGTCTAGTCGGTCGCCGCCGTCAGCGCCGTCGACTACCGCTCGACATCACGCGCGCGCTGGTCAGTCGGGGCGGACGAGACTGGACAGGAACGCGGTGATCATCGGATTTACGACGGCCGGCGAATCCTCCTGCACCGCGTGCCCGCCCCCTTCGACGATCTCCACGCGTGCACGGCGCACGTTGGCCGCGAGGTATACCTCGGTGGCATCGGCATCGAGCACGCGTTCGTGCGAGCCGATGATCGCGAGAATCGGCGGCAGGTCCTGGTTGTGCCACGCCGCGGGATCGGGCGGCGTCCAATCGAACATGTGCAGCAGGTGCCGACTCGCACGCACGAACTCGGGGAACTGCGACGGCGCCCAGTAGTCCTCGATCTCGCGCGGCGACGGCTCCCCGTTGGGCCCGTACGTGTGCCGCATGGAACGCTCCACGGCGGAGCGCGTGACGACGAGCGGGATGACCGACGTCACGAAGTTCGGCGAGAAGAGGACCCCCATATCGCGACGGTGAATGCGGCCGAACCCCGCCGGCGAGACGAGCGCCGCGTGTGTGAGCCGTTGCGGATCGCGGAACATGAGCTCGCGCGCCAGCACGCTGCCCATCGAGTGACCAATCACGGCGTGGCGAGCGAATCCGAGCGCGTCCCGCACCGCCTCCACGTGCGCCGTCAGCGAGGCCGTCGTGTAGGAGCCCTCCTCCGCCGGCTTGTCGGAGAGACCGTGTCCGCGAAGGTCGAGCGCGACGGCGCGATGGCCGGCAGCGGCGAGCGCGGGCAGCACATGGCGCCATGCGAACGCGGAACAGCCCCATCCATGGATGAGGAGCACGGCCGGACCATGGGCCGGTCCCGCCTCAATGACGCGAACGCGCTCTCCCGCGGCCTCGATCATCTGCGCGCGCACGCGCGGATCGTTGGCCGGATACCAAGCGTCCGGGGGCAGTTGGCCACCGCGCCGGAGACTGGACGTCAGCGTCGGGCTCACGCACCAAAAGTAACGGGGGGACCGAAGTCCCCCCGCGTGGTGCACCGTCCAAGGACGCAGCGCGCGTCAGGTCAGGTCGATCTGTCGTCCCAGCAGTCGCGCGATGAGGCCGATGCGGAAGGTCGCATCACTCAGCCGCTCGTCGCCCGCAGTAACGGGCTCGAGCGGATAGATCCCCCACGTGTACTTGTCCGCCGCGCGCGGCGCCGTGGTGCCCTTGTGCGGATGCCAGAGCCCGGTGTTGTCGCAATCATCCACGAAGCGGTCGAACAGCTTGAGCCAGTTCTCGTTCCGCTTGAGGAAGCCAAGCCGCGCCATCAGCTCAAGCCAGGCGAGCGCACGCGGAACGTCGGCGTCCACCGCATTGCGATGCGGCAGCCAGTCGCCGAGAACGAGGTGTTCCTGCTCGATCAGCTTGTCCCCCACGGCCTGGACCGGCTCCTGGCGCGGCAGCGGCTGCGTGAGGTGCGTGTAGAGCAACTCCATCTGCGCATGATGCTCGTTCCGGAAATGCGGCATGAAGGCCAGCATCCAGAGCAGCCAGATCGAGGGTGGCTGCGCCTCGGCGGCGAGCACCTGCTTGTTGCCATTGCGGACCCACGGCTTGGCACCGAGCGGAGACGCGAGGTAGCTGCCGACGCGCTCCAGTGCGCGACGACCCGCGCCTCGGAGACGCGGATCCTGTTCGTAGCCCGCCTGCGCAAGCAGCGCCGCCGCGCTCTCGCGCAGCATGACACGTCCGCGGTGGCGCAGCTCGAGCGTCACCCCCTTGGCCGGGAGCAATTCGAAGAGGTATTGCGGATCGTTGTCTTCAGCGAGCAGGCGAAAGAGGAGCCGACGCGCATGCACCATCGGCGGCGCCTCGCGCTCCCATCCGTACTCGAGCAGCCGCCGCACGGCCAGCATCGTGCCGACGCCCTCGAAGTGCGCCGCCTTCGACGACGGCACCCCGAACATGCTCTGGTGCCACGTGCCATCGCCCCCTTGCGTGAGCGAGAGCGTGATGGCCGGCGCGAACGTGTACACGCCGGCGCGGGCACGCTCCGCGACCTCGGGGGTAGCACGCGCTACTTCGGTCATCGCCCGGTACTTGAGGGGCGCCGCCGCGTGGTCGAGCATCCACGTGAGCGGAAAGGCAACCGGCGCCGGCGGGGGCGGGGGCGACGGCGGCACCGGAGGCGAGACGGGAATCGACGCAGTAGCGGCGGTGGGTGCTGCGGCGTGTGCCGAAGCAACGCTCTGCGGAGCAGGTCCAGCCGGGGGGGTCGGGACTGTCACGGTGATGTAGTATCCTCAAATGCAAGCCGCACAACGACTTATCTACCCTTTCGACGTCTACTCCGACTCGCGTCGTAACAATACCCTTTTCCCCTCCGTCCGCTAGTGGTGTCCACCCTCGCGCTATCTTCTTTCTGCTCCTAGAGTTGACCCTCCGAACCGGCTGCCGATCTTCGGCGGCCCTCCCCTGACTGGCATCCCGGAGACGAGCCATGCGTCCATTCGTCGTCCTCGCCGCACTGGCCCTGTTGGCCACCTCGGCACCACTCGTCGCCGCGCAGGCGAGCCCGTCCGCTCCGTCGCAGGAAGCCAAGGCTGGCAAGCGGGACAAGGGCATCCCCGAACTCTTCGACGGCATCACGCTGTCCGACGAGCAGAAATCGAAAGTCCGCGCCCTGCACCACGACTATCACACGCAGATGACCGCCGTCAAGGTCACGAACAAGAAGAGGGACAAGGACGGCAAGTCGCTTCCAATGACGGAGAGCGTCAAGAAGCAGATCGCTGACCTCGAGACCAAGGAGCACGCCGCGCTGCGCGCGGTGCTCAGCGCCGACCAGACGGCCGCGTTCGACAAGAACCTTGCGAAGGAAATGGCCGACGAAGCGAAGGCGGCCGCCGCGAAGGCGAAGCCGTGATCGGGCGTCGCCTCCGGACTTCCCTCCTCGCTGCACTCGTCGCAGTCGCTCCCGCCCTCGCCAGCGCGCAGGCGTCCGGCGCGAGCGCACCGTCGCCGCAGAATGAACCCTTCGTGCTCGGCGCCATCCTGCGTGTCGTTGCACGATCGCTCGGCCCGGATCCGATCATTGGCCGCGTCGACTCACTGCGTGGCGAGTGGGTGGTGCTTGACACCGTCGCACCGCGTCAGGACGGAAGCCTGTTCGAAGCCAACGTGGTGCCGATCGACCAATTCCGATTCGTGGCCGTCCGCGCGCAGGACATGCGCACGGTGGATGTCCGCACGGGGAACTCGAAGTTTGGCGGCATGCTCCGCTACGGCCTCATCGGAGCGGGCGTCGGCGGCGCGGTCGGTGCACTGTCCAATGGCCAAGGCATCAATCCGAGCGGCGCCGATTTTGCCTCGGGTTTCGTGATTGGCGGCGCGGTCGGCGGGATCATCGGAGGGACGCTCGGCTACCTCAGCGGAAAGGACAGCTGGCAGCGCATTCCGCCGCCGTACTACCTGAACGCGCCGCGATGACGCCACGCGTATTCGACTACGTTTCCACGACCTTCACGACCACGAGCCCCACACGCATGAGCCCGAGCACCAAGATTCCGACCGGCGTCTCCCTCGACCTGTACGCCGAGCGGCTGTTCAACGCCCGCACGATCGTCATCAGCGGCGGCATCGACCAGGAGGTCGCCGAACGCGTGATCACGCAGCTGGTCGCGATGACCACCGATTCGTCGGACCCGATCAACATCTACATCAACAGCCAGGGTGGGCACGTCGAGGC
>JAYTVE010000420.1:0-4112 GCA_043744185.1 Gemmatimonadota bacterium | reverse complement strand
GGTGGCCGCTCACCTGTGCAATCATCAGCGCACCACCCGTACCGCGCGACTGCGCGTGGCGGCGGCCACTGCATCGGCGACGCTCGGCAGCACCGGCGCCATGCAGCACGCAAGCGCCGCGGCCACGCCATCGCTCGCATCCGCCGGCTCGGGCGCCTGCTTCAGCCGCAGCAGCTTGGCCACCATGAACTGCACCTGTTCCTTGGTCGCGTTGCCGTTGCCGGTCACGGCCTTCTTGATGACGGCCGGCGGCATTTCGTGCAGCGGCCGTCCTGCCTGCTGCGCCGCGAGGAGAATCACGCCGCGCGCGTGGCCCAACACCACGGTGGTGCGCACGTTCTTGGCGTAGAACACGTCTTCCACGGCCACCGCATCGGGCTGGTGGCGCGCGATCAACTCGCGCACCCCTTCGTAGATCTCCTCGAGTCGCGATGCGAGCGGGTCGCGTGCCTTCGTGCGGATAACGCCGCACTCGATGAGCGCCACGCCGGTGCCCTCGCGCCGCACGACACCGTAGCCGGTGACCGCGGTGCCGGGATCGATCCCGAGGACGCGTGCGGGAGCGCTCAGGAGCCGACTACTCCTCGGCCTGCATGGCCGACACGTCCATGTCGAAGTTGGCGTCCACCTTCTGCACGTCGTCGAGCTCCTCGAGCGCCTCGAGGAGCTTGAGCAGCAGCTCGGCCACCGCGCCTTCCACCGGCACCGTGCTCTTGGGGATCCACGCGAACGTCGCCTCGCGCGCCACGAGCCCCTTGGCCTCGAGCGCCACGCGCACCGCGTGCAGGTCCGACGGTGCGGTGGTCACGCTGAACACGTCGTCGTCCTTCGTGAAGTCCTCGGCGCCGCCCTCGAGCGCCACTTCCATGGCGCCGTCTTCGTCCTTGCCCGCGGCGTCGATGGTGATGACGCCCTTGCGATCGAACATGAACGACACCGAGTTGCTCGTGCCGAGGTTGCCGCCGAGCCGCGAGAGCTTGGCGCGCACTTCGGCCACGGTACGCGTCGGGTTGTCGGTGAGCGCCTGGATCATGATGGCCACGCCGCCGGGGCCGTACGCCTCGTAGACGACTTCGACGTAATCGACGCCCTCGAGTTCGCCCGTGCCCTTCTTGATGCCCCGCTCGATGTTTTCCTTGGGCATCGACGCCGCCTTGGCGATGTCGATGGCGGTGCGCAGGCGCGGATTGCCGTCCGGATCACCGCCGCCCGACTTCGCGGCCACGGTGATTTCGCGGATCATCTTCGTGAACTTGGCGCCACGCTTGGCGTCAGTCGCCGCCTTGTAGTGCTTGATCTGCTTCCACTTACTGTGGCCGGCCATGCTCGACTCTCGGGAAAGGCGTGTGACAGTGTCCTCCAAGATACACGCCGAGCCGCCGGGCCTCCAACGCAGCGGGGCGGCCCCGCGACACTCGCAGGACCGCCCCGGAACGCCGTGAACAGGTGCTTACGGCACGTACTGGATGCCCAGCGTGGCGCGAACCCCCGAGACCGACTGGTTGACCACGCTGCCGAAGGCCGCCGACGCGCCCGGGTAGATGGTCCAGCTGCCCGCGGGGATGCGCACGCGAAGCCCCGGGAAGACAAGGTTGCCCGTGGCCGATCCCTGCGAGATGAACCGACCCTCGACGTTGGGCTCCCACGTGAGGTTGCCCTGATGGATACCGTAGGCCACGCCCACGTTCAGGATGTTGGACGCCTCGGCTGGTCCGGCGAGCAGCCTGCCCGAGCCCGTGTAGAGGTTCCACAACGTGAGGAAGAGTTCGTTGCTGCCGATCGGGTGCGAGTACACCGCCTGCACGATCGCGCGAGCGCCGGTGCTGATGGTGGTCGTGTCGTAGCTCGGCGTGCCGAACGCGGAGAAGATGAGGCCGAGTTGGAGGCGACCTTCACCGACGGCCCGCGCTGCGCCCAGTCGCACGCGGTACTCGTCGCCCGGGGTGTACTTGGCCGATGAGCCGCTCGCCGGCTCGAACGACGTCGCCTTGCGGAAGCTGCCGCCTGCACCGATTTCCCAGTCACCCGCCTGGCCCGCGTACGCGAGCCCCACCGTGCCGGCGATGCCCGTGCCGTACACCGGCACGGGGAAGGTGAAGAAGTCGATGCCGATGGCCTGCGCGGCGAGGATCTGGTCGCTCGTGATGGCCGACTTGCCGGTGGGAATGTTGAAGCCGAGCGTGAGCACGAGGTTGTCGCCGCTCAGCGCGTAGTTGGCGCGAAGTTGCGTGTCGGTGAGGCCCGAGATCGAGCTCGTGGCGCCGCCGGCCGTGTACTGCGTGCTCGCGAAGGCTGTTGCGATATCGACCGTGAGGCGGCTCGAGACGGGGATGACGGCCACCATCGGGAGCGTGACCTGCGACGTCGTGGCGTCGCCGATCTTGTACGAGACGAACGTCGGACCGGCGCGGAACGTGGTGGCATCTTGCGCAGATGCCGGAACGCTACCGAGCGCGACGAGCGCCGCCGGAATCAGGAATCGGCGCATGGTCAGAGTGGGGGACGGATGATGAACGTGATCGTGCCCGACTGCGTCAGGAGCGGCGTCGGCGGCGCGTTGGGCGGCGTGGGAATCGACGACGGCGGACCACCGGCGCCATTGGTGGTGTTCTGTCCGCCCGGGCCACCGCCCGAGTAGGTCTGGCCGTTGCTGGCGCTGTTGGCAGCCTGCGACGCGTTCACGTCATTGGCCACTTGCACCGCGCCACCGGTCGAGACGTTGAGCACGCCCTGCTGCGCGGCGCGCACCGCGTTGCCTTCGCGCGTGCCGGACGTGGAAGCCTGCACGGTGGCGCTGGTGACGTTCGCGCCCGCTGCGGCCGTTGCGGCACCCGCCGCGCGAATGCCCGCGGCGCTGAAGCCCGGGTCCATGCCACGCGCATCGTCGAAGAAGCGGGCGGCGCCCGAGTAGTCGCCGCGATCCTCCGCCTGCAGCCCGCGGCTGAAGGCCAGGAACGCCTTGAGGTTGCGCGTCGGCTTGGCGTCGTCAATCAGCTTGCGCTCCTCGTTGGTGAGCGTGATGCCGAGGTTGGTGAAGAGCTGGAAGACGATCTTCTTCTCGAGTGCGAAGACCTGCTCGAGGTTGTCGTCGTCGCTCGCGGAGCCGGTGGTGCGCGCGGTGCTCACGTTCACGATGTTGGTCGTGAGCTGGATGCGCTCCGGCCCGGTCTGCAGGATGCCGCCTTGAATGAGGCGACCGGCCTGGAGAATCTTGCCGGCGCGAACTTTGGTGGTTTCGTCGACGCGATCGGACTGGCCGCGCGCGACTTCATCGAGCAGCGACTGCATGCGTTCGCGCTCGAGCACCGTGAGCTGGTTAGATCGCGCGAGGTCGGTGATGAGCAGTTCGGCGATGCCGCGCTCGAGCGGCACGAGGTTGGTGTCGGTGCCGGTGAACTTGAGCGGTGGCACGGCGATCGTGTTGGGCGGGCCCGGCACGCGCGAGAGTTCGTTCTCGCGCGAGACCGCCGACTTGGCCGTGGCCTCGAGCCCTTGGCGCTGGACGATGGCGAGCCGGTCGCGGATCTGCGTCTTGGTGCGGCTCGAGGTGCCGACCGCGAGGTACTTGGTGTACGCGTCGCGCGCGCCGTCGAGGTCGTTCATCCCCTCCGCAGTCAGGCCCTTGAACAGCGCCGTGGCGCCATCGTTGGGCAGCGCGAGGTCGGCAGCGGCGAGCATGTCGCGCGCCTCGGGAAAGCGCTGCGCCTGGTAGTACGCGATGCCGAGCGCGCGGAGCGCCGCGGCCGAGTTCGGGCTCTTGACCCGTTCGGCTTCAAGTCGCGAAATCGCGTCCGACGTCGGTCGGGCACCACCCGACGCGCACGCGGCGGCGAGCAGGCAGGTGGCGAGCGCCGCGGCACGCGGCAGGATGCGGAGGGTCACGGGTGCTCCTGGAGTCAGCGATCAGGGTCGAGCATGTCTTCGAAGCGCATCCACTGCTTGTAGAAATAAAGGTCCACGTATCCGATGCCACCACTGCGATTCTTGAGCACGTGCAGCTCGGTCGCGCCCTCGATGCCGGTGGGAAAAGAGTACATCTCCTCCCGGAACAGGCCGAGCACAACGTCCGCGTGCTGCTTGACCGCGCCCAGTGCCCCGAAGTCGTCGAGGTG
>JAYTVE010000419.1:0-4123 GCA_043744185.1 Gemmatimonadota bacterium | reverse complement strand
AAGATCACGACGGGGCTGCGCGACGACGCCTACGTGCACGCGGTGCGCGAAGACCCCACGCGTGCGGGGTTGCTCTACGCCGCCACGCAACACGGCGTCTACCTCTCGTACGACGATGGCGCGCAGTGGCAGTCGCTCATGCTCAACATGCCCGACGTGCCGGTCTCGGACCTGATTGTCGAGGCCAACGAGTTGGTGATCGCCACGCACGGGCGCGGCTTCTGGGTGCTCGACAACATCGCGCCCATTCGCCAGCACTCGGCCATGATCTCCGCCGAAGACGCGCACCTTTTTGCGCCACCTGTCGGGATTCGCTCTGGGCCGGGTGTGACGCTCAGCTACCGGCTCAGGGTGCCGGCCAAGCGCGCGTCGCTCGAGATCGTGGATGCCAAGGGTGCCGTGGTGCGGAGCTTCGAGCCGGACACGATCCCGAAGGCGAAGCGCGACAGCATCGTGAAGGCCGCGGGGTTCGGCGGTGCAGGCGGTGGGCCTTGGCTGCCGAACGACGCCGGCATGAACAAGTTCACGTGGGACCTCCGCGCACGCGGCGCGGTCAGCTTCCCGGGCATGATTCTCTGGGGTTCGTGGGGCAATCAAGGGCCGGCGGTGCCG
Source organism: Gemmatimonadota bacterium (assembly GCA_043744185.1). Classification (GTDB taxonomy): domain Bacteria; phylum Gemmatimonadota; class Gemmatimonadetes; order Gemmatimonadales; family Gemmatimonadaceae; genus JACPPC01. Next base: position 3,511 of record JAYTVE010000419.1, on the reverse strand, counting down.
CCCGGCACGTACACGCTTCGCCTCACGGTGGACGGCAAGGCGCTCACGCAGCCGGTGACCGTGAAGCGCAACCCGCTCATTCCCGGCATCACCGATGCGGACTTGGTTGCCCAGTACAACTTCGGCCTCATGGTCCGCGACAAGGTGAATCAGGCGAACCAGAGTGTCGTCGACATTCGCAGGGTCAAGGCGCAGGTCGACGACCGCGTGAAGCGCGCGGCCGACGACGCTGCGCTCAAATCGGCCACCGGCACGCTCGTCACCGATGCGAGCGGTGTCGAGGAGGACGTGTACCAGGTGCGGAACCAGAGCGGGCAGGATCCGCTCAACTTCCCCATCAAGGTCAACAACCGCCTCGCCACGCTGCTCTCGATGGCCGAAAAGGGCGACGGCCGCCCCGTGAGCGGCATGCCCGCGATCTTCGGCATCCTCAAGACCGAGCTCAAGGGCTACACCGATCGTCTCGATACCGTCTGGAAGACCGACCTCGCCAAGGTGAACAGCGAGCTCAAGCGGCTCAAGCTGCCGCCGGTTGATCCGAACTGCGCGAAGGTGGAGGGGTGCGCGGTGACGCCCTGACGACTAGGGCACCACTCGCGCCCGCACCGGCTTGCCCGGCTTCGCGCCTTCCACCAACGCGCCCTTGTCCACCACCACGACGCCGTTGACCAGCACGTACGGAATGCCGGTCGGCGGCAGCGTGGGCTCCGTGTACGTCGCGCGGTCTGCCACGGTTGCGGTGTCAATGAGCGTGAGATCCGCGTCCGCACCGAGCGCAATGCGCCCCTTCTTGCGCATGGCAGGCACGCGGGCCGCGAGCCGCTCGGCGGGCATGAGCGACATCTTGCGGATCATGTCCATGAGCGAGACGGCCTTGAGCTCGCGCACGTAGCGCTTGAGCGCGCGCGAGAAGGTGCCGCTCGTGCGCGGGTGGCCCTTCTCGCCGATCATGTAGGCGTCGCTCGCCACCATCGTCATCGGGCTCATCATCGCGCTGTCCACCATCGCCTCGCTGTTCATGAAGATGATGATGGTGCCGCCTTCCTTCCGATACTTGGCGAACGTCTCGCGCGTCAGTCGCTCGCCCGTCTCGGGGCGCAGCAGCTTCTGGTACATCGAGTCCGGTGCGTTCTCGTAACTGTCGAGAATGGCCGACTGGATGCCGGTCATGCCGGCTGAGTACGGATACGACTCCGTCGTGACGTCGCGACCGAGCCGACGCGCCTCCGCGATCGCGGCGAGCGCCTGCGGAGTTTCGGCGAGCGACACGCTGTTGATGTGCACGAAATGGATCGCGCTGCGGGCCGTGCGCGCTGCTGAAAGCGCCTCGCGCACTCCGCCCATGCCGGACCGGATATGCACGTACACGGGCACGTGGGCGCGCGCAGCCACCTTGAAAACATCAGCCATCTCGTCCGCCGTCATCCCTTCGGTGTAGGCGAAGCCGGCGCCGACGCCGAGCGCTCCCTCGGCTAGCCCCTGCTCAAGCAACTTGTTGATCAGGTCGCGCTGCGCCGGCGTTGCCGGACTGTGCGCGGCCGGCCCCGACGGCGTGAGCCCCGTCTGGCCTCCGAACGCCTGGATGCGCACCTGCATGTGGCCGATGGCGACGCCGAAATTGATGCGCTGCGCCTCGCCCCGCGCGCGGTACCACGCCGCGACGTCGTGCGTGCCGGCCTCCATCTCGAACGCCGAAGTGACGCCGTCGCGCACCTGGTGCCCGAAGGTCGCGTCGTCGTTCACGTGCTCGTGCAGGTCGATGAACCCCGGCGAGACCACGAGTCCCGTGGCGTCGATTGTCCGCTTGCCCGTGAGTGCGGCGCGCGAGATGGCGGCGATCTTGCCGTCGGCGATGCCGACGTTGAGCACCGCGTCGCGCTTCGAGGCCGGATCCACCACGCGCCCGTTGGCGATCACCACATCGTAGAGCTGCGGTGCGCTCTGTGCGCGCGCGGAACGTGGCGCTCCCGAGGCCAGAGCAGCGAGGGCAAGCACGCCCGCGATGCGGGCGCGCGACAGACGGTGATGACGATGCACGGACGAGGCCTCGGCGGACGGAGTGGCGAGATGATCGCCAACAGTACGACTGCCGCCGCTTCGCCGCTACACCAGCGCCGCCTCCGGCAGTTGAGCGAGCAGCATGCGCGCGGTATCCGTGCGCGTCATGCAGCGAGCGCACCCGACGGTGCGGTCCCCGCGATGTAGCTCCGCCGTCACGACTGGATGAACGTCCCGTCGCGAAGCTCGGAGAGCGCCTGCTGCAATTCGCGCTGTGTGTTCATCACGATCGGTCCGTACCACGCCACCGGTTCCTCGATCGGCTTTCCGGAGACGAGCAGGAAACGGATGCCGTGCTCGCCGGCTGTTACCACCACTTCATCGCCACCGTCGAACAGCACGAGCGAACGGTTGCCCGTCATCTCGCGCTTCAAATCGTGGTCATCGCCGTTCTGTTCGGTGAGAATACCGTACGGGTCCGAGGCATCGCGGAACGAACCGCTGCCCTCGAACACGTATGCGAACGCATTGCGCCCGAGCGGCACGGCCAGCCGCTTCTTCTTGCCCGCTGGCACAGAGACGTCGAGATAGCGCGGATCGGCCGCAATGCCGTCCACCGGTCCTGTCTTGCCCCAGAAGTCACCGCAGATGACGCGCACCATCGTGCCGTCGTCGTCGGTCACCTCGGGAATGGCGGAGCTCGGCACGTCCTGATAGCGCGGCGCCGTCATCTTGTCGGCACTGGGCAGGTTGGCCCAGAGCTGGAAGCCATGCATGCGCCCCGTCGGATCGCCCTTGGGCATCTCTTGGTGCAGGATGCCGCGCCCGGCCGTCATCCACTGCACGTCGCCGGCGCCGAGCGAGCCCGTATTGCCCAGCGAATCGGCGTGGTTGACGGTGCCGCCGAGGACGTAGGTGATCGTCTCGATTCCGCGATGCGGATGCCACGGGAAGCCTGCGGCGTAGGCGGCCGGATCCTCGTTGCGAAAGTCGTCGAAGAGGAGGAACGGGTCAGTCTCCGATGTTTCGCCGAAGCCGAACGCTCTGCGGAGATGCACGCCGGCGCCCTCGATGGTGGGCGTGGCGGTGACGATACGCTTGACGGGGCGGATGGACATGAACAAGTGGGGCGAATGAAACGGGAGCGACCGTCATGGGCGCTCCCGTACAGTATGCAACGCCAGCAGTACTCGCCACGAACGGGCGCGCTAAGCCGCCGGTTCCTGCGCCCAGCGTCCGAGTTCGACGCCGAGTATCGCGCGCTTCCGTTCGATGCCACCAGCGTAGCCGCCCAGCTCGCCCGACTTCCGGATGACGCGATGGCAGGGGATGAGATATTGGATCGGGTTGCGTGCCACCGCGTTGGCCACGGCGCGCGTCGCCGACGGTGATCCGATGGCTGCCGCGAGGTCTTCGTAGCTCACGACGGTGCCTGCGGGTACGCGCAGCAAAGCGCGCCAAACGCGCATTTGCAAGTTGGTCCCCTTGAGCAGCACGCTCAGTCCCACGGGAG
>JAYTVE010000418.1:0-4125 GCA_043744185.1 Gemmatimonadota bacterium | reverse complement strand
CGAAATCCGTGGCTTGTGGCGCTCGCACTCGGTGTGGCGTTTGTGACGCTCCAAGTGGCAGCGCAATATCCGTGGTCGATCTTCATGCTCAGCCCCGGGGCGCGGAACGGGTTCTTCAACGGCGGCGAATTTCCGTACACGGCGCACACGGGCACGTGGTCGTACGAGTTCTGGACCAATCCTCGAGCCTTTCGCGCTGTCAACACGCCCATTCCAGCGACGGTATTCGCACAGGGCTTGCTCATCGCCGCGCTCCTCGCCACGCTCTCGAGCCGTCTTGGGCTCGCTTGGGGTGGGTGGATGGCGCGCGTGAAGCGCTAGGCGCGTGCGCCGCTGGCAACGAGCCGCGCTCGCGGCATGGGTCGCATCGGGCGCACTGCTCACGTCCGGGCACGTGGGCAGTCCCGACACCTTCTTCGAGGGGAATGCCGGGCCGTATCCGGTACGAGTCATTGTCCGCGCCCCGGCTGTGATACCGGCCCGTGCCGAGGTGATCGTCCGGGTAACTGGCGGTGGCGTCACGTCGGTTTCGGCCGCGCCATACATCTGGAATGGCGGCGACAAGAGCGCGCCTCCGCCAGATCAGCTGCAACGCATCGTGGGCGACAGCACGCTCTGGAGTGACCAGCTCTGGATCATGCAGGCGGGCAGCTACTCTGTGCGTGTCACGGTCGAGGGAGTGGCCGGGAAGGGCATGGCGGTGGTGCCATACGTGGCAGCAGCGACCACCGTGCTCACGATGGATCCGAAGATGGGCGTCGGCCTTGCGGCGTTCGGGCTCTTTCTCGTGGCCGGACTGATCACGATCGTCGGCGCGGCGTCGCGCGAGTCCACGCTTGAGCCGGGGGTCGAACCCGACGCGGATGGCCGCAAGCGCAGCTGGCTCGTGCGCGGCGTCGCGGGCGCGATCGTGGTCACGCTGCTGGTGCTGGGCCGCGTCTGGTGGGACAAGGAGAACGAGGCCTACGCGCGTGGCGTGTACACGCCGATCGAGGGGAACGTGCTGGTGCGCGACAGCGCCGGCTCGCGACTGCTGCGCTTCGTGGTGGATACGGAGGCGTTCGCGCAGCGCCGCTGGGCACCGTTCATTCCGGATCATGGCAAGATGATGCACCTCTTTGCCGTGCGAGAGGACCTGGGTGCCGTGGCCCACCTGCATCCGCGCATGCTCGACTCGGTCGACTTCGCCGGCACGCTGCCAGGGGTGCCCGCTGGTCGGTATCGCATCTTTGCCGACGTGGTGCGCGAGACGGGCTACGCCGAGACGATGGTCGGCAAGGTGGACGTGAAGGCGGAGCCCGGCACCACGCCCGTGAGCGATGCCGACGACGCGACCTTCACGGGTGCTCCGGCTGGCAACGCCGTGACCCTCGATGACGGAAGCGTCCTCTCGTGGGAGCGTGGCACCACCTCCATCGTCGCTGGAGTGGATGCGCCCCTCACGTTCGTGTTGCGCGACAAGGCTGGCGCCCGGCTCACGGTGGAGCCGTTCCTCGGCATGGCTGGTCACGCGGTCGTGGTGCGCGACTCGCTCGACGTGTTCGTGCACCTGCATCCGGTCGGCACCACGTCCATGGCGGCGCAGCAGGCGCTCATCCAGCGCACCGAGGCAGATACTGCACGAGGCGCGCTCGCGAGGCGGTTCGTGGCTGCGGACTCCACGCAGCGCTCGTACGCGGCGATGCCAGGCATGGTGCACGGCCAAGCGCTGAGCGGGACGCTGTCGTTCCCGTACGCGTTCCCGCGCGCGGGGCACTATCGCATGTGGGTGCAGTTCCGGCGCGGTGGCGTCGTGCGAACGGCGCCGTACGACGTCACCGTCGAGGCGGGAGCGCCCAAGGCGTCGTAGGCCGCGCCCGGCCGTTCATTGGTGCAGCTGTGCCGCATGCACGGCGCGCTCCACGACCTCAGCGGCACGCTCCGCGCCGCCGAGTCGGGCGCGCATGCGCACGCCCAGTGCCCGCGCCCGCGCGCGCATGTCCCCATCGGTCGTGAGCTGGCGCAGGGTACTCTCGAGCCAGGCCGGTGATAGCCGGCGGATCGTCGTCGGGGGGGGACCGACGCCGAGATCCTCCACGCGCCAGCCATGATGGATCTGGTCGGCCCAGTGATGCACGATGGCCTGCGGAACCCCCGCGAGGGCCGCAGCGTGCAGCGTGCCCGCGCCGCCATGGTGCACCACGCCAGCGCAGCGCGGGAACAGTGCGTCGTGCGGGGCATGCGGCACCAGAATCACGCGTGCGGGAAGCATCGGCGCATCGAGGCCGGACCAGCCAGCGTTGATCACGGCACGCACGCCGGTGCGCTCGACGCTCGCGAGCAGCAGGCGCATGAGCGCGCCCGGGTCGCGATGCGACATGGAACCGAAGCCGAGATAGACCGGAGCCGGACCCGAATCAAGGAACTCGGCCAACTCCGCAGTCAACGGCGGGCCTGCGCCGCTGCGACGCATCACGCCGACGCGGTTGAGTTGACCGGTCGCGTCGGCCGGGGTGGGAAGCAGCTCATCGTCGTAGGAGAGCAGCAGTTCACCTTGGAGCGCCAAGTGCGGGTACACACCGGTGGGAGAGGGAAATCCCAGCTTCCGTTCTTCGGCCACCCACGTCCGCATGGCCGCTGGGAGCAGCAAGTCCTGCATCCGGTTGAATGCGCCGAGGAGCCAGGGCGGCAAGCTCCGCACTGGGATGCCGCCGGGAACCATCAGGCGAGAGCGCAGGTACCGCGGGCTGAACCCGGCATAGATCCACGGGATGCCGCGAAGGCGCGCGACCGACGGCCCCGCGAGCAGCAGCATGGCGCCCACGATGGCATCCGCTCCCTCGGAGGCTCGCTGGAGTCCGGCGTACTGCTGGTCCAGGCAGCGCAAGAAACGCCGTAGCACCACGAACTCGTTGTGCACGCCGCGCGCCGTTTCGTCGAAACCCGGACCGAGGTCCTGGAATGCGAGTCCCTCGCGCTGCGCCGTCGCGGCGAAGTTTCGTGGCGCGGCGAGTACGCAGGTATGGCCGCGCTCACGAAGCACGTCGCCGAGTGCGAGCAGCGGCTCCACGTCGCCACGTGTGCCGACGGGTGCGAGCACGATGCGCATGAGGCGAGAATCAACGTCGCAGCACACCTCCCGACCAGTCGTCGTCGATGGCAATGCGAGGAAGAGCGCGTTGAAATGATCTACCGTGCAACGCGCGGGTTAACTGCCTCGCTCCGATTCGACGTACGATGCGCCCATGTCAGCGGTCAGGCAGGTCTTCGGAGAACTGGGAGAACGGGTCGCGGCCCGGTGGCTCACGCGACAGGGGTGGCGGGTCATGAACCGTCGCTTCCGAAGCGGGCACCGGGATATCGACCTGGTTGTGGAGCGGGACGGGCTGGTGGCGTTCGTCGAGGTCAAGGCGCGCCACGGGGATCGTTTCGGCGACCCGGTGGAGGCAGTGAACTGGAAGAAACAGAAGGAGTTAGCGCGATCAGCTCATGTGTGGATTGAACGCCACGGGCGTCCCGGGGAGGCGTACCGGTTTGACGTCGTCGGGGTGTTGGTGCAGGGAGAGTCGGTCCGTGTTCGCCACGTGCCCGACGCTTTCCGGCTCAACTAGTGGCTTGCTTTCCCGAGGGCGCTTCGTACTTTCTTCGGGTGTCTCCGAATACGCCGGGGCCGGATAGATTTCCTGCCGAGCCTGGCCAGAGCTCAAACGTCCAACCCCAAAGGTGGGTCATGGCTAGCAACACGCTGCAGGACGATCGCAAGAAGGCGCTCAATCTGGCCATCGCGCAGATCGAAAAGTCGCACGGCAAGGGTTCGATCATGCGGCTGGGCACGGACACCCGCGCCCCGATCGAGTGCATCTCGACGGGTGCCATCAACCTCGATGCCGCCATCGGCATCGGCGGTATCCCCCGCGGGCGCATCACGGAGATCTACGGTCCGGAGTCGAGCGGCAAGACGACGCTCTGTCTCCATGTGGTCGCCAACGCGCAGAAGTCGGGCGGCGTCGCGGCCTTCATCGACGCCGAGCATGCGCTCGACACCGACTACGCCGCCAAGCTCGGCGTCGACGTGCAGAACCTCCTCATCAGCCAGCCGGACACGGGCGAGCAGGCGCTCGAGATCTGCGAGATCCTCGTGCGCTC
>JAYTVE010000417.1:0-4133 GCA_043744185.1 Gemmatimonadota bacterium | reverse complement strand
CGCGATGAAGGCGGCGCTGCCGGCGGACCTGCTCGCGGCGTTGCTCGTGCGCGCCAGACGCGTGCAGGGTGCCGCAGGGCAGTCGGGCGTTGCGCAGGCGAGCGCGTTGCGCGGTCGGCAGGTGGGGGCGCGACCCGGCGAACCTCGCGGCGGCAAGCGGCTGCACGTGCTCGAGACGCTGCGTGCGAGTGCGCCGTGGCAGCGGTTGCGTGGCGGCACGGCGGGGCAGGCCGGCGGTCGCGTGAAGATCCGCAAAGAGGACTTCCGCATCCGGCGCTTCATCGAGAAGACGGGGACGACGGTGGTGTTCGCGGTTGATGCGTCGGGCTCGCTGGCGCTCAATCGTCTTTCGGAGGCCAAGGGCGCGATCGAGCTTCTGCTGGCCGAGAGCTATGCGCGGCGCGACGAGGTCGCGTTGATCGCATTTCGCGGCACATCGGCGGAACTGCTGCTGCCACCGACGCGGGCGCTGGCGCGCGCGAAGCGGGCGTTGCAGGGGCTGCCCGGCGGCGGCGGCACCCCGCTCGCGCACGCGCTCGACGCCGCGCGCGAGACGGCCGAGCTCGCACAGCGCGGCGGCAACATGGCCATGGTGGTGCTGCTGACGGACGCGCGCGCGAACATTGCGCGCGACGGCACGCCGGGGCGGCCGAAAGCGGCCGCCGATGCGCTGGCCGCCGCCGTCGCGTTGCGTGCGAGTGGCATCAACTCGCTGTTTGTCGACACCTCGCCGCGGGGCGAACCGTTCGCGCGCGAGATCGCGCAGGCGATGGGGGCGCGGTACCTGCCACTGCCCAACGCCGATGCGCGCACAGTGAGCGGGGCGGTGCAGTCGATGCGCGGGGCTGGCGCGTGAGCGAGCCGATGATGCCGAGTTCGAGCGGGGTGATCGCGGGGGCCGCGCCCGTGGTGGCGTCGGACGAGGCGCGTGTGACGCTGCCGCCATCGTCGGGGCCGTCGATCAAGTTCACGCGGCTGATGTTCACGTCGGGCGCGTCGGTTGTGGGCTTCTGGTGGCTGACGACGGGGGTGATCGTCGCGATGCAGGCCACGGCGATGTCTCGCACGGCGGGAGTGCTGTTCTGCACGGGCCTGGCAGGGTGGGGGGCGTGGCTGCTCGCGAGTCGCCGCCACGTGGCCACCGACCGGGCGGCGACGGAGTCGTTCTTTGGAGGCGCGCTGCTCTGGGGATGGGTGACTGCGACTCTTTACACGGGGTGGATCGCGGGGCCCGCGGAGGCCGCGTCCGTGCCACTCGACGGGCCGAGCGGCTCGCTGCCGCTCGCGTTGCAGGCCGTCTGGGCGATGTGGAACTCCGAGGTCGCGGCGCTCGCGGCCATGGGCGCCGCGTGGTTCCTCACCCGTGGCGGCGTGAACCGGATCGGATTCTGGTCGTACGTGGCGTTCTGGGTGAGCCTCCAGAGTTCGAAGCTCAACATTTTCTGGGGCGTGAAGAATCCGGGCACGCGCTTCCTGCCGCCACAGCTCTCGCATTTGTCCCGCTTCTTCGGCCCCGAAGAGAACTCGCTCTTCCTGCCGTTTTCGCTGTCCGTGCTGACGCTGGTCACGCTCGGCATGCTTGCAATGGTCGTACGCGACCGCGCGCCGCACCGCCGGCGCGGGTGGGCGCTTGTCACGACGCTCTTGGCGCTGGCGGTGGTGGAGCACCTCTTTCTCTCGTCTCGCTGGAACGCCCCGTTCTGGCAGTATTTCCTCGAGCTGCGCGGGCACTGAGTTCTGTTGCAGCTTGCCTTGTGGAGGGTTTGATGCTGACGCGTCCTGATGCAGGTGAACACGCGGAGTATTACGGCACGTACGTGCGGCTCGTGCCGGACGGCGACTTCGCGACGGTGATGGCCGCGGGGCACGCGGCGCTCTCGACGCGGTTGCGCGCTGCGGCATCGAAAGCGCACTTCCGCTATGCGCCCGGCAAGTGGTCGCTGGCCGAGTCGGTGCAGCACCTGGTGGACGCGGAGCGGGTGTTTACCTACCGGATGGTGTCTATCCTGCGGGGCGATGTGCAGGCACTGCCTTCGTTCGACGAGAACACGTGGGCACCGAACAGTCACGCGGATGCCCGCGACTTCGTCGGCCTCGTGGACGAGTTCGACGCGCTGCGCGCTGCCACCATCGCGCTGGTCAGCACCGCGCCGGCCTCGACGTGGGCCAACATCGGCACGATGAGCGGCACTCCGGCGTCGGCGCGCGCGCTCGCGTACATCATTGCCGGGCACGAGCGGCACCACGACGCTCTCTACCGCGACAAGTACGGCGTGTAGGGACCGGTGGCGAGCGCTCCGGAACGGGGCCATCTTGCAGGGAGCATGCGCCCGCCCGCTTCCCCGTCGAACCCGCGTGGACACGCGCCGCAGCGCGTGAGCCGCGTCGCGCTCGTGGCGGCACTGTGCGTTGGAGTGAGCGCGTGCGGGGCGCTCGGTTTTCGCGGGCGCGCAAGCGGACTCTCGCTCGCCGACCGGGCGGACCAGGGCGACATCTCGGCGCTCGCGCGCATGAGCCTGTTGCGCGAGTCGCGTTTCTCGTCGGGGCAGCGCGAGATCCGGGTCTGGTTCGCGATGGCGTCGGGCGCGCCCGACCTGTTGTTGCGCGTGGCGAGCGAGCGCGACGCCAAGGGCGCGACGGGTGAACTCTGGGCGTGGTGGCCGCTGCCGTCGGGCGATGGCGACCGATCGTTGGCCGGAACCGAAGGTGCGCTCAACAGTCGCACGCGCGACTCGGTGCAGGCGACGGTGAATTGTGCGTCGATTTTCCGCGCCGGGGGCAACGAAGCGTGCCGACTCCGGCTCCGGCAGGAGCCGGACTGGAAGGGGGTGTTGGCGCAGCTCGACTCGCTGCGCGCCTTCACGTTGCCCGACCAGGACTCGCTGCCGCGCGCTGACTCGCTCGTGCGCTCCGTGGAACTTCGCCGTGTTTCGGAGAACATGATGGTAACCGTCGAGGTACTCGACGGTGCGGTCTATCGCACCTACTCGTACACGAATCCGCGCTTGCTACCTCGCTCCGAGGCGCAGCGCGCTGCCGCGATCGTGGACATGATCGCCGGACTGGCGCGCCGTGCGCGCCGCCCCGACGCGCCGATACCGTAGCGTGCCGGCGAACGACGCGCGGCTCAGTGCCGCGTTGACCACCGCCATGGCCGAGGTGGCGCGGGTCCGGCAAGCGCGTTGGCACCTGAACAGTCCCGGGGCTGTGCGTTCCGAGTTCGAGCGCATCGCGCGGGAGCTCGCGGTGCTCCATGCGGGAGCAGAGTCCGGCGTGGACTTAGAGCGGCTCGGCGCGCTGGTGCGGGCCGTGGCAGCGTGGCAGCCCGACCACGGATTGCCGCTCATCGGTGCGCTCGGCGCCGTGGTGCGCGCCGCGCGCGCCACGATGGCGGGCGCGTGACGGCGAAACGCGGCGACGCCTGGATGGCGGTGGGGGTCGCGCTGTGGGTGGGCACGGGCCTCTGGCTCGATCATGCTGCGCCGCTCAGGGCGCAGCGACTGATCGGCGTGGCGACGTGGACGCTGCTCGCGCTCGCGCTCATTCGCGAGACGCGCGTCGTGCGTGCGCAGGTGCTGGTGGCGCTCGCGATCGCGACGCTGGGCGAGTACGCGTTGAGTCCTGGCCTCGGGCTCTATGTCTATCGGTTCGACGGCGTGCCGAGTTTTGTGCCGCCGGGGCATGGGCTCGTGTACCTCGCCGCGCTCAACCTCGCGCGCTCGACGCTCGCCGGTCGATGGGGGCCGTTGGTGCGCTGGTGCACGGTGGCCGCTGGTGGAGCATGGGCGGTCTGGGGGGTGACGTTCGCCGCGCGCAGCGACCGGTTCGGCTTCGTGCTCTACCTGGCGTGGGCCGCGTTTGCGCTGCGCGGGGGCGCGCCGATGATCGCAGTGGGCTGCTGGATTCTCACCACGTGGCTCGAACTGGTTGGCACGGGCCTGGGCAACTGGGCGTGGGCCCCCGTGACGGCGCTGCCGCTGTTCACGATGGGGAATCCGCCGACGGGCATTGCCGGCGGGTACTGCGTGCTCGACGTGCTGTCGCTGCGGCTGGGCCACAAGCTCGTGGCCCAGCCGGAGGATCAGGACGCGGCTGGCGGCGTGGTCGGCCCGCTGCTTCCGGCACCGCCGGTG
>JAYTVE010000416.1:0-4134 GCA_043744185.1 Gemmatimonadota bacterium | reverse complement strand
GGAGCGAATCCTTGAGCAGCCACAAGACTGCGCCCTCTAGCGTGTTGGCGGCCAGTAATTCCACGCAGAACCCCACCGCTCTGGCAGAGTCACCCGGGTTGGCGATCGATAGGCCGGCGGTGTCCACCGCTACCGTGTCCACAGCCGGTACAGTCTCAGCCGGCACAGCGGTCGTCGTGAGGGCTCGCGGAGCAGTGGCGGCCAGCGTCGCTCGCTGCTGCACCATGATCGCCGCGAGCACGGCAAGAAGGACGCCCGCCAACACATACAGCCGCCCGCGCATGGGTGCCGAGGAGGTGCTCGCGTCGGGCAGCAAGTACGTGAGCGCCGGCGTGAGGCGCGCGCTCAAATTCCGTGGCAGGGGGGCGCCATCGCCTTCGGGCTCGATGACGTCGGGCACGACCGCTGCCGACACGGGCACGGGAAGCAGCGTGGCGAGCGTGCGAACATCATGGCCGAGCACGACGTCCGTACCGACGGCGATCGCGCCCCCGAGCCGGCGTGCGAGTCCCTCCGCTTCGGGTTCGTCGGCGCTTGCCGCGACGATCAGCAGCGCGTTGACCTGCCGGAAACCGCGTGCGAGGCGGTCCCACCGCGTGCTCGCGAGCACGTTGGGCGCTGCGGCCTCGATGCCGCCGGACGGCAGGATGAACAGTCGCGCCGTGCCCGGCACGGGGCGCGCCACCTCGTTGAGCGAGACGCCGTGCACGAAGCTGTCGGCGATGCCGAGCGCGGACGGATCGTCGACGAGCGCGGCCAGCGTCGCGGAATCGCCAAGCAGGTCGGCGAGCGCGACCTGTCGCGTTTCGCTGATCGCGCGCGCTAGACCGAGAGCGGCGTGCGCAATGGACTCGACATCCTTGCCGAGTACCACGAGCGCGCCGGCGTCAGCCGGCAGCGACGCGGCGGCGCGGCGACCCGAGGCTTCCCAGGCGGCCAACCGAGCGTCAGTCACGGCGCGCCTTCGATGATCCAGAAGTCGCGGCGCGACGCTCGGCCAAGGCGCAGCGCTTCGTCGCGACTCGCGTACGGCCCGATCACCACGCGATAGATCGTGGAGCCCGACTGCCGCGTCGGTACCACGCGCGCATGTTCGCCGCCGATGTTGATCGCACTCGCGGTGCTCTCGGCCGCCTGCGCCACCAGCAGTGCCGCGAACGAGACGAGAAAGCCGCGCGTTGTCGGGGGGGTGACGACCAGTGATGCCGCGGGTGCGCTGGCGCGCGTTGAAGCATCGGGATCTGGCTCCGGCGCGCGCAATGAATCGAGCGCGCTGTCCGCGCTCGAGGCGGCGAACTGCACGGGCTCCGCTTCCCTCGTAGGCGCACGGAAGCCGTTCCACGAGAAGAGATGCCAACTGTCGGCCGCGCCACCCACGAAACGCTGCAGTTCCTTCTCCGTGCCGGGATCCCAGCGCACCACGTCGGCGCCGACGATGCGTGCCATCGAGCCGTCCGGTGCAATCGCGGGCAGGTCGTCCCGCCACGGGCTCGAGGTGGTCGCTGCCATCGCCATCGTGCCGAGTGCGATCACGTAGACCGCGTCGCCCTTGGCCGCGCGCACGAGGAGCCACCGACCGAACGGATCCATTCGCAGCGCGCTCGCCGCGGCGGGCAGCGCCACCGTGCGCTCGACGGCGTCGCGGTACCGATCGACGACGGTTACGCCGCGCGCGTCGCCCGTGAGCAGGAACACGCGGTCGCCGCTCGGGCTCGCTGCGAGGGCGCGTGGTGTGCCGCCCATGCTGATCGCGGGTCCGGCCTTGAGGTCGCGCGTACGCACGCCGACGAGCCCTGCGCCAGTGGTGATGTAGAGGCGGTCGCCGAGTGGCGTGGCAATCGCGAACTGGCCGTCGGGAATTGTGAGCGAGTCCGCGATGCGCGGTGCGGGCGGTCTGGCGCGATAGAGGTGCGCGCCGTTGGGGCGCTCCACGACGATGAGCACGGCGCCGTCGGGTGTTGGCACCACCGCACTCGGCGGCGCGTCGAACACGGCCATCCACGTTTCGCCCGTGGGCGTGAGGCGTCGTACGCTCTTCTCGCTGATGCCGAAGGTCGCCCAGCCATCGGCCGATCGCGCGCCCACGAGCCGCACCTTCTCGGGCACCACGCGGCCGGCACGCAGTTCGATGCGAACGGAGCGTCCGCCCGTGTCGACGGCCGCCAGTGCTCCGTCCTCATCGTCGAAGGCGAGCACCGTGCGGAGCGGTGGCACCGGGGCCGGGGACACCCACAGGGCCGTGTCTCCGGTTGGCCAGGCCATCACGCGCGCCAAGCCACCCGCGCGCGGAACGCGCAGGGCGAGTTGGTCGGCGGATCGACTCGGAGTGGCTGGGGCGCCGGTGGCGCCCGGGGCGCGACGGTCCGGCGAGCCGCAGCCGGCGACAAGCAACGCCACCAGCAGGGCAACGGTACGCACAGAGTGAAGCTAGCCACGCCCGCCGAGGGCTACAAGCGAACGCGGGCGGCAGATTCCTCGTCGAGGAATCTCCGCCCGCGCCTGTCCTCCCGAGCGCAACCAGGAGCTGCTCTCCCCGCTAGAACGACTGCCCCAACGAGAACACCCAATAGCCGCGACGCTGCGGGTCGGCCAGCGGGATCGCGTAGTCCCAGCGCAGCGGCGCGATGTTGAAGAGGTTGAAGCGGATGCCGAAGCCGTAGCTCGACAAGGGCGAGCGGGTCAGGTCGTTCGTGTCGTTGGACGGATCGCTGAACGCGATCTTCTGCCCGGGATTCCACGCGATTCCCGAGTCGAAGAAGAAGAGACCGTCCACCGGCGGCAACGAGATGGGCAGGATGCCCAGGTCGAGACGGCGCACGATCGGGAAGCGCAGTTCCGCGTTGAAGATCGCCGTCCGGCTGCCGATCAGCTTCGACGCCGAGCACGAGGCCAGCCCGCCACCGAGTTCCGGAAGGCATCCGCTCGAGAAGGCATTTTCACGGTCGTAGCCGCGCACCGACCACGGTCGCCCGATGTACATCGGGAACCTCGCTTCGTCGGCGCCTCTGCGGATGATCGCGTTGAAGCGGGTGGCAAAGGTGAGGAAGCCGAAAAGGATCGGGTCGTAACGCCGGTAGTCGATCGAGCCTTCCCAGAATGACAGGCCACCGAACACGGGCGAGAGTGCGACGCGAGTGCGACGCCCCGAGAGCGGACCGTTGTAGCCCACCAGCGCGTTGTCGTAGACGTAGGCCACCGACGGTGCGACAAGGCTGAATACCGAGCCGTTGGTCACCACGCCTTCGCGCAATGCGCTCGCGAAGCCGTTGATCGCATCAACGTCGCGCTGGTACGTGATCGCGGCCTGGTCCACGTTGGTGTACGAGAGGCCGAAATCCCAGCGCGTGAACCGGTTGAGCGGATAGCTGAACTGGCCGAACACCGAGCGGTCGATGCGCCGGAAGATCGTCTGGCTCTCCGTGTACGTGCCGTCGCCGTTGTTGGTGGTGGCCGACCCGGCGTAGAAAAAGAGCGGCGCCTGTGAGAGTCCCACCGCCCACTGCCAGCGGCTGGCCAGGTTCTGGTAGGCGCCGAAGAAGTTGGCTTCCTGGATGCGGCCGTTGATCGCACCCGAGAAGATCAGCCGGCTGTTGCCGAGCAGGTCCGAGAAGACGATCGTCGTGCCGCCGAAGACGCCACGCCCGTAGTTGTCCGGCGAGTAGCCAATGACGGGCTGCGCGACGTACTCCGCCTGCAACGACGTGCGATACGGGTATGTGCGGAAGGTCGACGCATCGGGCAGCGCCAGATTCGCGCTGTCGAGGAGTGCCACCACGCTCACGGCGTCGCCGCCGCGCCCCTTGTTCTCGGTGGGGAGTTCGGCCGAGTTGCGTACGCCGCCCGGCGAGCGATAGAACGAGCCGCGCCGCGTGCCTGCGTCCACCTGTGGCGTGGCGGCCGCGCCACGTGGCAGTCCCGTCGTGGGCGGCGTCGGCGTGCCCGCTGCGGGTTGCGGCCGCGGGATCGCAGGATCGCCCGCCCCTGCGGCCGATGGGAACTCGGTAACGGGACCGGCGCCACTCGACGGCGTGACCGGCGAAGGCGCGACAACGCCGCCTGCTGCAGCAATGACCGTGGCGGCTGGCGCAGTGCCGTCGCGGTAGGGCTGCTTCTTGAGCTGGCGCGGGTTCGACA
>JAYTVE010000415.1:0-4164 GCA_043744185.1 Gemmatimonadota bacterium | reverse complement strand
CCCCATCGGCGTCGGGGCGTCGATGTCGCGCGTGGCGGCGGCAAAACGCTCGGCGAGTTGCGCCACGAACAGGGCGCGCTTTTCGTCGGAGAGGTCGCGCTGGCGCTCGAGGAAGCCGTCGAGCAGGTCGAACTCCCGATCGGTGAGTGCCGCGTGCAGCGCCGGTGCGGCGCGCGCCGTTCGATCCGCATCGCGCGCGGGTTTCGCGACCACGGTGGGCACGGTGCCGAGCAGCTCCTGCACCACGATCGTGCCAGCGACGACGTCGCCGAGCCGCTTGCCGCGCGCGTTGAAGAGCGCGGACAACGTGGCGACCGCGTACGTGCCGACTGGCTGCATGTCGACGAGGCGGAGCAGGTTGCGTGCGGCGGCCGCACCGAAGGTGACGGAATAGCCGCCCTCGCGCACCACGCGGAGTTTCGCGATGCGCTTGCCCGGCGTCTGTCCGTCCCAGAGTGCCTCGAAGAGGACGAAGTAGCCCCAGTAGCCAAGCAGGAACACGACGACGAGAATCGCACCGAACCATGGCCCCAGCAGGGCGCCGACCCCGGTCGCGAGGTTCAGCGACACCACCGCGATGAAGAGCAGCATCAGCAAGGCGACCATGATCACGTGATCGATGATCGCGGCGCGCGCGCGCGACCCGACGCCGGCAATCGTGTACGAGACGGAGACGAGCTCCGGCGTCTCGACGTCGATGCGTGTCTCGAGTGCGTGGGGGGCGGTTGGCACAGGGCTCATGGGCGTGCGCGCAGCATACGACGGGGCGAGCAAGCCGGCAACGTCACGTACGCGGCGTGGACGCAGCGCCGGGCCGGGCGACAGGATATGGTAGACCTGATGGCCGCCGCCGCTCGCGCGACACGTACTCCCGGCGTTACCTTCGCCGCCCATGCGAATTCTCCTGATCCGGCACGCGATTGCCGAAGAGCGCGACGTTTGGGCCGCCACAGGCTCGAGCGACGAGCAGCGCCCGCTGACTCCCGACGGCGCGAAGAAGATGAAGAAGGCGGCCAAGGGGCTGATGGAGCTGGTGCCGACGCTGACAGCCATCGCGTCGAGCCCGCTCATCCGCGCATGGCAGACGGCGAGCATCGTGGCGGACCAGTACTATGGCCGGTCGCCGGAGCAGCTGCAGGCGCTCGCGCCGAGCGGGCATCGCGAGGACGTGCTGACGTACCTGAACCAGTTCGAGGGCGGCACGGTTGTGCTCGTGGGGCACGAGCCCGACTTGGGCGAGCTGTGCGGCTGGCTGATCGCCCGGCGCACGGAGTCGAACATCGAGTTCAAGAAGGGCGGGGCGGCGCTGCTCGAGTTCGGCACCGAGCGCGTGGCGGGGACAGCGACGCTCAAGTGGTTGATGACAAACTCGCAGCTCAAGATGTTCCGGCCGATCGAGCCGACGTTGTAATCGTCCGTCCGGCTCGCGCCGCCGAACCATCTCGGCCGTCGCCGTCGTTGCGCACCGCTGAGGCATCCATGCGCACATCCGTCCGCCGCATCCTGCTAGTCCCGTCTTTCCTGATCGCCGGTCAGTCGCTGCAAGCGCAGGCGCCAACCGCAGCGGTCACGCGCGAGGCCGCCTGGCAACAGCATCGCGACCTCACCGCCGCGTCGCCCTATGCCGGGATGCGCTGGACGCAGATGGGGCCCACCATCAACGGCGGACGCGTCGAGGCGATCGCCGTGCCGACGGGCCAGAGTACGACCTTCTACGTGGGGATGGCTGCGGGCGGTCTCTGGAAGACCACCAACGACGGCCTGACCTGGCGGCAGGTCTTCCGCAACGAATCGAGCTATGCCATCGGCGACGTGGCCGTGGCGCCGAGCAATGCGAAGGTCGTGTGGGTCGGCACCGGCGAAGCGCAGCCGCGCCACAGTGGCTACGCGTATCCGGGCACGGGCATCTTCCGGTCGTCCGATGCAGGCGCCACGTGGCGATCCGTGGGACTCACCGACACGCATCACATCGGGAAGGTGCTCATCCATCCACGGAATCCGGATCGCGTGTATGTCGCCGCCATCGGGCACTTCTGGAGTCCGAACGCCGAGCGCGGCGTGTTCATGACAACCGACGGCGGCCAGCACTGGACCAAGTCGCTGTACGTCAACGACAGCACGGGGGTGGTGGACCTCGCGATGGATCCCGCGAACCCGGACATCCTGTACGCATGGGCGTGGCAGGTGCCGAGTGGCCGCGATGGCGGACTGTACAAGTCCACGGATGGCGGACGTCGCTGGCGGCACATCGTCAACGGACTGCCAGAGGGCCGGCTCGGTCGTGCCGGGCTCGACGTGGCGCCGTCGTCACCGAAGGTGGTCTACGCATTCATCGACAATCAGGCGCCGGGTCCATCGAAGGACCAGCCGGTGCTCGGCGGCGAGGTATACCGCTCGGACGACCGAGGCGAGCACTGGCGCAAGGTCAACGAGCAGAGCCTCTACCGCGTCTTCGGCGAGTTCGGGTGGAAGTTCTGCGACGTGCGCGTGTCGCCGAAGAATGCCGACGAGCTCTTCATCCTCGGCAACCGCGGCATGCACTCTACAGATGGCGGCAAGACATACGCCCGCATCGGCGAGCAAGTGCTGCGGCTCAACGACACGCCGGGTCGCGCGCTTCACCTCGACCACCACGACATCTGGATCAATCCGGCGGACCCCGACCACATTCTCTTGGGCAACGACGGCGGCGTGTTCGCCTCGCACGATCGCGGCCGGAGCTGGCTGCACCTCAACACGATTCCCGCCGTGCAGTTCTACGCGATCGCGGCGGACACCGGTGCGGCGCCGTATCGCGTCTTCGGCGGAACGCAGGACAACGCGGCCGTGTACGGCCCGAGCGATGCGCGCGTGGAGGACGCACTGCCCGATCGCTGGCGGCATGTGTACCTCGATCCGTGGACCGGCGGCGACTCGTACGTGACGCTACCCGACCCGACCGACGCACGCATCGTCTACTACGAGCACCAGAACGGGGAGATGCTTCGCATGGACATCACCGGATCCTCGGTGATGTCGGGTGGTCCGGCCACGACCAACATCGCGCCGCGCGCGCCCAAGGGCGACAGTGCCTGGCGCTTCAGCTGGTATGCACCGTTCGTCGTGTCGCGCTACGTACCACGCACCCTCTACATGGGCGGCAATCGCGTCTTCAAGTCCGAGGATCGCGGCGACCATTGGGCACCGATCAGTCCCGAACTGGCCGATGCGGCGGGCGGCGAACGCGCGGTCGTGCCCACAGGCACCGTGACAATGCTATCGGAGTCGCGTGTTCGTCGCGGGCTGCTGTACGCCGGCACCGAGGGCGGCGCCGTGTGGCGCACGGGCGACGACGGCACCGGGTGGACCAACGTGCGCGCGGATCTGCCGAAGAAGTGGGTGAGCCGCGTGATCGCCTCCGAACATCGCGAAGGCACGGTGTACGTCGCGCTCACCGGATACCGCGAGGACGATGCGCGGCCGTACCTGTTTGCGTCGGACGACAGCGGGTCAACCTGGCGCTCCATCGCGGCGAACCTGCCGATGGCCAGCGTCAACGTGATCCGCGAGGACCCGGCGCACGCCGACGTGCTGTACATCGGTACCGACCAGGGGGTGTACGTCTCCCTGGATCGCGGAGGCCGGTGGCACTCACTCTCGGCCAACCTGCCTACGACCGCCGTGCATGACCTCGTGGTGCAGTCGGCTGCCGACGACTTGCTGATCGGCACGTACGGGCTCGGGGCGTGGAAGCTCGAACTCATGCCCGTCACCGCCCTCACCGGTGCGCTCCTCACGCAGCCCCTGCACCTGTTCGAGCCGCGCTCCGTGAGCACGGACGAGTACCCGTGGGAGCAGGCGCCTGGCGACCGTCGCGGTCGTCCGCGGGCGACGCTGCACTACCACGCGGGCTCGGCTGAGCCGGTGAACCTCGTGGTGCGCGACAGTGCCGACCAACCGGTGCGGACGCTGGTTACCCAAGCCGGGCCCGGCGTGCACGCGGTGGAGTGGGACTTGCTCGACAACGCCGGACGCGAGGTGAGTGCGGGCAGGTACCGGGTCGAGGCGCGCATGGGATCGCTGAGTGCGTCGGCGCCGTTGATACTGCGCCCCGTCAAGCGATAGCGCCGCGCGAGCTACGAAACGACAGCGGGCGGGCCTTCGAAGGCCCGCCCGCTGTCGTTT
>JAYTVE010000414.1:0-4185 GCA_043744185.1 Gemmatimonadota bacterium | reverse complement strand
CGCCAGCGCGGCCCGAAGCGCCCTCGTCGATCTCGCGCTCGTCGATGCCGCAGCCGAGGATCCATGGCCGCTCGCCGAGCTCGCCCGCGAGTTTCCGTCCATCGGGTTCGTCGCGCTCACGCCGGGCCGAGCGAGTGACGCCCCGATCGTCGAGCGCTGCCTCGGGCTCGATTTCGCCGAGGTGCTCGTCGAAGGCATCGACGACTCGGCCGTCGAGCCCATGCTTGAGCCCTTGGGCTTCGGCGCGCGCTTCGCGACGGCCCTGGCCGAGCCACCCGAGGCGCTGGCGCTCCACCTGCCGCTGCAGCGCGAGGCGTGGCGGCACATCGTCGCGCATGCCGGCCTGCCAGTGCGCACCGAAATCCTCGCGTCACTTCTGGGGGTTACGCGCGAGCACCTCTCACGTACCTTCGCCGCTGGAGGCGCCCCGAACCTCAAGCGCATCATGGATTTGGTGCGCCTCATGGCCGCCGCCGAGCTCTCCAAGAATCCGGGGTTTGATGTGGGCGATGTGGCCCGCGTGCTCGCCTTCGCGAGCAGCTCGCACCTCTCCACAACCGCTCAGCGCATCGTGGGGGTGCGTCCGGCCTCCCTGGCTCGGCTCCGTACGGTGGACCTGATCGAGCGGTTCGTGCACGGCCGTACCCGCAGCCGCTCCTAGGCGGCGTCCCGGTCGAAGTCGAGGGATCTGCACCACTCTCCTCTTCGGTTTGGCCCCCCCCAAACAGCTCTCCCGCCTCGCGCAGGAGGTCGCTGCCCCGCCTTGAGGGGTGGGGCGGCAGTAGCTAAGCTTGTAGGCTGTCCGTAGAGCGCTCCCATCCCGCCCGTCTTTCGAGCTTCTGAAGGCCCCATGGCTACCGATTCGACCCTCCGCCCCGGCGAAATCAAGGACATCCTTCTTCGCGAAATCGAGGCGGCCGATCTCGGCACGCTCGACGTCGATGAGATTGGCACCGTGCTGGAGGTCAAGGACGGCATCGCCCGCATCTACGGTCTCACCAGGGCCATGGCCGGCGAGATGCTCGATGTGCGCGCCAGCGAGACCGGCGAGAACATCACGGCGCTCGCGCTCAACCTCGAAGAAGACAACATCGGCGCCGTCATCCTCGGCGACTTCCTCCAGCTCAAGGAAGGCGACGAAGTCCGCCGCACCGGCCGCGTGCTCGAGGTGCCGGTCGGTCCGGAGCTGATCGGCCGCGTCGTCGACGCCCTCGGCCGTCCCATCGACGGCATGGGCGACATCAAGGCGACGACCACCCGAAAGGTCGAGAGCGAGGCCCCGGGCATCATTGTCCGCCAGCCCGTGAAGGAGCCGCTCCAGACGGGCATCAAGTCCATCGACGCGATGATCCCGATCGGCCGCGGCCAGCGCGAGCTGATCATCGGCGACCGCGGCACGGGCAAGACGGCCATCGCGATCGACACGATCATCAACCAGAAGGGCACCGGCGTCATCTGCGTGTACGTCGCCATCGGCCAGAAGGCGTCCACGGTCGCCGCAGTCGTGGAGCGCCTCAAGCAGGCCGGCGCGATGGAGTACACCATCATCGTCGCCGCCACCGCGTCCGACCCGGCACCGATGCAGTACATCTCGCCCTACACCGGCTGCGCGATGGCCGAGTACTTCATGTATAACGAGGGAAAGCCTACCCTCTGCGTCTACGACGACCTCTCCAAGCAGGCCGCCGCCTACCGCCAGCTCTCGCTGGTGCTCCGCCGCCCGCCGGGTCGCGAAGCATATCCGGGCGACGTGTTCTACCTCCACTCGCGTCTGCTCGAGCGCGCGGCCAAGCTGCGCGAAGATGCCGACGTGGTGGACGGCGTGAACATCCTCAAGCCGGGTGGATCGCTCACCGCCCTCCCCATCATCGAGACGCAGGCGGGCGACGTGTCTGCGTACATCCCGACGAACGTCATCTCGATCACCGACGGCCAGATTTTCCTCGAATCCGACCTCTTCTACGCGGGCGTTCGCCCCGCGGTCAACGTCGGCATCTCGGTCTCGCGCGTCGGTGGCTCGGCGCAGATCAAGGCCATGAAGGGCGTCGCCGGTCGTCTCCGCCTCGACCTCGCCCAGTATCGTGAGCTCGAAGCCTTCGCCTCGTTCGCCTCGGACCTCGACGCCACCACCAAGCGCCAGCTCGACCGTGGCGCTCGCACGGTGGAAATGCTCAAGCAGGGGCAGTACGCGCCCATGTCCGTCGAGAAGCAGGTCATGATCATCTACGCCGTCGCCAACGGCTACGTCGATGATGTCGCCACCAACAAGGTGCAGGCCTGGGAGAAGGGGTTCCACGAATTCATGGACACGCGCTACCCGAAGATCGGCGACGCGATTCGCACCCAGAAGGCGATTTCCAAGGACCTCGAGGCGGAGCTCAAGACCGCCATCGCGGCTTGGAAGGCCGTCGCACCGAAGTAACCGCTCCCACCTCAGGCAATCGAGATGGCCAAGGGCCGCGAGCTCAAGGGACGGATCAAGTCCGTCGAGAACACCAAGAAGATCACGCGCACGTTGGAAATGGTGGCGACGTCGAAGCTCAAGCGCGCGCAGGATCGCGCCGTGGCGGCCCGTCCCTATGCCAACGCACTCGCCGAGGTCATGGGCGCGCTCTATGCCCCTGAGCTCGCTGAGCAGTTTCCGCTGCTGCGTCAGCCCAAGAAGGTCACGACGGCGGCCGTCATCCTGCTGACGTCCAACCGGGGCCTCTGTGGCGCGTTCAACTCGAACATCATCAAGGACGCACGCAACCTCATCAAGCAGCTCGAGGGCGAGGGCAGCGCGGTCGAACTGCACGCCATCGGCCGCAAGGGCATCGGGTACTTCAAGTACCTGAACCGTCCCATGGCCACGCAGCGCACCGACCTCGGCGACAAGCCAACGGCGGCCGACGCCGCGTCCATCGTCGACGACGTCATGGCGCGCTTTGCCTCCGGCAAGCTCGATGCGGTCTATGTCGTATACGCCAAGTTCAACTCGGTGGTCAGCACGCCCGCCCACCACGAACGGATTCTCCCCGTCGCCGCTCCCGAACGGAAGGGCGCTGCGCGGGACTTCATCCTCTCGCCCGGCCCCGAGGAAATCCTCTCGGAGCTGCTCCCCCTCGCGGTGCGCAATGCGATCTATCGCGCGCTCATCGAGACGGCGGCCGGCTTCCAGGCGGCGCAACGCGCGGCCATGAAGAACGCCACCGACAATGCGTCGGACATGCTCACCAACCTCCGCCGCACCTACAACCGCGCCCGCCAGGCGCAGATCACGCAGGAAATCGCCGAGATCGTGGGCGGCGCCGCCGCACTCAGCGGCTGAGCCGACGCTCCGTCTCGTCCCCGTTCGTTCGCCTTCCCTCCACGCACCAGCTTCTTCCCATGGCCACCGCAGCGCAGCCCCTCGCCATCGGCCGAGTCGTCCAGGTCATCGGCCCGGTCCTCGACGTCGAGTTCGAGAACGACCACCTCCCGGAGCTCTTCAACGCCATCACCGTTGAGATCGCCGGTGGGCGCGTGGTGACCGCCGAAGTGCAGCAGCACATCGGCCGCAACCAGGTGCGCGCGGTGGCCATGTCCACCACCGACGGCGTCGAGCGCAACATGTCCGCCACCGACACAGGGTCGCCGATCACGGTGCCGGTGGGCGATGCGGCGCTCGGCCGCATCCTCAACGTGCTCGGTGAGCCGATCGATCAGGGCGCCGACATCCCGACAACGGCGCTGCGCTGGCCGATCCACCGCAAGCGCCCCGACTTCACCGCGCTCGAGCCGAAAACCGAAGTCTTTGAAACGGGCATCAAGGTCGTGGACCTCATCGCCCCGTTCGTGAAGGGTGGCAAGATCGGTCTCTTCGGCGGCGCCGGCGTGGGCAAGACGGTCGTCATCCAGGAGCTCATCAACAACGTCGCCAAGGTGCACGGCGGCAAGTCGGTGTTCTGCGGCGTGGGCGAACGCACGCGCGAAGGGAACGACCTCTACCTCGAGTTCAAGGAAGCGGGCATCCTGCCGAAGGTGGCGCTCATCTACGGCCAGATGAACGAGCCGCCCGGCGCGCGCCTCCGCGTCGGCCTCTCGGGGCTGACCGTCGCCGAGTACTTCCGCGACATGGAAAACGCGGACGTGCTCGTCTTCATCGACAACATCTTCCGCTTCACGCAGGCGGGGTCGGAAGTGTCCGCGCTCCTCGGCCGCATG
>JAYTVE010000413.1:0-4190 GCA_043744185.1 Gemmatimonadota bacterium | reverse complement strand
GTGCCAACACTCTCTTCGGACTCGTTGCCCCGGCCTGCGCCGCCGGACTCGACTGGGCGTGCACCGCGCTCACGTACCACAATCAACCCCAAGCCATGAATGCCGGCTGCGCGGCCGGCTCGGGCGTCGCCTGTCTGGTCCTTCAGGGCATGACGGAACCGACTTGTGCGCGGGGGGTCGACAGCTGCGATCGATTGCGCGCCCGCGTCTGCCAGTTGGGCTTGAATCAGTGTGATGTGAGCGATGGCGACGCGATGCGCGTGCTTGCTTACTGCGAAATGGGCGTTGCCCGCGCATGCGCCCGCTTTGTGGTCGAGATGGCCAAGGATCCCTCAGCCGAGGCGACCCTCGGGCGATTCACCCGGGATCATGTCGCGCGCATGGCGTGCAACGGCGGCCGCGGGTGTGCGCGCTTTGCGCCGGGATTGCCAGCGTCACTGTCGTACGCGCATGCCTTGATGGATTGCAACGAGGGGAGCGCGGGTAACGACCCGAACTTTGGCGTCAACTATGAAATCGCCTGCCGCGACGCTGGGGCCGCGCTGCTTCGGACGGTCGCCCCGGCTGCTGAGGAAGCGAGATACACCACGACGGTCTTGCAGCTGTGGAAGGCCTATGCCGTGGACTGGGAACGCTTCCCTCGGCAGCTCGCACAGTACGGCTGCGACCGGAAGAACGCTTACGCGTGTTTTGCCATGAGCCAACTGTGGACCAACGTGCGCTGGCTCACCGATTCATTGCCGGTGGTGCAGGTCGGGAATGAGCCGGTGTTCACGGGGAGCTCCGCATGTCTAAGCGACCCCACCGGCCGGTGTCGGGAGGCCGAACAATTCCGATTCAGAGAGGAGCATGAGCAGTGGGAGCGCGATCGCGCGAAATATGCGCAACGAGGGAGCACGATATCGACGCAAGATCCTCGGGCGAAGGTGGCCGCGGAACGCTTCCTCCACCTGGCGTGCGACGCGGGACAACGATTGCTCTGGGGCCGCTGCCCTTGAAAGTCGTGTGGCCCCTGGGAACTCTGAGTAGGCGCGAGCCTTCGAGTCGCTCCGTACCGTTGTGCATACGAACTGGAGCCTTTTCCTGGGCCGGAACCGACATGGCAGCGAAATACGTGGTGTTGATGGTGAGCGCCGTGGTCGCTGTTGGTGCCGCGTGCGCGTCGCCGACGCGCGGCGCGGCGGACTACTCGCCGCTGAGCCGGGTCTCGAGCGGCCGCGCGGTGGCGGTGATGCTCACGAGCTACAGCACCACGTTGCGCGCCAACGGCAGCGACGAAGCGGCGTTGCGCGTGGCGGTGTCAGACAGCGCGAGTCGCGAGATCACGACCGCGACGGATGCGATCCGCGTATACGTGACGGGTAACGGGACGCTGGTGTCATCGAGCGGTGTGGCGATGCCAACCGCGACCGACTCAGCTGGCACGCGCTACACGCCAGTTCAACTCGAACATGGCGTGGCGACGCTCGCGTTCCGTGCGGGCGCGGTGCCCGGCATCGTGAAGGTGGAGGCGCGGTCGGGGACGCTGTTCGTGGGCGCGCACGAGATCCACACGATTCCGGCGAGTGTCGCGTTGAAGTCGCCATTGACGGAGCAGCTACCGCCGACTTCCAAGCCGATCGCGCGCATGATCGGCGCCGATATTTCGTGGCTGCCGGAGATCGAAAGCCGGACAGCGCGGTTTCCGGGTCGCCTTGCGGAGTTCCGCGAGAACGGAACGCGCGTGGATGCGATCAACCTGCTCAAGCGGCACGGAGTGAACACCATCCGCCTGCGCGTCTTCGTGAATCCGGAAAACCCGAAGGGCTATGCGCCCGGCATCGGATTCTGCGGGCTCGACTCGACGCTGAGCATGGCGCGGCGCGTGAAAGCGGCGGGAATGGGCCTGCTGCTCGACTTCCACTACAGCGACTACTGGGCCGATCCACAGCAGCAGAACAAGCCGCTGCGCTGGGCTTCGCTGCCATTCGATGCGCTACGCGACTCCGTGCAGGCGTACACGGCGCGCGTGCTGACCGCGCTGAAGGCCCAGGGCACCTTGCCCGACATGGTGCAGATCGGCAACGAGATCAATCATGGCATGCTGTGGCCGGACGGTCATATCGGACAGCTGGATCAACTGGCTGCGCTGCTCCGTGCGGGGGTGGACGGCACAGAGTCTGTGGATGCGCGCATCCCGATCATGATGCACATCGCTCTCGGCGGGCAGAATGCCGAGGCACGGTTCTGGCTCGACAACATGCTGGCGCGCGGCGTGCGGTTCGACATCATCGGGCTCTCGTACTATCCGCGCTGGCACGGCACGCTGGAGAACCTCGATGCCAACCTGCGCGACCTGACGAGTCGCTATCACAAGCCGGTGAACGTCGTGGAGTACTCCGACTTCGCGGCTCCGGTGCACGACATCGTGTACGCGCTGCCGGGCGACTTCGGAAAGGGCGCGGCGATCTGGGAGCCGCTCAACGCGCGCAGCGGACTGTTCGACAGCCTTGGGAACGTGACGGCGGCGATGCGCGTGTACGACTCGCTACGTGTGCGCCACTTGGGCGCGCCGAGCAAGTAACCGCGAACGATCAGGGCACGAGCGAACGCTGCGTGGGCACCGCATTGACCGGCAGGTGCTCCTGCAGATAGCGCGTGAGCAGGCTATAAACGTGGAGCGTGGTGCCACGCCCCTCGAAGATGCCGTGCGTGCGGTTGGGGTAGGCCATCATCTGGAACGGCTTGCCGGCGGCGATGAGCGCGTTGATGAGGCGCTCGGTGCCCTGGAAGTGCACGTTGTCGTCGCCGGTGCCGTGGACGACGAGCAGGTCGCCCTTGAGGCCATTCACGAAGTTCACGGCCGATGCGTCCTTGTATGCTAGCGAGTCGGTGGTGGGGAGGCCGACGTAGCGCTCCTGATAGATGGTGTCGTAGAGGCTGACGTCGGCAACGGGTGCGACCGACATGCCCATCTTGTAGACGTCGGGGGCGCGGAACATGAGGAGCAGCGTGGAGGAGCCGCCGCCGCTCCATCCCCAGACGCCCATGCGCGTCGAGTCCACGAACGGCATGCGGCCGATGACGCGCGCCGCCTCGGACTGCTCCTTCACGCGCAGCGCGCCGATCTGGCCGCGCACGGCCTTGCGCCAGTCGCGCCCCTTGGGCGCCGGTGTGCCGCGCTGATCCACGCTGGCGACGATGTAGCCCTGCTGCGTGAGCATCGTGAACCAGAGCCACTGCGCGCCGCTGTAGCGGTCGGTGACGGTGGCACCGGCGGGCTCGCCGTAGACATAGAAGAGCACCGGGTACTTCTTGTTCGCGTCGAAGCCGGGCGGCTTCATGAGCCAGGCATCGGCGATGATGCCGTCGCCCACCGGCACCTTGATGAACTCGGTGGTACCCTTGGCGATCGTCGCGAGCTTCGCGCGTAGTGCGTTGTTGGCCACCAGCATCCGTTTGGTGGCGTGATCGGGGAGCGAGACGATCTCGGTCACGGGTGGCACGCCCACGGCGGACGAAGTATGCACCGCGTACGACGCCTCGGGGGACACCACGTAGTCGTGGCTGCCCCGGGCAATGTCGGACGTGATGCGCTCGGGGCGACCGGTGCCGTCGAGCCGCGCGCGCCAGAGCTGCTCGTGGATGGCATCGTCTGGGAGGCCCGTCTCGAAGTAGACCCAGCCGTGCGGCATGTCGATGCGCTTGACCGACATCACGTCATAGGCGCCCGGCGTGACGAGCCGCTTGGTACCGTCGCGGGCGACGGCCCACACGTGGCGCCAGCCATCGATTTCGCTCAGGAAGAGGAACTCCTTGCCCCCTGCGGTCCAGTGCACGCTCGGGCCTGAGGCGTGCGCGCTGATGTCATCCCAGATGTCGACCCACGCGCTGTCCTTCTCGACGAAGACGGAGCGCACGGCGCCGGTGCTCGCGGTGGCCATCCAGAAGGTGCGCTGCTGCTGGCGCCGGTCGAGTTGCTGGATGAGTAGCTCGCTCGTGTTCGCGGCCCAGTCCATGCGCGCGAGGTAGTTGTTGCGCGGGTCGCCCGGAATCTTCATCCAGGTGGTCGGGCCGCCCGTGGTGCGCACCACGCCGATGCGCGAGGCGGCGTTCACGGTGCCGGCCTTGGGATACTGCACCGGCGTCGTGAAGGGGTAGAGCGAGTCGGTGTTGTTGATGAGCAGGAACTCGCGTTCGCCCTTGGCATC
>JAYTVE010000412.1:0-4206 GCA_043744185.1 Gemmatimonadota bacterium | reverse complement strand
TGCTCGCGAACCTTGGTGCGCAGGCGGCGTGGGCGCTGCTCAATGCGCGCCTGTATGCCGAGTCGGAGCGGGAGCGCCGGCAGACGGAGGCGCTCTCGGAGGTGGCGCGCGCGGTGAGCGAGTCGCTGCGGCTGGGCGAAGTGCTGCGCCTCATCCTGCGGCACGCGGTGGCGCTGTTGCACGCCGAGGGCGCCGCGATCGCGCTGCGCGAGGACAAGTACGCGCGCGTCGTGGCCGCCGTGGGGAGCGCGAGCCTGACGGTGGGCATGAACATCCCGCTCGAGGGGACGCTGACCGGCGAGGTGCTCTCGTCCAAGCTGTACATGATCAACAACGACGTGCTGGCGGACGCGCGCACGCACCGGCCCACGCAACGCGTGGGCAACGTGCGGAAGGTCGTGAATGTCCCGCTCATCACCGGTCGGGAGACGCTCGGCGCGCTCTCGGTGAGCAACCGCGAGCACGACTTCACCGACGCTGATGCGCGCGTGTTGCAGCGCCTGGCCGACCAGGTGGCCGTGGCGATCGTGAATGCGCGGCTGTTCGAGGAGCTGGCGGCGGCCACGCAGGAGTGGCGCGTGGCGTTCGACGCGATTCCCGGCGGGTTGCTGGTGCTGGACGAGGACGGCCGGATCTCGCGGTTCAACGCGCGCGCGCTGATGCTGGCCGGCGTGTCGTTCGGGCAGACGTTGGTCGGGCAGCGCTTCGCCAGCGCGATTCTGCACGAGCCGGGCCTCGGCGACGAGAGTCCCGAGATGCGCGCGCTGCGCGACGGCGCGACGGCGCGCGCGACGGTGCGCTCGTCGAAGCGCGGTCGCGTGTACGACGTGGAGGCCTCGCCGCACCCGAACGGCGGCGCGGTGGTGACGTTCGACGACGTGACCGACATCCACGCGCTCGCGGAACGCCACCGGCTGGTGGTCGAGACGTCGGGCGACGCGATCGTCATCACCGACCTGTCGCGCCGCATCGCGTTCGCGAACCCGTCGGCGGTGACGCTGTTCGCGCGCGATGGTTCGCTGCCGGGCACGCCGGTGGATGACCTGTTGGCGCCGGGACAGGCGGAGCGCGTGCGCGACCACGAGCAGATGGCGTTCGCCGGCCGGCCGCAGCGGTATGAGGCGGTCATCCAGCGTCCGGACGGCGAGCAGCGGCTGGTGAGCGTGAGCACCGCGCCGCTTCGCGACGTGGAGCGCGTGACCGGCATCGTGGCGTCGATGCGCGACGTCACCGACGAGCGGCGCGCGCGCGACGCGGTGCTCCTGTCCGAGGCGCGCTACCGCAACTTGTTCGAGACCGCCACGGACCTCATCTACACGCTCGATCCCAAGGGCGGCATCACCTCCGCCAACGAGGCGTCCTGTCGCGCGGTGGGGCTCGACGCGCCCAACGTGCTCGGGCACAACATCACGCAGTTCATCGTGCCCGAGGACGTGGAGCAAGCGAAGGCGCACTTCGCGGCCGCGGTGAAGGGCGAGGCACGCCGCTACGATTGCCGGTTGCGCCGACCGACCGGCGAGGAGCGCCTCCTCTCGGTCACCAACTCGCCGATCCGCCAGGGCCGCGACGTGATCGGCATCCTCGGCATCGCGCGCGACGTGACCGAGGAGCGCGCGCGCGCGATCGCTCTGGCGCGCTCGGAGGATCGCTATACCCGCCTCGTCGAGTCCGCGTCGGATGCGATCTTCACGCTCGACGAGGAAGGGACGTTCACGTCGGTGAACGTGGCGCTCGAGATCGCAACGGGACGGTCGCGCGACGCACTCATCGGGCGCCACTTCACGGCGATGCTCGAGGGCTCGCCCGACCGCGACAAGCTCTGGGTGGTGTTCGCTGAGACGTTGCGCGGCAACCGCTCGCGCGCGGAGTTCCGGTTCGTCCGACCCAACGGCGAGGTGCGCACCGGCTCGATCAACTCGGGACCGATTGCCGACGGGGAGCGCATCACCGGCGCGCTGGCCGTCGTGCGCGACGTCTCGGACGAGAAGGTGCTGCTCCAGCAGGTGCTGCAGCAGGAGAAGCTGGCGGCAATCGGGCAGTTGGTGAGCGGCGTGGCGCACGAGCTGAACAACCCGCTTGCCGGCGTCATGGCGTTCTCGCAGCTGCTCCTGGCCACCGACCTCACCGGCGAGCAGCAGCAGGCGGCGGACACGATCCAGAACGAAGGACGGCGCGCCGCCAAGATCGTGAACAACCTGCTGACGTTCGCGCGGCAGCATCCGCCCGAGCGTTCGCCGGTGAACATCAACCAGGTGCTGCGCGACACGCTCGCGCTCAGGCGCTATGCGATGCAGACCGCTCAGGTGCAGGTGGACGTGCAGCTGGACGACGGACTGCCGCCGACATGGGCCGACCCGACGCAGCTGCAACAGGTCTTTCTCAACCTGCTCACCAACGCGGAGCACGCGGTGGGACAGAACACGGGGGCCAAGCGCGTGCAGGTCCGCACCGCGCGAGCGGGAGCGATGCTGCTTGTCTCCATCGGCGACAACGGCCCCGGCATTCCCGACGAACAGCGCGACCGGATCTTCAACCCGTTCTTCACCACCAAGCCGGTGGGGCAGGGCACGGGTCTTGGCCTCTCGCTCACTGACGGCATCGTGCGCGAGCACGGCGGCCGAATCCGCGTGGAGTCGGCGCCAGGCGCTGGCGCGACGTTCATCGTCGAGCTGCCTCTCGTGGGACCGCACATCGAGACCGTTGCCGCAGAGGAGGAGGTGCCAAGCCTCCGTCGCTCGCTGCTCGTCGTGAGCGCGGACCCGCTGGTAACGGACCGGGCACGCGTGCTCGAGGACGACGGACACGAGGTGGCGGTCGCGCCCTCGGGGGAGATGGGGCTCCGGCGCTCCGGCGAGCGGCGCTGGGATGTCGTGCTGCTCGACATGCGCGTGCCGGACATGTCGCCGTCGCGCTTCTATGCGCGGCTGGTGGCGCAGGCACCCCGCGTGGCCGAGCGGGTGATCTTCGTGGCCGACACTGAAGGCGGTGGAGAGGCCGACTGGGTCCGCGGCACGGGGCGTACGAGCCTCACGCGGCCCCTCATGCATGATGCGCTGCTCGCGGCGCTCCGGTCGGGGGCCGGGCACTAATGGCGAACCTGCTGATCATCGACGACGAGGTCGCGATCACCTCGGCCTTCGGCACGTTCTTCGAACGCACGGGCCACCACACGGTGACGCGCGCGCACTCGGGGCAGGAAGGGATCGACAGCGCGAAGCGGATCCGCCCCGACATCGTGCTCCTTGACCTGCGGCTTCCGGACATGACCGGCTTCGATGTGCTCTCGCGTATCCGGGAGCTCGGCGCGGTGGTCATCATGATCACGGCGTACGGCGACGTGCCGCTCGCGGTGCAGGCGATGCAGAACGGCGCGGAGAATTTCCTCACCAAGCCGGTGGACCTGCAGCACCTCGCCGTGGTGGTCGAGCGCGCGGTGGAGAAAGTGCGGCTGCGCCAGCTGAACGCGGTGATGTCGGAGCGGCGTTCGGGCGAGGCACAGAGCACGCTCGGTGCATCACCGGCGGCGCGCGAACTGGCCGACCAGATCACGTTGCTGGCCGCGAGCGCGAAAACGACGGTGCTGCTCATCGGTGAAAGCGGCACCGGCAAGGGCACGGTGGCGGAGCACATCCACCGCCAGAGCCCGCGCGCTGCGGGGCCGTTCATCGAGGTGAACTGCGCCGCGCTCACGACGGCGTCGCTCGACTCGGAGTTGTTCGGGCACGAGCGCGGCGCCACCAACGATGCGCGCGAGGCGAAGGCCGGATTGCTCGAGGTCGCGAGCGGCGGCACGCTCTTCCTCGACGGCATCGGCGACCTCGACGCGCATCTGCAGCCGAAGTTGCTGCGCGTGCTGGAGGGCAAGGGATTCCGACGCCTTGGTGGCACGCAGGAGATCAACGCCGACGTGCGCCTGATCGCGGCGACGAGCAAGGACCTCGTGCACGAGGTGACGGCGGGCCGGTTCCGCGAGGACTTGTACTACCGGCTGAGCGTGATGCCGGTGCACCTGCCGCCGCTGCGTGCACGTGCGCGCGAGGACCTCGTCGAGCTGATCGGGCACTTGATCGACCAGCTCGCGGCGCCGATGACCGATGCCCCCAAGTCGCTCACGGACGATGCGCTCGAACGGGTGCTGCGCTACGCGTGGCCGGGCAACATTCGTGAACTGCGCAACGTGCTCGAACGCGCGATGATCATGGGGCG
>JAYTVE010000411.1:0-15208 GCA_043744185.1 Gemmatimonadota bacterium | reverse complement strand
AGTCCGCGAGCTTCTTGCCCTTTGCCGCGTCGACTTGGTCACGGTACAACAGGATCCAAGTGAACGAACAGATGGGATACGCCGCGGCGTCGTCGCCGTCGACCACGGAGACGCGGAAGTCATCGACGGTGCCGAGGCTTGCGTCCACGTGCGAGATGGCGGCGGCGATGGCGGACACGGTCGGCGCGATGAAGGCGCCGGACTTGTTGCGCAGTGCGGTGAGCGAGAGCCGATTCTGGTTCGCGTAGGCGAGCTCGACGAATCCGATGGCGAAGGGGGTCTGCTTGACCTGTCCCGCCACCCCTTCATTGCCCTTGGCGCCGACGCCTACCGGCCAGCGGAGTTCCTTGGACACGCCGGGGCCGGCCTGCCACGCGGGACTGACGCGCGCGAGGTAGTCGCCCAAAACGTACGAGGTCCCACTCGGATCTGCGCGATAGACCACGAGAATGGGCTGGTTGGGCATCGGCGTGCCGCCATTCAGCGTCTGGATGCGCGGATCGTTCCAGCGCGTCACCTTGCCGAGGAAGATGTCCGCCACGACGTCACCCGAGAGGCGCAGCGGGCTGCCGATGCCGGGCAGGTGGTACACGATGGCCACCGCACCGGCGACGAGCGGCAGCTGCATCACGGCGCCGCCCTTGGCCTTGGCGAGTTCCTCGTCGGACACGGGCGCCTCGGAGGCACCGAAGTCCACCGTACGCTCGACGAGCTGCCGGATACCTCCACCCGATCCGATGCTCTGGTAGTTGATCCGCACGCCGGTCTTGCTCGCGTAGTCCGAGAACCAGCGCGAGTAGATCGGATAGGGGAAGGTCGCGCCCGCGCCGGTGAGGTCCACGGCGGACGAACGGGTACCGCTGTCGCCGCCACAGCCTGAGGTCAGGACGCCGAGCAGCGCGTACCGGGCGAGTCGGGAGGAGAGGGAGCGACGCATTCGGAATAAGATAGAGAACAGGCCGTCGCTTGCGCGACCGGCAGGCCGGTCACTACAGCTTGTTGGCGAGGGACAGAAACTTGAACCGCTTGTCGCGTTCGAGGATGACGCCAAAGAGCTGGAGGCCAGTGGTGTCGCCCTTCAGGCGAACCCGGCAGCCGTCCCAGAGTCGGTTCTGGCCCTCGACGAGCGCCGTGTCTGCGCACGCGACGCGGTCAATGCGCATCGGCTTGCCGCCGAACTTTCGCAGGAGAATGTCGGCGTCGTGGTTGGAATTGGCGCTGAGCTGGAACCAGGCGGTCTGCGGCTTGAGGAAGTACGGCGGATGTCCGTAGCGGCTGGAGAGGTACACCAGCGATCCGAACTCGGCCGCGTTCATGGTGAGCTGGCCAAGGGCAGCGCGATCGTTCTTCTCCACGGCAACGCGGAAGCGCTCAACGAGGGCATCGCGCGTCGGGGCGGCGTGTCGGAGCGTTTCCGTCGAGTCGCCGACCTCGAGGCGAAAGCGTCGCGCCTCCTCTTCGGGCGGGAAGATCGAGTCAATGTGCGAGGGCGGCTGCTGCTCGAGCGCCGACTGCACCGAGTCGAGCGGTAGCGCGTCGCGCGCCGGGTCGCGCGTGCGGGCAGCGTCGCCGCACGCGGCGGCCAGCGCGAGGATGGCGAACGAAACTCGGGGAGAAACGGACAAACGCATGAGAGGACACGAGGGGAGAATGTGCGAGCGGCCGGTGCCCGGGAGGAGCACCGGCCGCCGCACGATGCGTCGGCGAAAGTTCGCGCCGAGGACTAGTTGCGGTAGTACACGGTCCAACCGGCGTACCACTTCGTGCCCGCAGCCGGATCGACGGCGCCGCGGTAGGCGGTCGGCACGATGAAGCTGCCGGCGCGCGCGAGGATCTTGGGCGTCGCCGCGAAGGAGTTGAGGCCACCGGTCGCCAAGGGCGAGCCCGCCGCAGGCTGCCAGTTGAGGTTGGCCGTCGTGGGGACGGTGCCAATGTCGGGGAAGCCGGCGCCGAGGACGCTCGACGCCTTCACGCCGGCTGCGGCGGAGTCTATCCGTGCGCCGATCGCGGCCTGGGTGCCGAAGTCGGTCGGGCCCGGGTCGGTGTTGGCGCCATTCTCGACCGCGTAGATGTTGCTGATCGTGAGCGAGTCGACGCTCAGTCGGTTGTTCGAGGTCGAGTCGCGGATGGTGAGGGCGCGGGTCGGCCAGCGGCCGAAGACACCGTTGATGTACGTACCACCCGTGCCGCGACGCAGGACCGCTCCGATGCCCTGGTTGGCCGGGACGACGCCCGGGCCGGTGCCGATGAGCGTGAAGTTCGCGAACGTGTTCATGGTAAAGAGACCGGTCGTGGCGCCCGAGCTCTGCGCGTTGCCGCCTGGCGGGGCGGTGCAGCCCGCGCCGTTGCAGCCGTCGACCTCGAAGCCCTGCGGGTCGGTTGAGGGCGACCCGGTGCCCGGGAGCGGTTGAATGACGAGCGTTTGGAGGCCGATGAGAAACTGGACGCGGCCGCTGAAGCCCTCGGACGTGTCGAAGTGGTCATCACCCGACTCGTACGAGACGAGGTACTTGCCGTCCACCGTGCCGCCCCACCACTCGAACGAGTCGTCGAGGCCGGCCATCGACTGGAGGTACTCCATGGTGGTGCCGCGGCCCACGGCGGCCAGCGAGAACGAGTTCAACTCTTCGTTGGTAGCCACCGCATACCCGGCGAACTCGACGCGGACGTAGCGCAAGAGTCCGGAGTTGTCGTTGTCGTCGGTGCCGCCGGTGTACACGATACCGCCGGTGCCAGCGCCCGGGCCTGAGCCCGAGCCTTCAACGATCACCGAGCCGCTGCGATTGTTGCGGGCGTTGCCGACGATGATCAGTCCACCCCAGTCGCCCGGCTTGCGGTTGCCCGGTGCGCGGGCCGACGTGAAGACGATTGGCGCCACGGCAGTGCCGTTGGCGACGATGCGCGCGCCGCGGAGGATGTAGAGGGCGCTGCCGGCAACGAGCGTGTCACCAACGATCTTGGTGCCTGCGGGGATTGTCAGCGTCGCGTTGTTCCCCACGGTCACGTACCCGCTGAGGGTGTAGACGGTGTCCTTCGACAGCGTCCGGTTGATGGTAATGGCACCCGAGAGGGTTGATGCGCCGGTCGAGGTGGGGCCGGTGCCGCTCGACGTTTCGGAGTCGGAGCAGGCCGATGCGACGGCCATGGCGGCCAGCGCGAGCGAACGGGAGAATGCGCGCATTCGGAGTGTTGTCAGTGGGAGGTTGCCGGACAGCATCACGTCACGAGATGAAATCAGTCATGCACGTGCGGCGCGAGCATCACGGCGTGGTCACGAGGCTGTCACACGCCCCGGCGGCGCGGTATGCACGCCGGGGCGATCGGACGGTTCCGGCTAGGGGCGCCAGCTCAGCCCAAGCGCGATCACGCGTCCGGCGAGGTAGGACTCGCGAACGAGGTTGCCCTGCGTGATGCGATACTGCGCGTTGAGGAGGTTCTTGGCGTCGAGGCGAGCTTCAACCTGCTTGACGAGCGGCAGGCGCAGCGAGAAGTCCACCATGTTGCGCGGCTCCTCGTAGACGTCCGGCAGGGGAAGCAGCCCCGCCGCGAAGATGCGGCGCCCGACCACGTTGTACAGCAGCGTCGCGTTCACCCTCTCGCTGCGGGAGCTGTACGTAATCCCGGCGTTGGCCACGAACGGCGCCTGGCCGACCATCGGGCGGTTCGGGTTCGACAGGTTGCCGCCGCCCACGGAGGCCAAGCTGATCTCGCTCGTCATCACGGTCAGGTTCGTGAAGAGCGTGAAGTTCTCGAGCGACTCGGTGAGGCGGCCGAGACCGCCGCGTGCCTCGAGCTCGACGCCGTAGTTCATCGCCGACTTCGCGTTGACGTACGAAGCGTTGACGCCACCCGAGCTCGGCTGCTCGATGCGCTCGATCGGGTTCTGGAAGCGCTTCGCGAACACGCCGACGCTGAGGACCTCGGCCGCGCTCGGGAAGAACTCCCAGCGGACGTCCGCGTTCTGGATGAGCGTGCGCTTGAGGTTGGCGTTGCCGGACACCGAGATGCCGCCCAGCACGTCGCGGAACTGCACCGGCGACAGCTCGCGGTACTCGGGGCGAGCGAGCGTCTGCGAGACCGACACGCGCAGGTTCTGGTTCGAGGTGAGCGCGGTGTTGAGAATGAGCGAGGGGAGCACGTCGGTGTTGCGGATCTTCGCGGTGAAGCGCGCGCCGATCTGCGTGATCGTGTTGACCTCGATGTTCGCGTTCTCGACGCGAAGGCCCCCGACGAGGCGCATGCGCTTGTTGAGTCCCCAGTCGCTCATCAGGTAGCCGGCGATGACGCGGTCCGACGCGCTGTAGTCGCCGGCCTGCCCGATGGGCTGCAGGGTGAAGTTGGTGCAGGCGTCGCAGGTGTAGGTCGGCGAGAAGAGCTGCTCCGCCGGGAGCGAGAGCGTGTTCGTCTGCAGCCCGGTGCTGATGAGGCTGAAGCTCGGTGCACTCGAGGTGCGCGAGGTGTTGCGCGCATAGGCGCCGAACTTGATCGAGTTGCCCTTGCTCAGCTCGCCGATCATCCACTTGTCGTTGAGCTGCAGCGAATAGTTCGTCTCGCTCAGGTCGAAGTACGAGCGGCGGGCGCCGTCGAGGTCCGAGCCAAGGAGAATGAAGGAACGGGCGCCGCCCTGGTTGCGGACGAGGTGGACCATGTCGCTGCGGTCCGGCTCCTTGCGCGACGTGCCGGACACCGTGAACGCGTAGTCGAGGCTGTGGTTGCCGAGCTGCTGCTCCATCTGCAGCTGCGACGAGTAGATGCCGCGCTCCACGTAGCGCAGCGTGGTACGGCGCACGGTGTCGGACAGGTTTTCGTTGAAGCCCGTGCTCTGCATCGCGTCGTTGTCCGCAGTGCGCGAGAACGTGTTGTTGAGGGCGATACGCGTCGAGGTGCCAACGAGGGTGCTGAAATTGGCGATGCCGCCCCAGAGGACCGAGACGCGACCAGTCTCCCCGCTATACACCGACTGCGGCACGACCGTGCCGTTCGCGCCGGCGATGCCGAACGCCTGCCGCTCTTCCTTGCGCACTTCCTGGGCCGCCGAGTACGAGGCCGAGACCAGGTAGCCGATGTTGCGCCCGAAGATCGGATCGCTGCCGCCGATCGAGGCGCTGAGCGAGCCCTGCGGCAAGCCATTGGCCACGCCGGGGCTCCAGACGTTGCTCATGGACTGGATGATTCGGTTGATGCCGAGCTGTGAGAGGCTGTTGTAGGCCACGCCGTTCAGGCCGGTCGGCAGGCTGCGCTTGTCTCCAACGGCGGCGAAATATTCGTTGCCCTGGCGCGGCGCGCGGAGCACCGACTGACCGGCTGCGGCATCGTTGAAGCCGGACGAGACGGAGTACGTGAACTGCCGGCGCGCCGGATACTCGCGCGTCTTGATGTCCACCTGCGCGCCACTGAAGTCGCCCTGCAGGTCGGGAGTGAACGTCTTGGACGTGGTGACCGACTGGAGGATGCCGCTCGGAAAGAGATCGAGCGGCACGACTTTGCGCTCGGGCTCCGGGCTCGGGATGCGCGCGCCATTGAGCGAGGCGGTGGTGTAGCGCTCGCCGAGGCCGCGGACAAACACGTACTTGCCGTCCTGCACCGTCACGCCGCTCACGCGCTGGATTGCCTGCGCCGCGTCGCCGTCGGGGCTCTTCGCGATCTGCTCGGCGGTGATCGCGTTCACGATCTGGGTGGCGTTGCGCTGCTGGTCGAGCGCGGCGGTGACCGAGCCGCGTTCCTTCTCGGCGGTCACCACCGTGGCCTGCAGCTGCACCGTGGCGCCTTCGAGCGAGATGTTCTGCTCGAGCACGCCGTCGGCGTCGAGGACAAGTCCGGTCACCGACTTTGCGTTGTAGCCGATACGTCGCACCTGAATGGTGACCGTGCCGGCGGGGACCTTGTTCAGCGTGAAACGACCGTCGAGGCCGGACTGCGTACCGATGGTGGTGCCCACCACCTGCACGCCAGCGGCTTGAATGCCCGCTCCGGACTTGGCGTCCACCACGCGGCCGACGATGCGGCCGGTGGGAGCGTTCTGGGCGACGAGCGTCAACGGAAGGGCGAGCAGTGCGACCGCGGCGGTGCGGCCTGCCGCGACAAATCGAGAGAGCAACATGGCTCCGGATCGGAAAGAGTCAGGACTAGCTGACCGGGCTGTGTGTCCCCGGCTGCCTGAATTCTTTCTCGATCTGGTAACCGAAGACCTACGGGATTGTCACGAAAGCGTCACGTCGCCCGGTGGCCCGGCGCCGGGAACCAGCAGGAGATCGTCGTCCCCTGTCCGACCGTGGATTCGGCGTGAACGCGGCCGCCATGCGCTTCCACGAGGTGGCGGACGATGGCTAGGCCGAGGCCCGTGCCTCCCTGTTCACGCGAACGCCCCGGGTCCACGCGATAGAAGCGCTCGAAGATGCGCCCCAGGTGCTCTGCCGGGATGCCGCTGCCCGTGTCGCGAACGCCGACGGTGACGCCCCCATCCTCCAGTTCGGCGAACACGGCAATGCGGCCGGTGGCGGTGTGGCGTACCGCGTTGTCGGCCAGGTTCGAGAGCACCTGGCGCATGGCCGTGGCATCCGCCCATGCACGCTCCGCGCCGGGCGCGAGGGCGATGTCGAGGGTGACGCCGAGTCGGTCGGCCTTCTCCGCAGCGACCGACGTGGCATCGGGTGCCAGCGACGCCAGGTCCAGCTCCGTCGGGTTCGGGATCCAGCCGCCGGACTCGATACGCGAGAGATCGAGCAGATCGTCGACGATGCGCTGCATGCGCGTGGCGTGCGTGCGGATCGTCTCGGCGAACTGCTGACGAACCGGTGCGGGCAGATCCGGGTCGAGCAGCGTATCGGCGAAGCCGCTCACGACGGTGAGTGGCGTCTTGAGTTCGTGCGACACGTTGGCGACAAAATCGCGGCGGATTGTTTCGAGGCGACGTTGAGCCGTGAGGTCGAGTACGGCGAGCACCGCCCCCCCCTGCGCCAGCGGTCGCGCGGCGAGTGCGAGGGTGCGGTCGCCGAGCGTGGTCTCGACGGGATCTGTCGGAACGCCAGCCAAGGCGACACTGAGGGCTTCGCGCAGGGCGCGGTCGCGTGGGAGCAATTCGCTCGCGAAGGGGAGCTCGTCCCGCGAGCCGAGCAGGCGGCGCGCGGTTTCGTTCACGCGCACGACGTTGGCGCGCGCGTCCACGGCCACGACCCCTTCGTGCAGCGCCTCGAGTGTGGCGTTGACGAACGCATCTTCCGCGGTGTGCGCGGCTACCTGGGTCGAGAGCGCCTCGGCCAGCCGGTGCAGCGCGTTCGCGAGTTCACCGAGCTCACCCGGGGCGGACAGCGTGGGGCGGCGCGAGAGGTCTCCCCCGGCCAGCGCGCGCGCGGTGTCACGCAGTCCGATCACGGGGCGGGCGACGCCGGCGGCGATCACGTAAGCAAAGAGGCCAGCGAGCGCGAGGGCGATGGCCGCGGTGAGCACGAGGTCGCGCCGGCCATCGCTGGCGAGCGCCGCGATGTCGTCCACGTCCCGGTCGAGGCGCACCACACCGCCGGAAGCGGGCACAGCGACGTAGAGCCTCGTGCGGCCGTCGGCTCTGTCGGCGCGTTGGGCCACGCCCCTCACCCCCGAGAGCGCGGCGGCGACCTCCGGACGATTGCCAAGTCGTTCGGCGTCCAGCGGTTCCGCAGTGCGCGCATCGGAGTCGGCAACGCGCACGCCGTCGCGGCCGATCAATACGACGTGAATCCCGAGTGTGCGGGCCGCTTCTTCGGCCACGCCGCCGGGCGCACCTTGCTGACGCTGCCACCACGAGGACACCAGGGCGGCCTCGTGTTCGAGGCGGGAGGCTTCGCCCTCGCGCGCTGTGCGCCGCTCGCGAGCGTCACCGGCAAGGACGACGGTGCTCCCGAGGGCACCGACGATCACGAGCGTGCCGGCGACGAAGCGGGGGATCAGGCGCACGCGGGGAAGTTAGCGTCGTCGTGAACGGAGCGAAGGAGCTGCTCCTGCCGTTCGACGGGGGAAAGCAGGTCCGTTGCGCCGCTCCGGACGACTAGGCCGTGCGCGACTGCGCACCACCCCGGATGCGATACCCGAAGCCCCGAACCGTCTCGATCAGTTCACCGGCAGCGCCGAGCTTGGTGCGGAGGCGCTGGATGTGCATGTCGACGGTGCGCGTCTGGATGTCGGGCGCGGCTTCCCACACGGTCTCGAGCAGGTGACCGCGCGCCTGCACGCGGCCGCGGCGTTCGGCAAGCGTCACGAGCAGCTTGTATTCCGTGGGCGTGAGGTCGACCTCGGCACCTTGAAGCGTGACGCGGTGCGCGGCGCGATCGATCTGGATGGGGCCGACCGACATGGCGTCGTTGCCGGCGGGCGTGGCGCTCACGCGGCGCAGGATGGCGCCCACGCGGAGCACGAGTTCCTGCGGGGAGAACGGCTTGGTGAGGTAGTCGTCGGCGCCGAGGGAGAGGCCCTGAATGCGATCGGCTTCTTCGCGGCGCGCGGTGAGCATGAGAACGGCGATGTCGTGCAGCGAGCTGTCGCCGCGGAGCTGCTCGAGGACCTGGTAGCCGGACATGCCGGGCAGCATCAGGTCGAGCACGATGAGCGCGGGGCGCTCCTGGCGGGCAAGGGAGAGGGCATCGGCGCCGGTCGAGGCGGTCGAGACCTTGTACCCCGCCTTGGCCAGGTGGTAGGCGACGAGGGCGACGATATCGGCTTCGTCGTCCACCACGAGCACGCGGTCGGACGTCGGGGTCGTCATGGCGAGCCTTCCATGAGGCGTCGGAGGATCTTCGCGACGATCATTTCCACGGCCACCAGGTTCTGTCCCCCGCGCGGCACGATCACGTCCGCGTAGCGCTTGCTCGGTTCGACGAACTGGAGGTGCATGGGCTGGACCGTCGTGAAGTATTGATCGAGAACATCGTCGAGTAGACGACCACGTTCGGCGATGTCGCGTCGAATGCGCCGCCCGAGGCGCACGTCCGCATCGGCATCCACGAACACCTTTACGTCGAGCAGCTGTCGCAGTCGTTCTTCCGCGAAGAGAAGGATGCCATCGACAACGACGACGGCGGTCGGTTCGACGAGCCGGACCACGGTGGAACGGAGATGAGCCTTGAAGTCGTAGACTGGGGCCTCAACCGCCTGACCCGCCGCCAACTGTGCCAGGTTCTCCGTGAGGAGGTCGAGGTCGAACGCATCCGGATGGTCGAAGTTGCGCCGTTTGCGGTCGTCCATCGGCATCTCGTGGAGATCCCGGTAATACGCATCCATTTCGATGAACGCGACCTCACGCTTGCCCAACGCCGCCGCCACATTGCGCGCGACGGTGGACTTGCCGGAGCCGGTGCCACCGGCGATGCCAATCAGAAGCGGCTTTCGGACTGCAGGCGTTGGAGCGTTCACGACTCGATGAAGGATGCGGGGTTTGTAACGAGAAGCGAAGAGCCGACCTGTAAAGGTTCCGTACCGGGTGATGACGCGCAACGCCTGCGGTCACGTGCGATGTGGGCTAACTCCTCACCCTGCAACAAGCTGGCCGGGGTCCCTCCCTGGCTTGGGGGGCGGCTAGATTCCCCAGATGGACAACGCCTCTGGCCCGGTCATCCGGGTGTACGTGAATAATGCTCCCGTCAACGTGGCTCCGGGGGCGACCGCCGCCGACGCCGTAGCCGCCTGGGACGCCGCCGTGGCGGTGCAGGTGCGCGCCGGCGAGCGCGCCATCACGGATAGCCGGGGTATCGTGACGACACCTGACGGCGCCGCCTATGCCGGCGCGATCTACCGCATCGTGCGCGCGGGCACCCGCGAGGACACCGCGTGAGCGTGCATCACGAACGGTCGGCGCCCGCCACGATCGATCGTGACCTACTGCGCCGACTGCCGAAGGCGGAGTTGCATTGCCACCTCGACGGTTCGGTGCGCGCCTCGACGTTGATCGAACTCGGACAGGAGTGCGGCGTGGCGATGCCGCGTGCGAGCGCCGATGCGCTCGCGGCCTACATGCACGTGCTCGATGCGCGTCACCTCGAGGACTATCTGGAGCGGTTCGAAGTGACGCTGGGCGTGATGCAGTCCGAGTCGGCGCTCGAGCGGATTGCGTACGAACTCGGGATGGACGCGGCGGCCGACGGCGTCCGCTACCTCGAGGTGCGCTATTGCCCGGTGCTCAACCAGCGCGGCGGGCTCGAACTCGGCGCCACGGTCGAGGCGCCGCTGCGCGGGCTGGCTCGGGCGGAACGGGAAACGGGAATCGTGGCGCGCACGATCATCACGGCGTTGCGCACGCACGAGCCGACGGTCTCGCTCGAGCTGGCACGGCTCGCCGTGCAGTATCGCGCGCGCGGTGTCGTGGGGTTCGATCTGGCCGGGGCGGAAGCGGGCTTCCCCGCGTCGCAGCACGTTGCCGCCTTCCGCCATGCGCGCGAGCACGACGTGGCGTGCACCTGCCACGCAGGCGAGGGCGACGGTCCGGAGTCGATCCGCGACGCCGTGCACCAGTGCGGCGCGCAGCGCGTCGGTCACGCGACGCGCCTGATCGAGGATCCGTCGCTCGTGGACTACGTGGGCAACCACCGCATTCCGCTCGAGCTCTGCCTCACGAGCAACGTGCAGACGCGCGTGTCGCCGACGTATGCGGAGCACCCGATGCGTCGCTACTTCGACCTCGGCCTCAACGTGGTCCTCAACACCGACAATCGCCTGATGAGCGCGGTGACGCTCACCGACGAGTACGCGGCGGCCAACGTGCACCTCGGCTTCACGCTGGACGAATTGTGCAGCGTGGCGATGAACGGTTTCCAGAGCTGCTTCCTGCCGTTGTCCGAACGGAAGGCGCTCGTGGCAGGCGTGAGCGCGGAGATCGACGCGCTGCGCGCGTTCACGACGTGAGCGCGCGATGAGCGCGGTGTCGATGACGTTCGGGGCGGACGCAGCGCGCGCGAGTGCGGACGCCGTGCAAGCGCGCATCGGGGCGGCGGCGCCCGCTTGCGCGATAGTTCTCGGCTCGGGACTGGGCGGGCTCGCCGCGAAGATCGACGGCGCCGTGCGCGTGCCCTACGCGGAGATTCCCGGCTTCCCACCGGCAACAGTGGCGGGTCATGATGGCTCACTGATCGCGGGCACGCTGGCCGGACGGCGCGTGCTCTGTTTGGCCGGTCGCTTTCACATGTACGAGGGGCACGATGCCGCGCTCGCCGGCTTTCCCGTGCGCGTGCTGCATGCGTTGGGCGCGCCGGTGCTGTTCGTGTCGAATGCGGCGGGTGGCGTACGGCGCACGTTCAACTCCGGCGACCTGATGGTGATCGCGGATCACATCAACCTCATGTTCCGCAATCCGCTCATCGGACGCGTTCAATTTGGAGACGAGCGGTTTCCCGACATGTCGGCACCCTACGATCCGGCGCTGCGGGCGCTGTTGCACGAGGTCGCGCGCGCGAAAGGCATTGCGCTGAGGGACGGCATCTACGCGGGCTCGCTCGGCCCGGCGTACGAGACGCCGGCCGAAGTGCGCATGCTCGAGAAACTGGGGGTCGACGCGACCGGCATGAGCACGGTGCCCGAGGTCGTGGTTGCGCGCGCGATGGGGATGCGCGTCGCGGGGGTGTCGCTGATCAGCAACCAGGCGGCAGGGATCTCGCCGGTGCCACTCAGCCACGCCGAAGTTGTGGAGGCAGGGCGCGCCGCGAGTGCGGCGTTCGAGACGCTGGTCGAGGGGTTCGTGGCGCGCTTGTAGCGCGTGATCAGCGTTTCCCGCCGATCGCGCCAGACCACGTACTCGATGCGGTCTAGCGCGGCGCGCTTGCGGCCAGCGTCAAGGTGGCGAAGTCGCTTTCCCACTCGAGGTTGCGGCGTGTGGCGCGCCGAAGTTGCGTGGCGGCCACGAGGTAGCGTCCGGCAGTCGGGAAGCGAAGCGTGACGCGACCGGTCGCATCGCTGGTGGTGACGGTGACGGCGCTGT
This sequence comes from Gemmatimonadota bacterium, assembly GCA_043744185.1. Taxonomy (GTDB): domain Bacteria; phylum Gemmatimonadota; class Gemmatimonadetes; order Gemmatimonadales; family Gemmatimonadaceae; genus JACPPC01. The sequence goes on along the minus strand of JAYTVE010000411.1, from coordinate 3,273 downwards.
CGCCCTCCCGTCGGATGGTGACCGGCTGTTGCGCGAGCGGAGCTCCGAGTCGCGTGACGCGGATATCGAGCGTCTGACCCGGCGTGAGGGCAGTTGGGTCGGCGAGGGGTTGCAGTTCGAAGCCCAACCCGAGGGGCGCTCGCCAGCCGGTATCGGCGGTGGCGCCCACGCGCACGAAGGTGGCCGCGTGCTTCACGTACGACTCACGCCATTGCTTGGGAGCCGGGATCGCGTCCCAAGCGGCGCGTGTCTCACGCGTGGCGCCGATCTCATCGAGATAGACGCTGATGAGCTTCGGTTCAAGCGTGAGCACCTTGGGCGAGAGCTCGACGGCGAGCGCGGCAACGCCGGCCCGGGGGGGCGTCCATCGGTACAGCGTGGCGTTGTCGCTGCGCGTGCGCTCCGCGAGCGGACTCGTGTTGCCCGCGAGGCGCACATCGGCGCGCAGGATGCGGCCTGGATTGATCGCGAAATCGTCCGCGGCGAACTGCACGCCGCTGGTGAGATGAAGCGTGACCTTCTGACCGACAGGAACGCGCAGGGAGGACGGCAGCAACCAGGTGTCGTGCGCTGCGAGCTGCGCGCTCATGCCAGCGACCGCCGCGACGGCTGCCACAAGAAGCAGCAGCCCGCGACGCACGGGCAGTCTCACAGCGCCGCCGAGGCGGCCGGTGCCTCGGCCGGTGCGCCCATGCGAACGAGCGGGCGGCTGGCCCACGGAACACCGTACAGCACGCACGCGGTGGCCAGGCCGAAGAAGATGAGCATCGTGCGACGCTTCGCAGCCGGGTCGGTCGCGCGACGGGTGCGCGCAGCGCCGATGTGCGCCAACGTGAGCGCGATGAGCATGACGGTGGCGTGCTCGACGGTGAAGTAGCGGAGCGAGGGATCCTTCATGGCCGCGCCCATGTTGCTGCGGGCAACCGCGATGAGCGGCGAGATGAACCAGAGCACGAGGCCGAGCACGAGCTGCAGCGTCATCGCGTGTGGAAAGAACCGGCGCGGCGTCTCGTCGGCGGACGACCACGGAGCGGAGCCGCCGGTGGCGCCGCGCACGAGGGCGAGCACGGCGAGCACAACGGCGATCCAGCGCGTGAGCGAGTGGAGCGTGAGGACGAGACCGTACATGATGGCGGATACCGTGCGGTGGGGAGAACGCGGTGACTGACGGATTTTAGCGGTCACCGCGCTCCGGCGCACCCGCCCGTGCGGGGGTCAGCGCACGAGGCGCAGTCGCTGGTTTACCGGATAGACCCACTCGATGCCCCGCGCCGTGACGATCGCGTCGTCCTCGAGCGGAATGCGCAGCTTCTTGCCGCCCCACTCCGGCACCGGTACCCACGCGAACAGCTCGATCGAGAAGAGGTTGCTCGGCCGAATCTCGAACGTCTGCCGCTTCGGATTGAAAAAGGCGATGGAGGGTCCGAGTCCGTGCCCCCAATCGCCCACCGAGTGGCAACCGATGTAGAACTCCGTCGCGTTGTCGCTGGCGATCGTGTTGAATGCCGCCGCCTTGCGGAAGCCACCCTTGGCGATCGCGTCTTCAGTGACTTTGAGCATCACCTGTGCGGTGGTGCCGGCCCTGATAGTCTTCTGGATGATGCCACGCACCTTGAGCGCTTCGTCGAAGGCGTGCTGCAGCCACGCCGGCGTCGTGGTCTCGCCGTCCTTGAGGATGTAGGCAATGCGCTTCTGGTCGGTCCACATGCCGAGGTAGCCCACGCCGTAGTCGATCATGACGATGTCGCCGCGCTGGATGACGCGATCCGAGGACGTGGCTTCGATGCCGCTGGGGCCGGTGATGTAGACGCTCGGCACCTCGAAGGACGAGCCCAGTCGCCGCTGCTGCATCTGCTCCTCGAGCCACCACGCCACGTCGGCGAGCGTAGTCTTGCCCGGCGTGATCACCTCGTTGGAGAGTGCGCGCTCGAGCAGTTGACGTCCCATCTCGCCGGCCTCGCCGAAGGCGACGATCTCGGACGCGACGCGGCGCGACGTGAAGTCGGAGATGAGCTTTTCTGCGCTGACGATGCGGCTGGTGAAGTCGGGGCCGAGCGTCTTCGTGATGTGCTGGTAGAGCGAATGCGAGAGACCGTCAGCGCGGCCGATCTCCTCGGCGAAGTCGAGGGCGATGCGCTTCGGATTGCGCGCCTTCACGAACGCGGCGAGGTCGGGTGCGCCATCGGGGATGTCGTATGCGCCGCACGCTTGGCGGTGATGATCCTCGATGCCCAGTGCCGCGCGCTCGATGCGATCGCCGCCCTTGTCGGTAAAGACGTAGTAACCGATGTCACCGACGTAGCCGCGGCCGAGCAGCTCCCACTGCGGCTCGTAGTTCCCCTCTCGCATGGCGACGATCCACATGTCGACGCCGTTCTCGCGCATGGCCTCGGGAAGGATGCGGTCGAACTTCTCGCGGCGAATCTGGCAGAGGCGATCCCATCGGGTGCGGGCTTCGTTGACCTGCGCGTGAAGCGGGGAGCCGAGCGCGAGGACCGGTGCGAGCGCCAAGGTGAGCGCGAGCAGCAGGCCCCGCGATACGCCCGGGACAAGCGCGAGTGCGCCACGTCGAGGCGCGGCGGTGGGTGCGGCGGAGGCGTGGGAGTGCGTCATGGCCATAGAGTAGCCTGCCGACGCGCGGACAGCTACGCCGGCGACTCGAATCGGGCCGTGCCGTGCGTGGCGTTTCGAAGTGCGTTCGTGAAGGGCTCCGCGTTGTTCACGGGCAGTCGCAAGCGGAACCGCACCTCGGCGCCGAACTCCTGTGCGTCGACGGTCACTTCGTGTGTCGCCATCAGTTGCTGCGTCACGGTGACGTACGGATAGGAGATGATGATCTCCACCGGCACGAGGTCCACGTGCTCGGCGCGCGGCAGCGACCGCAGCGCCAGGTGCACCGTGCCGCCGTACGCGCGCGCGAGGCCTCCGGTGCCGAGCTTGGTGCCACCGTACCAGCGCGTGCAAACGGCCACGATGTCGCCAACGCCGCCATGGAGCAGCACCGTGAGCATCGGCCGGCCGGCGGTGCCGTGTGGCTCGCCAGCGTCGCTCATGCCGACGTGTGTGGTGCTTCCGGGTGGCCCCGCGACGAAGGCGAGCGCGTGATGGGTGGCGTCGGGGTGGAGCGCCGCCACCTCTCGGAGCACGGCGTGTGCCTCGTCGGGCGTGGCGGCGCGGTCGAGCGTGGCGAGGAAGCGGCTGCGGTCGATGACCTGCTCGACAGTGTGGCGCGCGGCGGGGATGGGGTAGCGGGTGGGATCGGTCAAAGCCGCA